>NZ_FOVS01000024.1:0-104674 GCF_900115235.1 Pseudomonas sp. NFACC24-1
CGCAGTCACGACAGCCAACACGCCTGAGCAAAACGCGGAGGCGTACCGCACGACCGAGAATCGGCAAGTCACGAACGGTACGCTCGCAATACTCATGAGTGCTTGAACAGGTTTTCTGGCACCCGCCGCAGGATGGGAATCGGGTGGGATGGGGAATCAGGTCGATCTGAAGCGCGTCGCCATCAGGCTTGATCGTAACGACAGAAAAGCCCTCCCAAAAAGGAAGGAAAGTATTAATATCGCGCATAAGAACGCCGGTTTGTTAGATGTGTTTGCTCGCACGAACATCATCAATCAAATCGGCGTTCTTGTTTCTGTGTTTCCCGGGATTCCGTGAAGAACCAAAAAAAAGCCCGATCTCGCTAAAGCGTTCAATCGGGCTGATGCACTCAGGAGCAATAAGTGCAAAGGGAGGTTCGATGCGCAAAACGGTTTGAAGGGAAGCGCCAGGTCAATAGACCACCTGGCGATTACCCGAGGATTAACGGATCAGGCGACCTGGGACAATTTGGCGTTGGCCTGATTCAAACCCTTTTCCTGGAACTCACCACCCAGGTTCATGCCCTCGGCATGGATGAAGGTCACATCGTGGATGCCGATGAAGCCCATGACTTGGCGCAGGTAGGGTTCCTGATGGTCGGTGCTGCCACCGGCGTGAATGCCGCCCCGGGCGGTGAGCACGAAGGCGCGCTTGTCGGCCAGCAGGCCTTGGGGACCGGTAGGGGTGTATTTGAACGTCACGCCGGCACGCAGCACATGGTCGAGCCACGCCTTCAAAGTGCTGGGAATGGCGAAGTTGTACATCGGTGCAGCCATCACCAGGACGTCGGCGGCCAGCAGCTCATCGGTCAGTTGGTTCGAGCGTTCCAGCGAGGCGTTTTCAATGTCGTTGCGCTGCTCGACAGGCTTCATCCAGCCGCCCAGCAGATTGGCATCCAGGTGCGGCACCGGGTTGATGGCCAGGTCGCGGACGCTGATTTCGTCGGCCGGGTGCGCAGCTTTCCACTGGCTGATGAAAGTCTGGGTCAGTTGACGGGAAACCGAGTCTTGCTGGCGGGCACTGCTTTCGATGATCAGAACGCGGGACATGGCTTGTAGGCTCCATCTGAGAATGTTGTCAGTCGATGGAGTGAAGGTTAAACGTGACCATATCGATGAAAAAGCGCAAATAACTGCTGTAATGCATCGATATTTTCGTTTATAAGCGGAGCAGGTACGAACACCTGCCCCGCTGCCGGACTATTTCGGCTGACAGGTCAGCTTGATGCGCAGCTTGATGATGTTGCGGTTGAACTTGGCCGTGGCGTTCTTGAACTTGCCGGCGGCGACTTCGATCTTGCGGGTGCGCGGCGCCTCGGGGCCGTTGTTGAACACCACGGTGCAGGCCGCGTCGGTGCTGCCGTAGTTGTTGACCTGGATAGAGCCGATGTCGGCATCGGTGTCATAGGCGGTGTAGTCGATGCTCAGGCCGTTGAGGTGTTTTTCCACATCGATCGGGTAGGCAAACGCAGTCAGGGGCAGCAAGGCCAGCACCACACAACAGATTTTCTTCATTCGGCAGTCTCCACCAAGGGACCGCCAGCTTAGGACAAGAGGAGCCCGATATGAAAGCGCCCCGCGTGACCCTGGATCAATGGCGCACCTTGCAGGCAGTGGTCGACCACGGCGGTTTCGCCCAGGCCGCCGACGTGCTGCATCGCTCCCAGTCATCCGTGAGCTACACCGTGGCCCGCATGCAGGATCAGCTCGGCGTGCCGTTGCTGCGCATCGATGGACGCAAGGCCGTTTTGACCGAAGCCGGCGGGGTGCTGCTGCGCCGCTCGCGGCAACTGGTGAAACAGGCCAGCCAATTGGAAGACCTGGCCCACCACATGGAGCAGGGCTGGGAAGCGGAAGTGCGCCTGGTGGTCGACGCGGCCTACCCCAACGCCCGCCTCGTTCGCGCCTTGACCGCGTTCATGCCGCAAAGCCGTGGCTGCCGGGTGCGGCTGCGCGAAGAAGTGTTGTCGGGTGTCGAAGAAGTGCTGCTCGAAGGCGTGGCCGACCTGGCCATCAGCGGCTTCAGCATTCCCGGTTACCTGGGGGCGGAGTTGAGCGACGTGGAGTTCATCGCGGTGGCCCATCCCGAGCATGCCCTGCACCGCCTCAATCGCGAGCTGAACTTCCAGGACCTGGAAAGCCAGTTGCAAGTGGTCATCCGCGACTCCGGCCGCCAGCAGCCTCGCGACGTCGGCTGGCTCGGCGCCGAACAGCGCTGGACCGTGGGCAGCCTGGCCACCGCCGCGAGTTTTGTCGGCAGCGGCCTGGGCTTCGCCTGGCTGCCCCGGCACATGATCGAACGAGAACTCAAGGAAGGCGTGCTCAAGCGTCTACCCTTGGAACAGGGAGGCAGCCGCAACTCGACCTTCTATCTTTTCTCGAACAAGGAAAAACCCCTGGGCCCGGCCACGCAAATCCTGATCGAATTGCTGCGCACCTTCGACACCGCGCCGCTGGATGCGCCGTTCGCCGCTCCTGAACAAGCCTGACAAGGATTTTGCCGATGGCCTATTTTGCACACGAAGGATGCGACCTGCACTACGAGGAATACGGCCACGGCGCGCCCTTGGTGCTGGTCCATGGGCTGGGCTCCAGCACCCGCGACTGGGAAAAGCAGATCCCGGCATTGTCCGCCCGCTACCGCCTGATCGTGATGGATGTGCGCGGTCACGGCCGCTCCGACAAACCCCGCGAACGCTACAGCATCAAAGGTTTCAGCGCCGACCTGAGCGCCCTGATCGATCACCTGGAGCTGGGTCCGGTGCATTTGGTGGGCTGGTCCATGGGCGGCATGATCTGTTTCCAATTGGCGGTGGATGAGCCGGAACGGATCAGGAGCCTGTGCATCGTCAACAGCGCGCCGCAGGTCAAGGTCCGCACGCCCGACGATTGCTGGCAATGGTTCAAGCGCTGGAGCCTGATGCGCCTGCTCAGCCTGGAAACCATCGGCAAGGCCCTGGGCGCCAAGCTGTTTCCCAAGCCCGAGCAAACCGAGTTACGCCTGGAAATGGCCCGGCGCTGGGCAAAGAACGACAAACGTGCTTATCTCGCCAGCTTCGATGCAATCGTGGGGTGGGGTGTGCAGGAACGACTTTCACAGGTTGCCTGTCCAACCCTCGTCATCTGCGCCGACCACGACTACACCCCGGTGGCGCTGAAAGAAGCCTATGTAAAGCGGCTGCCCAATGCGCATCTGGTGGTCATCGCCGATTCACGGCACGCTACCCCGCTGGATCAACCCGAACGCTTCAACCAAACCCTGCTCGACTTTTTGACCGCAACCGATTCCACCACTCAGGATCTCTGACCCCATGCTGAAAAAAATCGCCCTTGCCGCCGGCACCGTATTGTTTGCCGCCAACCTGATGGCTGCGACTCCCGCCAAGGCCCCCCATGTATTGCTGGACACCACCAACGGCCTGATCGAAATCGAACTGGACCCGGTCAAGGCCCCCATCAGTACCAAGAACTTCCTCGAGTACGTGGACAGTGGTTTCTACAACAACACGATTTTCCACCGTGTGATCCCGGGCTTCATGGCCCAGGGCGGGGGCTTCACCGCACAGATGCAACAGAAAGACACCAAGGCACCGATCAAGAACGAAGCCAGCAATGGCCTGCACAACGTTCGCGGCACCTTGTCGATGGCGCGCACGTCCAACCCGGACTCGGCCACCAGCCAATTCTTCATCAACGTAGCCGACAACGCCTTCCTCGACCCGGGCCGTGACGCCGGTTACGCGGTGTTCGCCAAAGTGGTCAAGGGCATGGACGTGGTGGACATCATCGTCAACTCCCAGACCACCACCAAGCAAGGCATGCAAAACGTGCCGATCGACCCTGTGCTCATCAAGTCGGCCAAGCGCATCGACTGAAGCGGCACACGGCAAGCCTGGGCGGCGCGGTCATCCCGCACCGCCCATTAGCAAAAAGGAGAGCCCCTGCCAGGGCATTTACAGATGGTTTTTCGCCGCTTCGAAACACTGATCGATATCTTCCGCGACGCCCCGAGCTCGGCCCCGCCGAACCGCGTCCTGCCCTTCTACACCTATTACCTGAAACAGGTCTGGCCCAGCTTCGTCGTGCTGCTGGTGGTTGGCCTGATCGGCGCGCTGATCGAAGTGGCGCTGTTCAGCTACCTGAGCCGCATCATCGACCTGACCCAAGGCACGCCCAATGTGGACTTCTTCAAGGTCCATGGCCTGGAGCTGGCCTGGATGGCCGTGGTGGCGCTGGTCTTCCGGCCGATCTTCGTGGCCCTGCATGACCTGCTGGTGCACCAGACCCTGAGCCCCGGCATGACCAGCCTGATCCGCTGGCAGAACCACAGCTACGTGCTCAAGCAGAGCCTGAATTTCTTCCAGAACGATTTCGCCGGGCGCATCGCCCAGCGCATCATGCAAACCGGCAACTCCCTGCGCGACTCGGCGGTCCAGGCAGTGGATGCCCTGTGGCACGTGCTGATCTACGCCGTCAGTTCCCTGGTGCTGTTCGCCGAAGCCGACTGGCGCCTGATGATCCCGCTGCTGATGTGGATTGCCGCCTACATCGGCGCACTCTGCTATTTCGTGCCACGGGTCAAGGAGCGCTCGGTGGTGTCGTCCGATGCCCGCTCCAAACTCATGGGGCGGATCGTCGACGGCTACACCAACATCACCACCCTGAAGCTGTTCGCCCATACCAATTTCGAACAGCAATACGCCCGCGAAGCCATCCAGGAGCAGACCGAAAAAGCCCAGTTGGCCGGCCGCGTGGTGACCAGCATGGACGTGGTCATCACCAGCATGAACGGACTGCTGATCGTCGGCACCACCGCGCTGGCCCTGTGGCTCTGGACCCAGTCGCTGATCAGCGTGGGCGCCATTGCCTTGGCGACCGGGCTGGTGATCCGCATCGTCAACATGTCCGGCTGGATCATGTGGGTGGTCAACGGCATTTTCGAAAACATCGGCATGGTCCAGGACGGCCTGCAGACCATCGCCCAACCGGTCAGCGTCACCGACCGCGACCAGGCCAAGCCCCTGGCGGTGGCCCGGGGCGAGGTGCGTTTCGAGCATGTGGATTTCCACTATGGCAAGAAAAGCGGGGTCATCGGCGACCTCAACCTGACCATCAAGCCTGGCGAGAAAATCGGCCTGATCGGCCCGTCCGGCGCGGGCAAATCCACCTTGGTGAACCTGCTGCTGCGCCTCTATGACGTGCAAGGCGGGCGCATCCTCATCGACGGCCAGGACATCGCCGAAGTCGGCCAGGAAAGCCTGCGCGAGCGCATCGGCATGATCACCCAGGACACCTCGCTGCTGCATCGTTCGATTCGCGACAACCTGCTCTACGGCAAACCCGACGCCACCGATGCGCAACTCTGGGAAGCCGTGCACAAGGCCCGGGCCGATGAATTCATCCCGTTGCTGTCGGACGCAGAAGGCCGCACCGGCTTCGATGCCCATGTGGGTGAGCGCGGAGTGAAACTGTCCGGCGGCCAGCGCCAGCGCATCGCTATCGCGCGAGTGCTGCTCAAGGACGCGCCGATTCTGATCATGGACGAAGCGACCTCGGCACTGGACTCGGAAGTCGAAGCGGCGATCCAGGAAAGCCTCGAGACCCTGATGCAAGGCAAGACGGTGATCGCCATCGCCCACCGCCTCTCCACCATCGCCCGGATGGACCGGTTAGTGGTACTGGAGAATGGCCGCATCGCCGAAACCGGCAGCCATGCCGAGCTGCTGGCCCATGGCGGATTGTATGCGCGGTTGTGGCAGCATCAGACCGGGGGGTTTGTAGGGATCGACTGAACTGAGGGGATGGGTCATCAGGCCCTATGGATAAGGACCTGACTTGCTACCTTACTGTGGCGAGGGGATTTATCCCCGCTGGACTGCGAAGCAGTCCTAGAACCAGATCACTCGGTAGTGTCAGGCTCGAATGAGTTAACTGTATTGGGGCTGCTTCGCAGCCCAGCGGGGATAAATCCCCTCGCCACAGGGGTCGGTGCCAGTCAGGAGATATCAGCCCTGCCGATACGGCAGGGCCGTCCTGGCCTCTTCGGCGTACGCCAGCACCCCCTCCTGCTCGCGTACGAGAAAATCCGCCACTGCCGCTTTCAACCCCGGATGACGCAAGTAATGCCATGAGCGGGTAATCGCTGGCTCGAACCCGCGAATCAACTTGTGCTCACCCTGGGCGCCGGCATCGAAGCGCTGCAAGCCATGGGCAATCGCATAATCCATGCCTTGATAGAAACAGGTCTCGAAGTGCAACCGGTCGAACTCCGCCAGGCAGCCCCAGTACCGTCCATAGAAACTGTCGCCGCCCACCAGGCTGAACGCCATCGCCACCGGCCGTGAACCTTGCTTGGCCAGCACCACACGGATGGCCTCGGGCATGCGTTCGGCCAACAGGCTGAAGAATGTCCGGGTCAAGTAGGGCGCCTGCCGTCGTATCGCGTAGGTGTTGGCGTAACAGGCGTAGACAAAATCCCACTGTGCCTCGTCCAACTGATGACCTTCGAGCCATTCGAACGCGATGCCCTGTCCCGCCACTTGTTCGCGTTCCTTGCGCATCTGCTTGCGCTTGCGGGAACTGAGGGCATCGAGAAAGTCCTGGAAGTCGCGATAACCGCGATTTTGCCAGTGATACTGGCAGCCGATCCGCTGCAGCCAGCCTTCTTGCCCGGCAAGTGCCGCGTCGGTGAAGGCATCGGTGAAGTTGATGTGGGCACTGGAAAGCCCTTCGATTTCCAGGTATCCGGGCACGCTGCCCAGCAACGCCAGACCGTCCTCCACCCGCGCCGCCAACAGTCGCGGCCCACTGACCGGGCTGAACGGTACCGCCGTCAACAGCTTGGGGTAGTAATCGATGCCGGCGCGGGCGCAAGCGTCGGCCCAGCCGTGGTCGAACACGTATTCACCGTAGGAATGCCACTTGCGGTAACTGGGCAAGGCCGCCAACAGCTGACCGTTTTCAATGTGCAACAAATGCTCGGCTTGCCAACCGGATTGCGGCCCCAGGCTGGCGCTGTCTTCCAGGGTGCCAAGGAAGGCGTGGCGCAGGAAAGGCTGGTTGGCGGGCACCAACGCGTCCCACTCGTGCGGCGCGATGGCGGACAGGCTGTCCAAGACGTGAAGCGGCATGCGATTCCTCGAGAGCCAGACGACGGATGGAACGAGTATCGCCGATCCTGACCGAGCGCACATAAAAAAACCCCGCCAGGGGCGGGGTTGAAAAGGAGCATTAACGGATGAAGAAAACGCTCTGTATCAAGTCAGCGCGATTCAGAACACGTACTGGGCACGGACGACGAAACCGTCGCCATCGTCATCGCCATTGGCGTTGGTGACTTTGTCGGTCTTGGCCTTGACGTAGGCACCGGTGATTTTCACCGCTTCGTTGGCGTACCAGTTCACGCCCAGGTTGTGCACCTTGGCTTCGGCATCGCCCACTTCACGGGTCGCCGAGGCAGTGGTGATGTTGTCGTCTTCGACGGTCATGCTGTCGAAGCGGTAGAACACTTCCCAGGCGCCGATGGATTTGTTCTGAGGCTTGATCGCGTCAAATTTGCCGACCTTATAGCCACGGGACTCACCGGTGATGGTGTAGGCACCCTGGACGTAGAAGCCGTGGCCTTTGAGGTCTTCGAAGGCGTCGCTGTCAGCCTTGGTCTTGCGGGAGATGTATTCACCCTGGATCGACGCTGGACCCATGGCGAAAGCGGCTTCCAGGCCGAAGGCGGTGTCAGTGTCGTACGAACCGGCCGGCGAGTTGTTGGCGCCGCCCAGGACCGGACGGTTACCGTTAGGGCCGGCATCGTTGCCACCCAGGGTTTCAACGCCACGCATGCCCAGGCGGGAGCGATAACGTGCATCGAACGCGGTGTCCGAAACGTCACGGGAGGCTACGTTCAGACCGAAGTGCAGCACGTTGCCAGCTTCGTGCATCGGAGCGAAGACGAAGCGACCGTTGACCTGCTTGACGCTGTCGCCGTCAGTGTCGTCGGTGTCCTTGCTGAACACGCCGGCCGAAGCATAGAACGAATCAGCGAAGGTGCTGGAGGCCTGGATACCCAGGCCGTTCTGGTGGCTGTTGGCCCAGTCGATCAGGTCGTAGGCAGCGTTACGCTCGGGCGCGGTCACCCACTTGGAGCTGGTGGCTTTTTCCAGGCCGAAGTCGGGGTCAAAACGACCGACCTTGATCGACACCGGCTTGAAGCCGTTGTAGGCCAGGGACGCTTCGTCGAAGTAGCCGTTATCGGAGTCGCCACTGTTGTGGGACATGTCGTAGTTGATGGTGTAGGCCCAATCCGTGTACAGCACGCCGGACAGTTCCAGGAACGCGCGGCGGATATAAGCGGCATCGGCCGACTTGCCGTTGTCGGTGTAGATGCCATCGAACTGGCTGTAGTCAGCCTGCAAACGACCGCCGAGCTTGAAGCTGAACTCTTTGTCAGTGGTAGCGACCTCGAGGCCGCCCTTGGTTTTGACCACGATATCGGCGCCATCGGTAGTGACGGTGCCGGCGAAAGCCTGGGCGGTTACTGCCATTGCCAGTGCGCTGGCGGCAACACCTGCGAAGTGCTTACGGATCATCGAAGAATTCCCCTGTTGGTAGTCTATGCGTTAGAAAACACGCGGAACTGGGCCCGCTGGTGTTGGGAGGGGATGTTGGCGGCCGGTTGTGTCAGGCGAGTTGCTATCACATAAAGATTTTATGACAGCGGAACTTTTTACTTCGAATAGGAATAACTGTAGGAGCTGGCGAAGCCTGCGATCTTTTGACTCTTCCCTTGAGATTCAATCGATAGGGGAAAGATCGCAGCCTCGTTGCACTCGTCAGCCCCTACGGGTTTAACGGATGTCTTTGCGACGCTCGGCGGCGAGTTTCTCGGCGAGGTGATCCAGGTCGGGAATCGGGGGTTGCGGCAGTTTTTTGAGGGTCGCCTGCATCAGGCGCATCTGACGGATGAAGCGTCGGCAATTGGGGCAGAACATCAAGTGATGACGCACCATCAGGCGTTCACGAAAGCTCAATTGTCCATCGAGATAATCGCTGGAGCGCGCCACTTGTTCCTTGCAGGTCAGCATTCGCCGGTTTCCTCGAAATGTTCAACAGTCGCGAAGATCTTCAGTCGGGCACGATGCAACAGCACACGGACATTGGAGAGCGAGATACCCAACAGATTACAGATTTCGTCCAACTCCAGGTCTTGCTGTTCCCGCAGGGTCAGTACGCTGCCTTGCAGCTCCGACAGGCTGAGCAACGTGTGCTCCAGGCAATCACGCAATTCACTCATCGTGAGCAGCGCTTCGGGCGTGTCCTGGTGCCAGGCGAACGGCGCCAGCAGCCAATGGCCGTCCGCGGCGAAACGGTCATCGCCGAGGATACCGTGGGGAGCCGGGAGGTCATCGAGCAGCACTTCCCGCCGGTTCTGCTTGTAGCGCCCCTTGGCGGCGTTGGCCGTGATGGTCAACAGCCAGGTCTTGAGGCTGGAACGCCCCTGGAAACCACTGAGATTGCGCACCACGGACAGCCAGGCGTCCTGCACCACTTCGTCGACATGGCGACTGCCGACGATGGCATAGGCCACGGCACGCATCGGGCTCTGGTAGGCGCTGACCAGTTCCCTGTAGGCCTGCTGCTCACCGGCCAGGAGGCGTTGGAGCAGGAAGGTGTCATCGGTGACCGTCATTCAATGCCCCACTGCCTTGCAAGACTGACTATGTTTTTGTGGCGAGGGGATTTATCCCCGCTGGGTTGCGAAGCGACCCTGATATCTGCCATTGCGGTACATCAGGATGTATTCATTGCCTGCTTTGGGGCTGCTACGCAGCCCAGCGGGGATAAATCCCCTCGCCACAATACATCCCATTGCCAGTCATCAATGCTTACGCAAAATCACGCTGCCAATCGAATAACCGGCACCGAAGGAACTGAGGACGGCGACCGAGCCGCTGGGCAAGTCATCCTGGTATTTGTGGAACGCGATCACCGAACCGGCCGAACTGGTGTTGGCGTACCGGTCGAGAATCACGGGGGCTTCCGCTTCGGTGGCTTCGCGTCCCAGCAGTTTGCGCACGATCAGGTGGTTCATGCTCAAGTTGGCCTGGTGCAGCCAGAAGCGTTTCACGTCGCCAACGTTCAGTTGGTTTTCTTCCAGGTGGGTACCGATCAGTTCGGCCACCATCGGGCAAACGTCGCGGAACACCTTGCGGCCTTCCTGGACGAACAGTTTGTCGCGGCTGCCGATGCCCTCTCCCGCGGCGCGGTTGAGGAAACCGAAGTTGTTGCGGATGTTGTTGGAGAACTTGGTGAGCAGCTTGGTGCTGACCACGTCGAACTGGTACGGCGAGGTCGCCAGGTCCGCCCGCTCGATGATCACGGCAGTGGCCGCGTCGCCGAAGATGAAGTGGCTATCGCGGTCGCGGAAGTTCAAGTGGCCGGTGCACACCTCCGGGTTGACCATCAGGATCGCCCGGGCCTGACCCAGTTGCACACTGTTGGCCGCGGCCTGGATACCGAAGGTCGCCGAGGAACAGGCCACGTTCATGTCGAAACCGAAACCTTCGATGCCCAGGGCTTCCTGGACTTCGATGGCGATGGCCGGGTAGGCACGCTGCAGGTTGGAACAGGCGACGATGACCCCGTCGATGTCCGCGACCGTGCGGCCGGCCCGCTCCAGGGCCTGTTTCGCAGCGCCGATGGCCATTTCGCAGAGCACCGACCACTCGTCGTTGGAGCGCTCGGGCAGGCGTGGGGTCATGCGTTGCGGATCGAGAATGCCGTCCTTGTCCATGACAAAGCGGCTCTTGATGCCCGAGGCCTTTTCGATGAACGCGGCGTTGGATTCAGTCAACGCCTCGACTTCCCCCCGCTCGATGGCATCGGCGTTGTCGGCGTTGAATTGCGCGACATAGGTATTGAAAGATTGCACCAGCTCTTCGTTGGAGATGCTGTTGGCCGGGGTGTACAGGCCGGTGCCGCTGATGACGACGTTATGCATGGGTCGTGTCTCTGATCTGTTCAGGCAGAAAGTATTGGCACCGACGTACCAATACACAAAGGGACTTTTCCCATCCGGGGAAGCAGCCCTGGCATCGCTTTATTCCGGATCCGCCCGTGGCCTTGAAGCTCAAAACCACGGGACCGGCATTTATAGGCGCGAAGTTTGCCATAAACGCGGGGGTTTGGCCCATTCTCCCTTCTTCACCACACAAAACCCTGTGGGAGCGGGCTTGCTCGCGAAAGCGGTGGATCAGCTTGCATCAATGTTGAATGTGCAATTGCATTCGCGAGCAAGCCCGCTCCCACAGGGGGTATGAGTATCATCTGACTTCTGCCATCACCCCTCCACCAGCCCCCACTGCTTGCCCAGGCGCTTGTCGGAAATCGGCACCTTGGTGCCCAGTTGCTGGGCGAACAACGACACCCGGTATTCCTCCAGCCACCAGCGGTACAATTCCAGTTGCGGGTCGCGCTTGCCTTCCTGGGCGTGTTTGCTGGCGCGGGCCTGGTATTGGGCCCAGAGGTTCGACAGTTCGCCGCTCCAGACCCGGTCTTTCTGCACTTGGCTGCCCAACTTCTCGAAGCGTTGCTCGATGGCCTTGAGGTAGCGCGGCAGCTCCTTGAGCCACTGATGCGGGGTTTCCCGCACGAAGCCCGGGTACACCAGGTGACTGAGTTGCTGCTTGATGTCGTTCAGCGCCACGGCCTGGGCCAGGTCGATCTTGCCCTTGAAGCGTTTTTGCAGGCCATGCCAGAGCTTGAGGATGTCCAGGGTCAGCTTGGCCAGGCGTTCGGCGTGTTCGGTCCAGCCGCCGCGCTTGCGCTCGGCCAGGGCAGCCAGGGCGGCGCCGTCGCGGGGCAGGCTCGCTTCACCTTCGAGCACACAGCTGTCGAGGCTGGCGAGCAGGATGTCTTCCACCAGGCCGTCGATGCGACCCAAGTCGCGGTACAGCAGGCCCAGCTCCGTCAGCCCCGGCAGCTTGCCCCGCAGGAACTTGGCCGATTCGGCCAATTGCTGCATGAGCAAGCGCTGCAAAGCGCGGCGATGCTGGAATTCGGCTTCGGCCGGAGTCGGGAAACGCCCTTCCTTGACCACGCCGCCCTCTTCCACCAGCGCCGGATAGACCGTCATCGACAGCCCGGCGATCTTCTGCTGGGTTTTCTCGGCCACCGGCGCGAAGACCTTCGCCTCCACCGGTGCCTGGCTTTTTGCCGTTTGCGGCACGGCCAAGGCCGCCTGGCTGGCCTCGGCAAAGCGTGCTGTCAGCTCGGCCAGGTCGCGGCCCTCGCCGAGGAACTTGCCCTGGCCGTCGACGATTTCCAGGTTCATGCGCAAGTGGCTTTCCACCTGCTGGGCCGCTTCGGCCCAGGCTTCGTCGCTGACCCGCGCACCGGTCATGCGCAGCAGCTCACGGCCCAGGGACTGCGGCAACGAGCCCTCGGCGAAGGTGATACGTTGCAGCGCCGCCTTGACGAAGTCCGGTACCGGCACGAAGTTCTTGCGCAAGGCCTTGGGCAGGTTGCGCACCAGGGCGATGCACTTGGCCTCGATCATCCCCGGCACCAGCCATTCCAGGCGTTCCGGCGGCAGCATCGGCAACAACGGTGCCGGCACGCGCAAGGTCACGCCGTCGCGGGGATGGTTGGGCTCGAAGTGATAGCTCAGCGGTAAGGTCAGGTCACCGACACGCAAGGTGTCGGGGTACTGCGTGGCGGTGACCTCGCTGGCCTCGCGGGCCAACACGTCTTCCTCGCGCATGATCAGCAATTGCGGGTCTTTCTGGCTGTTGATCCGGTACCAGCTGTCGAACGTCGCGGTCTGGTGGATCTCGGCCGGCAAACGGGCGTCGTAGAACGCAAACAGGGTTTCCTCGTCCGCCAGGATGTCGCGGCGACGGGCCTTGGCTTCCAGTTCGTCGAGTTGCTCCAGCAGGCGGGTATTGGCCCCCAGGCACTTGGCCTTGGACTGGATCTCGCCGCGCACCAGCGCCTCGCGGATGAACAGCTCACGGGACACCACCGGGTCCACCGGACCGTAGTGCACCGGCCGCCGACCGACGACGATGAGCCCGAACAAGGTGATCTGCTCATAGGCCACCACTTGTCCGCGCTTCTTCTCCCAATGGGGTTCGAAGTGGTTTTTCTTGATCAGGTGCCCGGCCAGCGGTTCGATCCAGTCCGGCTCGATCTTGGCCACCATGCGCGCGTACAACTTGGTGGTTTCCACCAACTCGGCGGTCATCAGCCACTGCGGCCGCTTCTTGCCCAGGCCCGACGACGGATGGACCCAGAACCGCCGCTGGCGAGCACCGAGGTAATCACCGTCTTCGGTTTTCTGGCCGATCTGGCTCAACAGGCCCGAGAGCACCGCCTTGTGCAGCTTCGGGTAATCCGCCGACTCCTTGTTGAGGCTCAACTGCATGTCGCGGCAGATCAGGCTCAACTGGCGATGGGAATCGCGCCATTCGCGCAGACGCAGGTAATTGAGGAAATTCTTGCGGCACCAGTTGCGCAGCGGGCTGGCAGTCAGGGCCTGGCGCTGTTCTTCGAAACCGCGCCACAGGTTGACCAGCCCGGCGAAGTCCGAATCCGGATCCTTCCACTGGGCGTGGGCCTGGTCGGCCGCCTGTTGGCGCTCCGGCGGACGCTCGCGCGGGTCCTGGATCGACATGGCGCTGGCGACGATCAACACTTCCTGCAGGCTGCCCAGCTTCGCCGCTTCCAGCAGCATGCGTCCCATGCGTGGGTCCACCGGCAGGCGGGCCAACTGCCGACCGAGCGGGGTCAACTGACTGTTGCGGTCCACCGCCGAGAGTTCTTGCAGCAGGTTGAAACCGTCGCTGATGGCCTTGCCGTCCGGCGGCTCGATGAACGGGAAGTCGGTGATCTCGCCGAGGCGCAGGTGCAGCATCTGCAGAATCACCGCCGCCAGGTTGGTGCGCAGGATCTCGGGATCGGTGAACTCCGGCCGCCCAAGAAAATCTTCCTCGCTGTACAACCGCACGCAAATGCCCGGCTCGACCCGCCCGCAACGGCCTTTGCGCTGGTTGGCGCTGGCCTGGGAAATGGCCTCGATGGGCAAGCGCTGGACCTTGGCCCGGTAGCTGTAGCGGCTGATGCGCGCGGTACCGCTGTCGATCACGTAGCGAATGCCCGGCACGGTCAGCGAGGTTTCGGCGACGTTGGTCGCCAGCACCACGCGACGGCCCGGGTGGGACTGGAAGATCCGCTGCTGTTCGGCCGGCGATAAACGCGCATACAGCGGCAGGATCTCGGTGTGCTTGAGCTGGGCCTTGCGCAGCATCTCCGCGGCGTCGCGAATCTCCCGCTCACCCGGCAGGAACACCAGCACGTCCCCGGGACTGCGGCGCTCGCTGCGCTCGTAGGCGGCGATTTCATCGAGGGTGGCGAGGATCGCCTGGTCGACGGTCAAGTCGTCCTCGACCCGGTTGCCCTCCTCGTCCTGCTCCAGGGTCAGCGGGCGATACCAGGTGTCCACCGGGAAGGTGCGGCCCGAAACTTCCACGATGGGCGCGTCGTCGAAGTGCTTGGAAAAGCGCTCCAGGTCGATGGTCGCCGAGGTGATGATGACTTTAAGGTCCGGGCGGCGCGGCAACAGGGTCTTGAGGTAGCCGAGCAGGAAATCGATGTTCAGGCTGCGTTCGTGAGCTTCGTCGACGATGATCGTGTCGTAGCGCTCGAGGTAGCGGTCGTTCTGGGTCTCGGCCAGCAGGATGCCGTCGGTCATCAGCTTGATCAGGGTGTTGGCGTCGCTCTGGTCCTCGAATCGCACCTGATACCCCACCAACGCCCCCAACGGCGTGGCCAGCTCTTCGGCGACACGGCTTGCGACACTGCGGGCGGCGATCCGGCGCGGCTGGGTGTGGCCGATCAAGCCGTGCTGGCCGCGACCGATTTCCAGGCAGATCTTCGGCAACTGTGTGGTTTTGCCCGAGCCGGTTTCGCCGGCGATGATCAGCACCTGATGCTTGAGCAGCGCCTCCTTGATTTCGTCGCGCTTGGCGGCGATCGGCAGATTGTCGTCATAGCGGATCACCGGCAGGCTCGCCTTGCGCGCCAGCACCTGGTCGCACGACGCCTGCATGCGCGCCACCCACTGGGCCAGCTTGGCCTCGTCGGGCTTCTTGCGCAGCTCGAGCAACTGGCGCCGCAACCGGTGACGGTCGGCGAGCATGGCGTGGTCGAGGTTTTTCAGCAGCTTGTCGATAGCGGGGGCTTGGTCAGTCATCAGGTACGCAAGGGGAATAGGAGCAGCGGCAAGTTTCAAGCTGCAAGCTGCAAGTTGCAAGCGGCACTGCCCTGAAACTCAAAACTTGCCGCTTGAAGCTTGAAGCTTGAAGCTGCTTCTAACCCTTACGCCGATACGGGAACACATCGATCACCTTCCCCGCCCGGATTGCCTCTTGCAGGCTTTTCCAGTAGTCGGCGTTGTACAGCTCGCCGTGCAACTGGTCGAACAGCTTGCGCTGCCCGGCGTCGGCGAACAGGAACGGTGGGAATTCCTCGGGAAACACGTCCAGCGGCCCGATGGAATACCAGGGCTCGGAAGCCATTTCGTCTTCCGGGGTACGGGGCTCGGGGATGTGGCGGAAATTGGCTTCGGTGAGGAAGCAGATTTCATCGTAGTCATAGAACACCACGCGACCGTGGCGGGTCACGCCGAAGTTCTTGAGCAGCATGTCGCCGGGGAAGATATTGGCCGCCGCCAGTTGCTTGATCGCCAGACCGTAGTCTTCCAGCGCCTCGCGCACCTGGTCGGGGTTGGCGTTTTCCAGGTAGAGGTTCAGGGGCGTCATCCGGCGTTCGGTCCAGCAGTGCCGGATCAGCACCGTCTCGCCTTCCACCGACACCGTGGAAGGTGCTACTTCCAACAGTTCCTCCAGGCAGGCCGGCTCGAATTTGCTCAGGGGAAAGCGGAAATCGGCGAACTCCTGGGTATCGGCCATGCGCCCGACCCGGTCGACACTTTTCACCAGTCGGTACTTCTCGATCACCGTGGCCCGGTCGACGTTTTTCGACGGCGAGAAGCGGTCCTTGATGATCTTGAACACCGTGTTGAAGCCCGGCAGGGTGAACACGCTCATGACCATGCCGCGCACACCGGGCGCCATGATGAACTGGTCGTCGGTGTTCGCCAGGTGGTTGATCAGCGCCCGGTAGAACTCGGACTTGCCGTGCTTGTAGAAACCGATGGAGGTGTACAACTCGGCGATGTGCTTGCCCGGCAGGATGCGCTTGAGAAAGCCGATGAATTCCGCCGGCACCGGCACGTCCACCATGAAGTACGAGCGGGTGAACGAGAAGATGATCGACACCTGCGCCTCGTCGGTGATCAGCGCATCGATCTGGATACCCCGGCCCTCACGGTGCAGCAGCGGGATCACCAGCGGCCATTGATCGTCGCGAGTAAAGATCCGGCCCACCAGGTAGGCGCCCTTGTTGCGGTAGAGCACCGAGGAAAACAACTCCACCGTCAGTTCCGGATCCTTGCAGACCCAGTCCGGCAGGTTCTCGCGCAACTGCGCTTCGAGGCGCAGCAGGTCGCCTGGCAAGTCGCCGTAGTCCTCGCTGAACCGGTAATCGGCGAACACGCTCGCCAGCATCCGGTCCAACTGCCCCTGGGGCTTGTAGGTGCGGGTCTGGGCGGCGCGGGCCCGGCGCAGGCTGGGCCGGGTGGTGTGGATGAACATGGTGCCGTCGCTGATCAGGTCGTGGCTGAACAACCCGCAGAAGATCGAGTTGTACCAGGTTTCCGACAGTTCATCGTCGAAACGCAGGTCGATCAGGCTGATGTAGGCGCTTTTGACCAGCGGCCAGCAGCCCACATCCATCAGTGTTTCGTCATCGAAGGCCTTGTGCAGCCTGGCGACGGTTTCGAAGACTTTTTCTTCATACAAATTGATCCGCGCCGCCGACGCCGCTTGGGCCTCCAGCCACAGGGCCTGCTCGAACCGGGCGCGGGCGCCGTCGGTGATCTGCCGGAAATGCTCACGATAATCGTCGAAGCCGTCGAGGATCGAACGGGCGATTTCGAGGGCGGGCCATGGCTGCGTCATAGGGTAAACCTCGGCGGGTCATGCTTGTTATTGGCGACTGAGCTTAGAGGCCAATCACGCGCCAACGCAACCATTGCCATCGCTATGCAGGGCGGCGACACTTGCCACCCCATCAAGGAAGGAGTGGCTCGTGAACCTCGTCGATATCCTGCGTTTACTGTCATTGGCCGCCATCTGGGGGGCCAGCTTCCTGTTCATGCGCATCATCGCCCCCGTCATTGGCACCCTCCCCACTGCATTCTTTCGCGTGTCCATCGCCTTCGTCGGGCTGCTGGTGATCCTGGCCCTGATGCGCGTCGACTGGAATTTTCGCGGCAAGCTCAAAGTCGTGATGGTGCTGGGCCTGATCAACTCGGGCATTCCGGCCACGTTTTATTCGCTGGCGGCCCAGGTGCTGCCGGCCGGTTATTCAGCGATTTTCAATGCCACCACGCCATTGATGGGGGTGTTGATCGGCGGCTTGTTCTTCAGCGAACAACTGACCCCGGCCAAGGTCAGCGGTGTCTTCCTGGGGCTGCTCGGCGTTGCCATCCTGACCCGCGCCGGCCCGGTGGCCTTCGACCTGCAACTGTTGATGGGCGCCCTCGCCTGCCTGCTGGCCACGACCTGCTACGGCTTTGCCGGCTTCCTCACCCGGCGCTGGCTCGATCACCAGGGAGGCCTGGACAGCCGCCTCTCGGCCCTGGGCAGCATGTTCGGTGCCACGGTGTTCTTGCTGCCGCTGTTTGGTTACAGCGTCATCAGCCAGCCGCCGGCCAGTTGGGGCGGCTGGAGCGTCTGGTTGTCCCTGCTGGGGCTGGGCCTGGTGTGCACTGCGCTGGCGTACATTCTTTACTTCCGCCTGCTCAGCTCCATCGGCCCGGTCAAATCCATGACCGTGACGTTCCTGATCCCGCCATTCGGCGTGTTGTGGGGGGCGTTGCTGCTGGATGAGCCGTTGGGGATGGCGCATTTGTATGGCGGGGTGTTGATTGCGGCGGCGTTGTGGTTGGTGTTGAAGCCTGGGGTGGTGAAACCGGCTGAAGCGTCTGCCCGGTAATCCATCGGTGTGGCTTAATAGGCCATCGCGAGCAAGCTCGCTCCCACAAAAGGGCTGCGCATAACCCTGTGGGAGCGAGCTCGCTCGCGATGGCGGTGGTACACCCAGCGATGACTAAGGGCTAGCGGCTCTTACGAAACACAAACACCAACCCCACGATGATCAGCACCATCCCCAGCCAGCTCAACAACGCCAGCCGGTTGCCGAACACCAGGTAGTCCATGATCGCCGTCACCGCCGGCACCAGGTAGAACAGGCTGGTGACATTCACCAGGTTGCCCCGAGCAATCAAACGGTACAGCAGCAACGTTGCCAGCACCGACACCACCAGCGCCATCCACAGCACCGGCACGAAGAACCCCGTGCTGTATTCGAAGTGAAACGGCTGGAACGGCACGAACACCGCGCACAACACCAACCCGGCCAGGTACTGCACCGGCAGCGTGCCCAGTGGGTTATCGGTGATGCGCTTCTGCATGATGGAACCGGCCGTCATGCTCACCAGTGCCAGCAACCCGCACACCATCCCCGCCAGGGACATGCCGGCCAGGCCGATGCCCTGGTACACCACCATGACCAACCCGACCAAGCCCAGCACCAGGCCGAACATCCGCGACCAGGAACGCTGACGTTCCATGAGCACCACGGTCAGGATCGGTTGCACGCCCATCAGGGTGGCCATGACCCCGGGCGTGACATTCATTTGCAGCGCCAGCAGATAAAAAATCTGATAGGCGCCCAGCAGCACCAACCCGGTGGTCACCGCGTACAGCATCGGCTTGCCGGTCTTGGGCAGCTTGAACTTGAGCATGGGGATCAACAGCACCAAGGCGAACAGCGCGATGGCAAAACGGATCAGCAAAAAGGCGAAGGGGGAAGCGTGGGCCAGGCCCAGCTTGGAAAAGATCGCCCCACTGCTCCACAGCAAAACGAACAGGCTCGTGGAAGCCGCCGCCAATAAGGCGTTTTTGGAAAGGGAAAACATGGATACCACCTGTAGTCAGGCAAAAAGCCAACTCAGCCGAAGCTGAAGTCCAGTAGTTTTTTCCGGGCGGGCACAGGGGATGGCAACCGTTGCCGATCAGCCCTGAATGCCAACACCCGGCGGTGATACGACGGCGTACACCGGTGGGCTACTGACAGGTGGAGGGTATTGACCGATCTGCGCAGGCTGCTGACTCCCACACGGCACGACACCAGCGTTGAACGCTGGAACCACGACCGCGATGACAGGGGATGCAGGCATGAGCCGATCTCTTGAAGGGTGGGTTCGAAAACCCGAAGAGCGTCGACTATAACCAGCGCTCGATGGACTACGCAATATTTAAACGAACAACCAGTAGCCAAGCGCCGTCAGCACCGCCACCGCCAACACTGGCCGCATCACCCGGTAGGCCTTGGGATGCTTGCGCTTGAACTGCTTGACCCGGCCGCTGATGCCGTCACTGAACGACTTGCTCCAGGCATAGGCCCGGTTGATGCCACCGACGTGTTCTTCCTCCAGGTTCTGCGGCGCGGTGGCGCGGCCGAGGAACGCGCTGATGCTGCGGTTGAGGCGGGTCATCAGCCGGCTTTTCAGGGGGCGCTCGACATCGCAGAACAGAATTACGCGGGTCTGTGGGGTTTCGTTCTTGACCCAGTGCACATAGGTTTCATCGAACATGACGTCTTCGCCGTCGCGCCAGGCGTAGATCTGACCGTCGACGAAGATCCGGCAGTCATCGGAATTGGGCGTGGACAGCCCCAAGTGATAACGCAACGAACCGGCGAAGGGGTCTCGATGTGGATTCAGATGGCTGCCACCGGGCAGCAGGGCAAACATCGCACCGCGCACATTCGGGATCTGGTTGACCAGCTCGACGGTGCGCGGACACAGCATCTCCGCCGACGGCAGCGGTTTGTCGTACCACTTGAGGTAGAAGCGCTTCCACCCCTTCTTGAAGAACGAGCCGAAACCGGCGTCGTTGTTCTTCTCGGCGGCACGAATGTAACCCTCGTCGAACAGGTGCATGGCCTCGTCGCGAATGACTTGCCAGTTGTCCTTGAGCACATCCAGTTCGGGAAATTTGCTGCGATCCAGGTAAGGCTTCGAGGGCACGCCGGAGAACAGGTACATCAGGGCGTTATAGGGGGCGAACAGCGCCGAGTGGTTGACGAATTGCCGCAGTACCGGCAAACGCGCCTTGCCACGCAAATGCACATAAAGCGTACTGCCCAAAAACAGCAGCAACAGCGAGGCCTTGGCGACAAACGAAACGGTCATTTATAACTCCTTGTCCAAAACAACTACGCAACGCCATCAGCCCGACGCAGCGGCCGGCCATGTTATAGATCGTGGCCAGGCCAGGGAACCGCCCGGCACAAACATTCACTGTTGAGGATTACGCAACAATGTCCTTCTTAACATGCACGGCCTGAACCTTGGCTGACGCTGATCAACTTCCTGCTCACCACCCTGTGGCGAGGGGATTTATCCCCGTTGGGTTGCGAAGCGACCCTGAAACCTGACGGCCCAGCTATCGAGCCGGCTGAGTTGCTGGGGGACTGCTGCGCAGTCCAGCGGGGATAAATCCCCTCGCCACAACAAAGGTCCCTCCACCCTCGAAGTCCATTCACCGTTACTGCTGAGTCTCCTGCTCGGTAAACAAATCACTGAACAACATGCTCGACAAGTACCGCTCGCCCGAATCCGGCAGGATCACGACGATGGTCTTGCCCTGCATTTCCGGTTTTTCCGCCAGGCGCACAGCCACCGCCATCGCCGCACCACAGGAGATCCCACAGAGGATGCCCTCTTCCTGCATCAAGCGCAGGGCCATGGCCTTGGACTCGTCGTCAGTGACCCGCTCGACCAGGTCGACGATCGACAGGTCGAGGTTCTTCGGCACGAACCCGGCACCGATTCCCTGGATCTTGTGGGGGCTGGGCTTGATCTCATGGCCCGCCATCGCCTGGGTAATCACCGGCGAAACCTCAGGTTCGACCGCCACCGACAAGATCGGTTTGCCACAGGTGTTCTTGATATACCGCGAAACCCCGGTAATGGTTCCGCCGGTGCCCACGCCCGCCACCAGCACATCCACCGCGCCGTCGGTGTCGTTCCAGATTTCCGGGCCGGTGGTTTTTTCGTGGATCGCCGGGTTCGCCGGGTTATCGAACTGCTGCGGCATGAAGTATTTGGAAGGATCGCTGGCCAGGATCTCGGCGGCCTTCTCGATGGCCCCCTTCATGCCCTTGGCCGGTTCGGTGAGCACCAGTTCCGCCCCCAAGGCCTTGAGCACCTTGCGGCGCTCGATGCTCATGGAGGCCGGCATGGTCAGCATCAGCTTGTAGCCACGGGCGGCGGCCACGAACGCCAGGCCAATGCCGGTATTACCCGAAGTCGGTTCGACAATGGTCATGCCCGACTTGAGTTTGCCCGAGCTTTCAGCGTCCCAGATCATGTTCGCGCCGATCCGGCACTTGACCGAATACCCTGGGTTGCGCCCCTCGATCTTGGCCAGGATGGTCACACCGCGCGGCGCAATGCGGTTGATCTGTACCAGTGGCGTATTGCCGATGGAATGGGCGTTGTCAGCGAATATACGGCTCATGGCTGGGTCCTTGATGCGGCGAGAATTTAAGCCTTTAAAGGTATGCCTGTTGCCCACAGGCGTCCAGTTGCACCGAACGTTCCCGTTGTTGCGACAGTCAATGGCATTAGGAGGCGCCCCCCCAACAAACGCTGGAGAATGACTGACATGAAGCGTCGATATCGCTGGCCACTGTGGGTGTTCGCCACCCTCGTCGCGGTGCTGGTGGCCCTGCATTTCGCCCTGCCTTACCTGGTACGCGACTACCTGAACGATAAACTGGCCAATATGGGCGATTATCGCGGCCAGATCACCGACGTGGACCTGGCCCTGTGGCGCGGTGCCTATCGGATCAACGGCCTGGAAATCGTCAAGGTCGACGGCAAGGTCCCGGTGCCGTTCGTCACCGCACCGCTGGTGGACCTGTCGGTGAGCTGGCACTCGCTGTGGTACGACCACGCGGTGGTGGCCGAGGTGGAATTCGCCCGCCCCGAAGTAAACTTCGTCGACGGCGGAGCCAACCGACAGAACTCCCAGACCGGCCGGGGCACCAATTGGCGCGAACAACTGGGCAAACTGCTGCCCATCACCTTCAACGAAGTGCGCATCCGGGACGGCAAGGTCACCTTTCGCAACTTCAACTCCAAGCCACCAGTCAACCTGCGGGCCACCGACGTCAACGCCAGCTTCTACAACCTGACCAACGTGGTCGACACCGAAGGCAAGCGCGACGCCCGTTTCGAGGGTAAAGCCTTGGTAGCCGAACATGCGCCCCTGGAAATGCAAGCCACCTTCGACCCCTTGAGCAATTTCGAAGATTTCGATTTCCGCCTGCGGGCCACGAACATCGAACTCAAACGCCTGAACGACTTTGCCGCCGCCTATGGCAAGTTCGATTTCAACGCCGGCCACGGCGACCTGGTGGTCGAGGCCGAAGCCGACAATGCCCGGC
Organism: Pseudomonas sp. NFACC24-1; assembly: GCF_900115235.1. Lineage (NCBI taxonomy): Bacteria > Pseudomonadati > Pseudomonadota > Gammaproteobacteria > Pseudomonadales > Pseudomonadaceae > Pseudomonas > Pseudomonas sp. NFACC24-1. The sequence goes on from NZ_FOVS01000024.1 coordinate 22,675, forward strand.
TCAGCGGCTACATCAAGCCTCTGCTGCGTGATGTCGATGTGTTCGATTGGCAGCAGGATGTGGAAAACCAGAACAAGAACATCTTCCGTTCGGTCTGGGAAGCGTTGGTCGGCACGGGCGAAACAGCCCTCAAGAACCAGCGCAAGAACCAGTTCGCCACCCGAGTGGAACTCAGCGGCAATGTTCACCAGCAGGACATCAGCGCCTTCGAAGCCTTCCTGCAGATCCTGCGCAACGGTTTCGTCCAGGCGTTCAACGCCCGTTATGAACAGCCACCGCCTTCGACCGACTAGGCCTGTGGCGAGGGGATTTATCCCCGCTGGGCTGCGCAGCAGCCCCAACAAGGCAACTCGGTATGCCAGGAAGATTGAATTCACTGTTTTAGGGCTGCTTCGCAGCCCAGCGGGGATAAATCCCCTCGCCACAAGAGTGGGTAGTCCCCATCGAATACGCCGAGACTGAGTCAACATGTGACGCTCCATTCAGAGACTGAATACAGCGTCTGCGTTCACAGTCGGCGGGGCCTCGCGTTATAGTCGGGCACGATATCTATTTCGCGCGCCCCGCCTCACCAGGCCGGCGACACCGTTCGAGGAATTGCAGATGAAGTTCGAAGGCACCAGCGCCTACGTGGCTACCGATGACCTGAAACTGGCCGTCAACGCCGCCATCACCCTGGAGCGGCCGCTGTTGGTCAAGGGCGAACCGGGCACCGGCAAGACCATGCTCGCCGAGCAACTGGCCGAGTCCTTCGGCGCGCGCCTGATCACCTGGCACATCAAGTCCACCACCAAGGCTCACCAGGGCCTGTACGAGTACGACGCGGTCAGCCGCCTGCGGGACTCGCAACTGGGCGTGGACAAGGTCCACGACGTGCGCAACTACCTGAAGAAGGGCAAGCTCTGGGAAGCGTTCGAGTCCGAAGAGCGGGTGATCCTGCTGATCGACGAAATCGACAAGGCCGACATCGAGTTCCCCAACGACCTGCTGCAGGAACTCGACAAGATGGAGTTCTACGTCTACGAGACCGACGAAACCATCAAGGCCAAGCAGCGCCCGATCATCATCATTACCTCCAACAACGAAAAAGAGCTGCCGGATGCGTTCCTGCGCCGCTGCTTCTTCCACTACATCGCCTTCCCCGACCGCGTCACCCTGCAGAAAATCGTCGATGTGCATTACCCGGATATCAAGAAGGACCTGGTCAGCGAAGCGCTGGACGTGTTCTTCGACGTGCGCAAGGTGCCGGGCCTGAAGAAAAAGCCCTCCACTTCCGAACTGGTGGACTGGCTCAAGCTGCTGATGGCCGACAACATCGGCGAAGCGGTGCTGCGCGAGCGTGATCCGACCAAGGCCATCCCGCCGCTGGCCGGCGCACTGGTCAAGAACGAGCAGGACGTGCAACTGCTCGAGCGCCTGGCGTTCATGAGCCGTCGCGGCACCCGCTGATCCTCTTCGTCCCACAAGAGCGAGGGCGATTGCCATGCTGCTTAACCTGTTCAACGAGATGCGCGCCGCCAAGGTGCCCGTGTCGGTGCGTGAACTGCTGGACCTGATCAACGCGCTGAAACAGCGGGTGATCTTCGCCGACATGGACGAGTTCTATTACCTGTCCCGGGCGATCCTGGTGAAGGACGAACGGCATTTCGACAAGTTCGACCGGGCGTTCGCCGCCTACTTCAACGGCCTGGAGAAACTCGACGACCACCTCCAGGCGCTGATTCCCGAGGACTGGCTGCGCAAGGAATTCGAGCGCTCGCTGACCGATGAGGAACGGGCACAGATCCAGTCCCTGGGCGGCCTGGACAAGCTGATCGAAGAATTCAAGAAACGCCTGGAAGAACAGAAGGAACGCCATGCCGGTGGCAACAAGTGGATCGGCACCGGCGGCACCAGCCCGTTCGGCTCCGGTGGTTTCAATCCCGAGGGCATCCGGGTCGGCGACGCCGGCAAACGCCAGGGCAAGGCCGTGAAGGTCTGGGACCAGCGCGAGTACAAGAACCTCGACGACCAGGTGGAACTGGGCACCCGCAACATCAAGATCGCCCTGCGCCGGCTGCGCAAGTTTGCCCGCCAGGGTGCGGCCGAAGAGCTGGACATCGACGGCACCATCGACCACACCGCCCGGGACGCTGGCCTGTTGAACATCCAGATGCGCCCGGAGCGACGCAACACCGTGAAGTTGTTGCTGCTGTTCGACATCGGTGGTTCGATGGATGCCCACGTGAAGATCTGCGAAGAACTGTTCTCGGCCTGCAAGACCGAGTTCAAGCACCTGGAGTACTTCTACTTCCACAACTTCGTCTACGAATCGGTGTGGAAGAACAACCTGCGCCGCACTTCCGAGCGCACCTCGACCCAGGATTTGCTGCACAAGTACGGCGCCGACTACAAAGTGATCTTCATCGGCGACGCCGCCATGGCCCCCTATGAAATCACCCAGGCCGGCGGCAGCGTCGAACACTGGAACGAAGAAGCCGGTTATGTGTGGATGCAGCGCTTCATGGAGAAGTACAAGAAGCTCATCTGGATCAATCCGTACCCCAAGGACACCTGGGGTTACACCGCCTCGACCAACATCGTGCGCGAGTTGGTGGAAGACCGGATGTATCCGCTGACCTTGCGGGGGCTGGAGGAAGGGATGCGGTTTCTGTCCAAGTAAGATTTTGGTTGCCTGTTCAGGCCTCATCGCGAGCGAGCTCGCTCCCACAGGGGATCTCAGTGTGACGAAGATCCACGGTGGGAGCGAGCTTGCTCGCGATGCTTTTAGCGGTCGAGAAAACTACGCAGACACTCCACCTGCTGCCGATGCGCAACCTCCTGCACCACCGGCCGCAACCGCACCTGCGCCCCCGGCAGGCATTGCGCCAGGCGGGCCAGGGCCAGTGGGGTCAAGGCGCCCAGGCGTGGATAACCACCGATGGTTTGCCGGTCATTGAGCAGCACGATCGGCTGGCCATCCGGCGGCACCTGCACAGCGCCCAGGGGGATGCCTTCGGAAATCATCGCCGCCCCCTGATACTCCAGCGCCGTGCCCAGCAAGCGCATGCCCATGCGGTCGGCGCGACTGTCCAGCGTCCACGGGGTGTTGAACGCGTCGAACAGACTCTGCCCGCTAAACGCGCCATTTTGCGCCCCCAGGATCAGGTCCAGCGGTTGCGCTTGCTGGAAATCCGGAATCCGCGTGTGCGGCATGGGCCGCGGCGTCGCCGTGCCTGAATAGCTCAAGTGCTCGCCGCGACTCAGCGCCCGCCCCCGTCCATCCAGGCCACCCAGTTCCTCGCGCACCACCGTCGCCCGGCTGCCCAGCACCGCAGGCGCATTGAAACCGCCAGGGGCCGCCAGGTAGGCCCGGGCACCGAGCACGGGCTGGGTGAGCGCCAGCACCTGGCCCTTGCGCAGGCTGAAGAAGCGCCACGACGCCACACCCTGACCGTCTATTCGCGCGCCCAGGTCCGCCCCGGCCAGCGCCAGCACGCAATCCTCTTCGGCCACCACGGTAAAACCGCCGAGGGTAATCTCTACCACCGCCGCGTCCAGGCCATTGCCGAGCATCCAATTGGCCCAGGCCATCGACAGCCAGTCCGCCGCCCCGCCCTGGGTCACGCCCAGGTGCCTCACGCCGAAGCGGCCGGTGTCCTGCAACAGGCACAGCGGTGTGCTGGCCTCGATCAACAACCGGCTCATGCCTGGGCCTCCAGCGGTGTATCGTCGCCACCCAGCGCGATGAATTCGGTATGGTCCACGGGGGCAAAACGCACCGTGTCCCCCGGCTGCATCAGGCTGTAGCCGTCGCGCTCACGATCAAACAGTTTGGCCGGGGTGCGACCGATCAGGTTCCAGCCGCCGGGCGACACCACCGGATACGCCGCGGTCTGGCGCTCGGCGATGCCGACACTGCCTGCGGCCACGCGCTTGCGCGGCGTGTCGAGGCGCGGTGCAGCCAATGCTTCGTCCACCAACCCCATGAAGGCGAAACCGGGGGCGAAGCCCAGGGCAAACACCTGGTACTCGCGTTCACTGTGGCGACGGATCACCTGGGCGACCGTCAAGCCACTGCGGCTCGCCAGCAGCGCCAGTTCCGGCCCGACGCTAAGGTCGTACCACACCGGCAACACGTGGCATTGACCGGCGGACCGGGCATCCGGGGAAAGGTGATGCAGCGCCTCGTCGATCAAGTCGCGGGCCTGGGCCGGGCCCAGGGCGAGCAAGTCGTAATGCACCATCAAGGTGGTATAGGACGGCACCAGATCGATCAGATGTCCGGCAAACACCGCTCGCAGGCGCTCGCTGGCGGCGAGCATCCAGGGCATGTTGGCCTCGGCGATCTCGTCGAACAGCCGCACCATCAGGCAGTCCACCGCCACCACTTCCAAGCGTGGTTTCATGGCGCACGCTGCCGGTCCAGGGCTTCGCGGATGCGTTGCACGGCCGCCACGGAACTGGCGTTGTCACCGTGCACGCACAAAGTATTGGCCTTCAGGTGCAAGGCGCTGCCATCACTGGCGGTCAACGCATCGCCGCGGGCAATGGTCAGGGCCTGCCCGATAATGACCTCGGGATCGTGGTGCACCGCGCCCGGTGCTTGCCGCGAAACCAGGCGGCCGGCGCTGTCGTAGGCGCGATCGGCAAAGGCTTCGAACCACAGGGTCAGGCCGTACTCATCGCCCAAGGCCTGGGCGGCGCTGTTGTCCCGGGTCGCCATGAGCATCAGCGGCAGTTGCCGATCATAGGCCGCGACAGCCTGGATCACCGCGCGCAGTTGCGCCGGGTTGGCCATCATGTCGTTGTACATCGCCCCATGGGGTTTGACGTAGCTGACCCGCCCGCCCTGGGCCCGGCAGATGCCGTCGAGGGCGCCGATCTGGTAATGCAGCAAGTCCTGCAACTCCTGGGCGCCATAGGCCATGGAACGGCGGCCAAAGCCCGCCAGGTCTTGATAGGCCGGGTGTGCGCCGATCCGCACGCCGTGGCTCAGGGCCAGGCTGACGGTCTTGCGCATGATGCTCGGGTCGCCGGCGTGGAAGCCGCAGGCGATGTTGGCGCAATCGATGAAGGGCATCACCTCGGCGTCCAGACCCATGGTCCAGCTGCCGAAGCTTTCGCCGATGTCGCAGTTCAATAGCAGGCGGTTCACGGTGAACGCTCCTGTAGGTTCTTTCTTTGTTTAACTGTGGGGCACGTACCCCACAGGTTATCAGTTACTCGGCTTCCAACTGCTTGCCTTGGGTTTCCGGCAGGCTCAGGGCCGCCAGGATCACCACGCCATAGGACACCGCCGCGAACGCCCCGATACCCACGCTCAGCGGCACCTTCTGGCTCAAAATACCGATCAACAGCGGGAACAATGCCGCCACCGCCCGGCCAATGTTGTAGCAGAAGCCTTGGCCCGAACCACGAATGCGCGTAGGAAACAGTTCGGTGAGGAACGAGCCCATGCCGCTGAACATGCCCGACGCGAAGAACCCCAAGGGGAAGCCCAGCCAGAGCATCACGTTATTGCTCACCGGCACCTGGGTATACAGCAGGACGATGGTGAAGGAGCCGACGGCGTACAGGACGAAGTTCTTTTTGCGCCCCAGGATGTCCGACAGGTACGCACTGATGACATAGCCCACGTAGGAGCCGACGATCACCATCGCCAGGTAGCCGCCGGTGCTCAATACACTCAGGCCGCGCTCATTTTTCAGGAACGTCGGCAGCCAGGAGGTGATGGCGTAGTAACCGCCCAGGGCACCGGTGGTCAGCAGCGAGGCGCGAAGGGTGGTGAAGAGAATGCCGGGGGCAAAAATCTCGTAGAACTTCGCTGGGTTTTCCGGCGTCAGCCGGGCCTTGGTCTGGTTATAGACTTCCGGATCCTTGACCAGTCGGCGGACGAAAATCACGAACACTGCCGGTACGATGCCGAGGATGAACAGTGCGCGCCAGGCGTCTTCCGGCGGCAGCACCGAGAACAGCAGCGCATACAGGATCGCCGTCATGCCCCAGCCCAGCGCCCAGCCCGACTGCACCATGCCCACCGCCTTGCCACGGTCCTTGGCACGGATCACCTCGCCCATCAACACCGCACCGGCAGTCCATTCGCCGCCGAAACCGAACCCCATCAATGTGCGAGCGATCAACAGTTGTTCGTAGTTCTGGGCAAAGCCGCACAGGAAAGTGAAGAAGGCAAACCACAGCACCGTCAGTTGCAGGGTGCGCACCCGACCGATCCGGTCGGAGAGAATGCCCGCCACCCAGCCGCCAATGGCCGAGGCGATCAAGGTACTGGTGTGGATCAGGCCTGCCTGGCCGGTGGTGATGCCCCACATCGCGATCAGGGTCGGCACCACGAAACTGAGCATCTGGGTGTCCATGCCGTCCAGGGCGTAGCCGATCTTGCAGCTCCAGAAGGTGCGACGTTCCTGCTGGTTGATGTTGCGATACCAATCGAACGGGCCAGAACGGGCCTGGGGTTGGGGGACGCCGAGCGTGTCGGGTGCACTCATGGGGGTTCTCCACGGTTTTATTGTTGTGAGTCTCGACGACGCTGACGTGGAGACCGTTGCTCCGATTCTTGAGCGCGCGGCCGATCCCGTCCAACGAATAAAACCTTGGCTGGGTCATAAGAAAAATTTGATTGGGTAACACGCAGGGCCTGAACACCGTTGTGGCGAGGGGATTTAGCGAAACGTCGCACCGCCCCGCTGGGGCGCGAAGCGCCCCCTTACAAGGCCACCACATATGTCAGGCGGATCATTTCTATTGCTGCATTGGGGGGCTGCTTCGCAGCCCAGCGGGGATAAATCCCCTCGCCACAACAGCAAGGCCACTGTTGGCTACAACCCCCGCAAATCCCGCTCTTCAATCGGCCGGCCCTGGCGCAGGCGCTTGCCGCCCAACACCACCCAATCGATCAGGCGGAACAGGCATTCCAGGCCGAACGACAGCAACATCGCGCCGCTGATGCCCCAGATCATGGCTTCGGGGGTCAGCAGGATCTGATAGCTGTAGCCGTTCCAGGTCTCCTTGCGGATGTCCGGATCGGCGGCCAGGGCCACTTGCAGCAGGCGGATGTACCACGGGCCCTGCATGGCCTGGAATTGTTTGTCCAGGGCCTGTTGGCGCACGAGCAAGGTGTTCAGGCTGTCGGCATCGCTGCGAAAGATCGGGTCTTCGCTGGCGCGGTAATGGGCCACCAAGGCCTGCATGTCGCCCTTGAAGAACTGGTTGGCGGTGCCCTGGAAACCTTGCAGGCCGGTCTGCGCCTCGATCAGGTGAGCCTCGACCCGCTTGGCGTAATCATTGATGAAGCCCGGCACCTGGACCCCAACCAACAGGCCCACTGCGAACAACACCAGCCGTAGATAACTGAGCAACATAGCGTGACGTCCTTATTCGGTCCGGCCGTGGCTGACGCATTCGCCGCGTCGCCACAGGCTCCATTGGCCCGGTTCGTAGCGGGTCCAGGTTTCGTTTTCGGTCAAGGGCTCGGTGGCGATCACCGTGACCACGTCGTTGGGCGTGGTTTCCGCCTGGAAATCGACAATCACATCCACGTCCTTGAGCCGCGCCGGGCCGAACGGCGCACGGCGGGTGATCTGGGCCAGTTTGGTCGAGCAATAGCAGAACAGCCAGTCGCCATCGCTGAGCAGGCAGTTGAACACGCCTTTGCTGCGGTATTCGGTGCAGGCCTCGATCAACGACGGCAGCAGCTGCTCTACCTCCACCGGCTCCGGGAAGGCCTGGCGCACGCGGTTGAGCAAATCGCAGAATGCCGCTTCGCTGTCGGTGTCGCCCACCGGGCGGTAGAAGCTCACGCCCGGTTGGAAATCGGCCAGCTGGCCGTTGTGGGCAAAACACCAGTTGCGGCCCCACAACTCACGCACGAAGGGGTGGGTGTTGGACAGGCAGACTTTGCCGACATTGGCCTGGCGAATATGCCCGATCACCACTTCGCTCTTGATCGGATAGCGCTGCACCAGATTCGCCACCTCCGATTCGCTGCTGGCGGCCGGGTCCTGGAACAGGCGCAGGCCACGACCTTCATAGAAGGCGATCCCCCACCCGTCCCGGTGCGGCCCGGTCTTGCCGCCGCGCTGCATCAGCCCGGTGAAGCTGAACACGATGTCGGTCGGCACATTGGCGCTCATGCCCAGTAACTCACACATGCTCGAACTCTCGCTTCAAGGGGCAGGCCTGCTTACAGGCGCGGTTCGATACGCGAACGCTGGGGGTTGCTCGGCACGGGCGGGCGACCGTAGCGGTCATCACCGGCCACGCCGAACGGTGGTTCGTCCTCTGGCTCATCGGCCGCGGCGGCGGCTTTGGCGGCGGCCGCCCGTTCCTTGCGGGCGTTGGCGGCGCGCTCGATGGGGAAGCGGATCAGCACGATCACCAGGTAGAGGCCGAAGGCAATCATGCCGTACATGAGCAGATCGGACGCCGCCCGCCAGACGTTGTTGCCGACCTTGAACAAGATGTCCAGGGCGACAATGGCCAAGGCCGGGGCAACTTTGTCCTTCACCGGGTCGACGACGGTGGGGCTGAACAGCAACACCGCCATCAGCAAGCGCAGCGGCTCGCGCAACCAGCGCCACATCCAGCGGGTCATGCGCATCCACACCAGCAGGCAGCCCAGGGCAGCGAAGGCGTAGAGGCCCCAGGCGATCAGATAGTCATTCTCGGTCATGGTGTCCATGGCAAGGCAGGCAAAGAGACGCTTATAGTAACGGCTTTTCGCGCGTCAGGCTGCCCCGGCGTCTGGCGAATGGCCTGTGTGGTGGCTTCTGTCCAGGCCGCGTGTCCCTTTTCGTACAACGTTCGAGAGCCTTTCATGTCCCTATCTGCCCACGTTTCCAACGCCCCGATTGCCCGCAGGGACGCCGGTGTTGACCCGTACGCCTGGCTGCAGGAGCGCGACACCGACGCCGTGCTCGACTACCTCAAGGCGGAAAACAGCTATCAGGAGGCGCAACTCGCCGATCAGGCCGAATTGCGCGAAACCCTGTTCCAGGAAATCAAGGGCCGGATTCTCGAGACCGACCTGTCACTGCCCTCACCCTGGGGCCCCTACCTGTATTACACCCGCACCACGGCCGGCGACGAATACCCGCGCCACTACCGCTGCCCACGTCCGGCCGACGACAGCCTGAGCGTGGACGAAAGCCACGAACAACTGCTGCTGGACCCGAACGCGCTGGCCGGCGGCGAATTCTTTGCCCTGGGCGCCTTCAGCATCAGCCCCGACCACCAGCGCCTGGCCTACAGCCTGGATACCACGGGCGACGAGATCTACACCTTGTTCGTGAAGGAATTGTCCAACGACAAGGTCAGTGAACTGTCCTTCGACAATTGCGACGGCAGCATGACCTGGGCCAACGACAGCCTGACGCTGTTTTTTGGTGAACTGGACGACACCCATCGCCCCCACAAACTCTGGCGCTATCGACTGGACGGCACTGCCGCCGAAGAAGTGTTCCATGAGCCGGACGGGCGTTTCTTCCTGCATTGCTATCGTTCGAGCTCGGAAAAGCAACTGATCCTGTCCCTGGGCAGCAAGACCACCAGCGAAGTCTGGGTACTGGACGCCGCGCAACCGCAACAGCCCTTCACCTGCCTGGCGCCACGCCTGGAAAACCACGAATACGACGTCGACCACGGCCTGCTCGATGGCCAATGGACCTGGTTGATCCGCAGCAACCGCGACGGAATCAACTTCGCCCTGTACCAGGCCGCCGACACCGGCGTGGCGCCGACCGAAGCCGACTGGCAGAACCTGATCCCCCACAGCGATACGGTGATGATCGACGGCCTGAGCCTGAACGCCGGTGCCATGACCTTGAGCCTGCGTGAGGGCGGCCTGCCGATCATCGAGGTGCATCCCCAGGACTTGCCGGCATATCGGGTGCGGCTGCCGGACGCGGCCTACAGCCTGCATGTGCAGAACAGCCTGGAATTCGTCAGCGATCGCATTCGCCTGCGCTACGAGGCCCTGAACCGTCCGGCACAGATCCGTCAGTTGGACCTGGCCAGCGGCGAACAGGTCGTACTCAAGCAGACCCCGGTGCTGGGCCCGTTCGATGCCGATGCCTACGTCAGCCAGCGGCTGTGGGCGACGGCGCCAGACGGCACACAAGTGCCCATCAGCCTGGTGGTCAAACGCGAAGCCCTCGGCCGGCCGGTGCCGCTGTACCTGTACGGCTACGGTGCTTACGGTGAAAGCCTCGACCCGTGGTTTTCCCATGCGCGGCTGAGCCTGCTCGACCGCGGCGTGGCGTTTGCCATTGCCCATGTGCGGGGCGGCGGCGAGCTGGGGGAAGCCTGGTATCGCGCCGGTAAACAGGAACACAAGCACAACACGTTCGGCGATTTCATCGCCTGTGCCGAGCATTTGATCGCCAACGGCTTCACCACCGCCGAACAACTGGCGATCAGCGGCGGCAGCGCCGGTGGCCTGCTGATCGGCGCAGTGCTCAACCAACGCCCGGAGCTGTTCAAGGTCGCGATTGCCGAGGTGCCGTTCGTCGATGTGCTCAACACCATGCTCGACCCGGACCTGCCGCTGACCGTCACCGAATACGACGAATGGGGCAATCCAGATGAGCCGGACGTTTATGATCGGATCCGGGCCTACGCCCCGTACGAAAACGTCCGCGCCCAGGCGTACCCGGCGTTGCTGGTGATCGCCGGTTACAACGACAGTCGCGTGCAGTACTGGGAAGCGGCCAAGTGGGTGGCGAAATTGCGCGCCACCAAGACCGACGACAACCCCCTGCTGCTCAAGACCGAACTGGGCGCCGGCCACGGCGGAATGAGCGGGCGCTACCAGGGATTGCGTGACGTAGCGCTCGAATATGCATTTGTCTTGAAGGTTTTGGGGTTGGGTTGAGGAACTCTGTGGGATGGCCGGGTCTTAGCTCCATGCGCTGGGCATCCCAGATCAAATAACAAGGGTTCTTCTTCAATCCAACCCCGTAGCAGACACAAGAAAAAGACCGTGCCAACATGTCAGAACCGACCTTACTGAATAAAGAAATCCGCGACTGGCTGATGGACTGCGGTCTGTTCGACCAGTTACTGCCCGTCGACTTCGCCGCCGCGTCGGGCTATTTCAGCATCAGCGCCATCGCCGAGGGCGAAGCGATTTTCCATGAGGGCGATGCAGGCAGCTTCATGTGCATCATCCACACCGGCCAGGTGGCCGTGCAGAAAACCGGTCCCGACGGCCAACCCGTGACCATTGCCACACTGCGCAGCGGTCGGGCCTTCGGTGAAATGGCCGTGCTCGACGGCGAACGGCGCTCGGCCAGTTGCATCGCCGCCAGCGATTGCCAGTTGCTGAACCTGGGCAAGGACTCCCTGGAAAAAATGCTCAACGACGCCCCCAAGATCGCCGCCAAGATCATCCGCGCCCTCGCCGTCTCCCTGTCCAAGCGCCTGCGCATGGCCGACGGGCAGTTGTTGTCGCAGCAGGTCTGACAACAACACATAAACCCTGTGGGAGCGAGCTTGCTCGCTCCCACAGGTTATTGCGTCGTCTTGTCGATTTACCCCCCCGGCGACTTGGCCTTCACCGGCTTCGGCTCCAGGCCCGGTATCGGCTGGTCCTTGGGCGGCTTGGGCATTTCAATGGGCGGCAGCAAGGGCGGCCCACCGCTTCCGGTGCCCGCCTTGGGCACACCGTTGGGCGTGACCGGCGGATACGGCATCGGGGTGGCGGTGCCCGGCGAGCCGGGGATGCTCGGCGGGTTGACCGGAATCGTCGGTTGTTGAGCCTGGGCGCAACTTATTGAGAGCGCCGCCAGGGCAATGGCCGTTAGAATGATGCACTTCATCAATGGCTCCGTGGCTATTGTCTGCTTTAAGGCTAGTCGTTACCGCGCGGTTTGCCCTCCTACGAGATCTCCATGAAACGTTTCGTTCTGCTCGACACCACACCCATCCCTGATAACGGCGGTGCCCTGTGCCTGTTCGAGTACGGCGAAGACTTCGTCATCAAGATCCAGGGCGGCGACGGCGGGCAGTTGATGAACACGCGCATGCACGGTTCCGAAGACGCCCTGGCAGAGATTCCTTGCCGCAAGGTCGCCGGTCGTCCTGGCTCACGCGTACTGATCGGCGGTCTCGGCATGGGCTTCACCCTCGCCTCGGCCCTCAAGCACCTGGGCAAGACCGCCGAAGTGGTGGTGGCCGAACTGGTTCCCGGGGTGGTGGAGTGGAACCGTGGCCCCTTGGGTGAAAAAGCCGGACGACCGCTGGCAGACCCGCGCACGGTGATCCGCATGGAAGACGTGGCCAAGGTGCTGCAGGCCGAGCCCCAGGGTTTCGACGCGATCATGCTGGACGTCGACAACGGCCCGGAAGGCCTGACCCAGAAAGCCAACAGCTGGCTGTATTCGGCCGGTGGCCTGGCCGCCTGCGCCAAGGCCTTGCGGCCCAAGGGCGTATTGGCAGTGTGGTCGGCCAGCGCTGACCGGCAGTTTTCCGACAAGCTGAAGAAAGCCGGCTTCAAGGCCGAAGAAGTGCAAGTCTTCGCCCACGGCAACAAAGGCACCCGCCACACCATCTGGATTGCCGAGAAACTCAAGGGCTAAGCTAAACTGTGCCCAACCGTCATCAGTCTTTATTTACAAAGGTGAACCCATGAGTTCGTCAACGCCACCGTCCAACACCGCCAAGCTGGACCGCATCCTCGCCGATGCTCAGCGCGACCGGGAGATGGGCTACCGCGACAAAGCCCTGAAAATGTACCCCCATGTCTGTGGCCGCTGCGCCCGTGAGTTTTCCGGCAAGCGCCTGAGCGAGTTGACCGTTCACCACCGCGACCACAACCACGACAACAACCCCCAGGACGGTTCCAACTGGGAACTGCTGTGCCTGTACTGCCACGATAACGAGCACTCGCGCTACACCGACCAGCAATACTTCGGCGACGGCTCCCTGAGCACCCCGAAAATCGCCAAGGCGACCCACAACCCCTTCGCCGCGCTGGCCGGGTTGATGAAGAAAGACGAGTAATTACAGCCTGTCAGGCCGCCATCGCGAGCAAGCTCGCTCCCACAGGTTTTGTGAACGCCGAAAATCCAATGTGGGAGCGAGCTTGCTCGCGAAGGTGATCAAATAAACACCACACATCTCGAACCTGACCACCCTCCCCCATTCCCCGTATAATCGCGCCTTTTCCCCAAAGGCACCCCGCCCGTGGCCAACAAACGCTATAGCTGCATCGGTCTGTTCAACCCCAAGTCACCGGAAAACGTCGGTTCGGTCATGCGTGCCGCCGGCTGCTACGGCGTGGCGTCGGTGTTCTACACCGGCAAGCGCTATGAGCGCGCCGCCGACTTCATCACCGACACCAAGAAAGTCCACTACGACATCCCGCTGATCGGTATCGACGACCTGAAGAAAATCCTGCCCCTGGGCTGCGTGCCAGTGGCAGTGGAACTGGTGGAAGGCGCTCGCCCCCTGCCCGAATACACCCACCCGGACCGGGCGCTGTACATCTTCGGACCGGAGGACGGCTCGCTGGACAAGGACATCCGCGACTGGTGCGAGGACGTGGTGTACATCCCCACCACCGGTTGCATGAACCTGGCCGCCACCGTCAACGTCGTGCTGTACGACCGCATGGCCAAAGGCAACAACACCCGTTCGGGGCCACAATTCCGCTGATCGGTGCAAAACTCGATTGAACAACGCAATCGCGCGGGCAGTCAGTTTTATACCAACCCCATACTGGAGACAGATCATGAGCGATAACAATCCGTTCGAGCCCATCGAGAGCACCCCTTTCCAATCCCATCCGCCACAAAACGTGCACGGCTGGGAACGCATTGGCTCGCTGGCCGGCGGTGTGCTGATGATGGGCAAGGGCTTGCGGCGTGGCGGGGTGATCGGCCTGGCGCAACTGGCGATCGGTGGCCTGGCGCTGGCGCGAGGGATCACCGGGCATTGCTCGGCCAAGAGCCTGCTGGAGAAGAATCGCCAGAATCTGCACAGCGCCCGCGCCCGTATCGAGGAGGCCGGTGAGGAACTGAGTCGCCTGAAGGCCAATGCCGAGGCGGCGACTGGCACGGCGACGGTGACCGGGAATGATTCGCTGGTTTCGCCAAAGGTTGGGCTCTGATTTTTGCAGCGCCGCTGATGGCCCCTTCGCGAGCAAGCTCGCTCCCACAGGTTTTGTGAACGCCGAAAATCCAATGTGGGAGCGAGCTTGCTCGCGAAAGCGGTGTCACTGAAGTAACCGGGTATCCAGCACAGTAGAGGCCCCACCCAGAACGCTCTCACTGAGCTGCACAAACTCCTTGGTATCGACCGTTTCCAAGCGCATCGCCCCCTGCAACACATCATCCAGCGAACGCTTGTTGCGGGTTGTCAGGCGAATCTCGCGGTCCAGTTCCTGCAACAGCAACACCGCCTTGGCCACCGCCGCCGGGCCGATCTGCTCGCCGCGCAAGGTGGTGACGCCCTTGCTCTCGCGGGCGAGCCGCTCGTTCAAGGTCTGGTAGCGCTCATCACTCAGGCCGCCGGCGCGGCGTAGCAGTTCAATGGCGTAGTACTCGGTCAGCCCCTCACTGATCCAGTCGCTACGATCCTGATCATTGACCCGGGCCAGCGCCTGCACCAACTCCCGCAACAACGGGCTGCTGCCCCGCTCGCTGACCAGCGGCGGACGACTGTGCAGGTAAATCGAGTCATGGCCGGCCTGGGCACCACGCCACAGCGGATCGCCGGCACCGACGATCAGCAACTTGGCCGGATGACGCGGCACCAACGCTTGCACTTGCGGCCAGACGAACGTCAGCAGCGTCAGCACATCCATCCGGCGCATGCCCTGGCCCTGGGGCGAGGCCACCGTCACTTCGGTTTCGCCCAGGCGCGTGCGGCGGCTGCCCAGTTTGCCGGCGAGCATCCAGCCGGTGGGACGGTCGAACAGGCGCGAGGGATTGTCGATGCGAAAGCGTTGTTTGCCGATACGCGGCCAGGGGGTCTCGATGCTTTTCCAGCCGTCGGGCAATTCCACCTCAAGACGGGCCACCAGTTCGACGCCATCCTGCTGGTCGAGCTTGGCCGACGGCACCAGATCGTCACCACGCAGCAACGCCCACATCGGGGTCATGCGGGTTTCGAAGGTAGCGTTCTTGCGGGCATGGCTGATGCGCACACGGTAGCTCAGGCTGGCCTTGTCGGCGGCCGGACGCCAAAGGCCACGCGCCTCCTTGCCGGGGGTGAGCTGCCATTGGCCGTCGGCCTTGAAATCGCTGTAGCGGGTGCCATCGCCGAGGTCGAAATCCAGGCTGCGCACCGCCGAACCCCGGGCCAGGGTCAGGCGCACCTCGGCCTGATCGCTCTGTGGCAACAGGTGCACGTGATAATCCAGGTCGACTTTCTGCGCCGCCCACAGCGGTCCGCACACCGCCAACAGCCCGGCCGCCAGCATCCGTTTCAATCCTGCAGCCATGGGGTCTCCCTGGTGGTGCGCCGCCCGGTGGTTCAGCCTGCGCGGAAAATCAGATGATCTTCCCAATCATCTTCCGGCACGCTGCCTTCGGCCAACATGCGCCCGGACTGGGAAATGCGTTCGTGGTGCACGGCCTCTCGATCACCGCAGACCAGGTGGTGCCACAACGGCAAGTCCTTGCCTTCGCTGACCAGCCGATAACCGCAGGTGGGCGGCAGCCATTTGAACTCATCGGCCTTGCCCGGCGTGAGCTGGATGCAATCGGGCACGAACTCACGGCGATTAGGGTAGTCGGTGCACTGGCAGGTTTTCAGGTCCAGCAGTTTGCAGGCGATGCGTGTGTAGTAGACGCTGTTGTCGTCTTCGTCTTCGAGCTTTTGCAGGCAGCACAGGCCACAGCCGTCGCACAGCGATTCCCACTCCTGTGGATCGAGCTGATCGAGGGTTTTGCGTATCCAGAACGGTTCGACTTTGGCGGCCATGGCTCAAGCATCAACATCAGGTAGTGAAAGGCCGACAGTCTAGTGCCGGGACCTCCTCAGGCCAAGCATTGGCGACTGTCGGTAGGCAGGGACTTGTCAGGCCGGGCGCCGGGACGTAGGTTGCTGCATTGTCTTTCCAAACTCGAGCCAGGTGAGCCCATGAGCGCCAATTCCCGCATTGCCGATTACGCGATCCACCCTCAGTTCATCGAACGCTGGTCGCCCCGCGCGTTTACCGGCGAAAGCATTGCCGAAGAAACCTTGCTGAGCTTCTTCGAAGCCGCGCGCTGGGCCCCCTCGGCCTACAACTCACAGCCATGGCGTTTCCTGTATGCACGGCGCGACACGCCGAATTGGGAGCGTTTCCTGGGATTGCTCAACGAGTTCAACCGCGGCTGGGCCCAACACGCCTCGGCACTGGTGATCATCGTCTCGAAAACCACCTTCGCGGTACCCGGTGCCACCGAGGAAACCCCGGCGCAGACCCACACCTTCGACACCGGCGCGGCCTGGGGCCACCTGGCGTTGCAAGCCAGCCTCAGCGGCTGGCACACCCATGGCATGGCCGGCTTCGACCAGGAACTGACTCGCACCGAACTGAAGATTCCGGAAGGCTACGCCCTGCACGCCGCCGTGGCGATTGGCAAGCTGGGGGACAAGTCGACCCTGGCCGAATACCTCCAGGCCCGCGAAGTTCCAAGCCCGCGCCGGCCATTGAGTGAACTGGTGGCCGAAGGCGACTTCACCCTGTAACCCTATTCTGTGACCGCTGAAAGCCCACTGTGGGAGCGAGCTCGCTCGCGATGGCGTCAGGTCAGCCGCTTTGATGTTGACTGAAGCACCGCTATCGCGAGCAAGCTCGCTCCCACATTTTGCTCTGTGGCGAACACATTTTTTGTGACCACTGAAAATGGGCTTCAGTAACCCCGGCTGAAATCCACTTCTCCGCGCAGCGCTTCGCCCGCCTGGTAGGCCCGCAGGTTTTCCAGGAACAATTGCACCATCATCGGTGGCGAGGTCGGGGCCGAGCTGTGGCCGGTCAGCAGCAGCCCCCAGGCAGTCCAGAACGGATGGCGCTGTGGCAATGGCTCCTGGCGGCAGACGTCGATCACCGCACCGGCCAGGTGCCCATCCTTCAGGGCTTGCACCAGGTCCGCATCCACCACTGCCACGCCGCGGCCGACGTTGATGAACAACCCGCTCGGCTTGAATTGCTTGAACAGCGCCGCGTCGTAGATGTCATGGGTATCCGGCGTATTGGGCAGCAAATTGATCACGTAATCCATTTCGCCCACCAGACGAGGCAAGTCCTTCAGCGCCCCGACTTCGATAAACGGTGCCAACGTCCTGGCTTCGCTGGCGATGCCATACAACTGCACCCCGAACGGCACCAGGAACTGCGCCACACGCTGGCCGATGTCCCCCGTCCCGACGATCAACACCTTGCGCCCGGCCAGGCCTTGGCCCTGGCGGTTGTCCCACTTGCGCTCGACCTGGCTGACCAACCGGGCCAGCACCTCGCGCTCATGGCCGAGCATGTAGGTGAGCACGTACTCAGCCATCACCTGGCCAAAAATGCCCACCGCACGGGTCAGGCGGTAATCGCGGCTCAAGCCATCGGCCAGCAACGGCGTGATGCCTGCCCAGGTCGATTGCAGCCAACGGGGCTGGTGGCCTTGACGCAACAGGGTGGCCAGCAGATCAGGCTGGCCGAGCCAGACCGGGCAATCGGCGGCCAGTCGCGACAGTTCGGCGGAATCGCCGCTGGTCAGGACTTCAATATCGGGTGCAGCCTGACGCAAAAGCTGGGCATACACCGCGTGATCGTGTTCGGCAATCAGAACGCGCATGAATCAAACCTTTCAAAAACAATGCAGACGAGTGCCGACAGAGTGTCGCTCCATCCCTGCGATCGTCGTCAATAAACCATTCCAGTGTTGCAAAAGGCACCCAGGACAGGCGCCCCCACTACCGTCAGACCGGGTCGTTGCGGCGCAGCAACTCTTCGGGCAAATGCTCGATGTACTCGTCTTCGGCCGGCGGCATCTGCAAGTGATAGCCCTGGGTGTCGAGGTTTTCCAGCACCTTGTTGATGTCTTCCCGGGACAGTTCCCGCTCGGGGCTCAGCACCAGGTCGAAGGCATGGATCGCCTTGCCAAAGGCGGCCATCAGGGGCTCGGGCACACGCTTCAAGGCATCGCTCTTGAGCACATACAGGTACATCTCGTTTTTCTTCGAGCTGCGGTAGATGGAGCAGATACGTTTCAAGGCTGTTCTCCGGCAGTGGCCAGGCTGTCGAGCAGCGTCTGGCCCATCAATTCGCGGCGCCAGCCACGCAGCGAATCGGGCAATTGGTAAGGGCCCTCGGGGAAGCCACTCTTGATCAGGGCTTCGAGGGTTTTCTTGCGCAGCATCAGCTCCGGGGCAATCTCCAGGCGCTCGGCTTCAGCCTGCCCCAACGCCCGCAGGCGCTTGACCAGGGCGGAAGCCTCGATGGGCAACGGCTCGGCCACGGCCGGCGGCCATTGCTCGGGCGGAATGCTGGCGGCGCGCTGGATCAAGTCCAGCAAAAACTGGCCGTCCTGGCGCACGGTACGCGGGTGCATGTCTTCGATCTTCGCCAGCGCACCGAGGTTATCCGGCTGAGTGCGGGCCAGGGGCCACAGCGAATGCTCGCGGATGATGCGGTTACGCGGCAGGTCACGGGCCCGCGCCTCGCGTTCGCGCCAGGCGCACAACTCGCGCAGCACGGCCAACTGAGCCCGGGACAGTTTCCAGGCCAGCTTGGCCTCGCGGTAGACCTCGTACGGGTCGACTTCGCGACGCAGGTTGGCCACCAGTTCGGCGCCATCCTCCAGGACCCAGCGGTATTTTTCGTCGGAAAGTTTCGGGCGCAGTTGTACGAAAACCTCTGCCAGATGCACGGCATCCTCTGCCGCGTAGCTGATCTGCGTCTCGGACAAGGGCCGTTGCAACCAGTCGGAACGGGTCTCGCCCTTGGGCAACTCGATGCCCAGCACTTCCTGCACCAGCCGCGAATAGCCCATGGAGAAGCCCAGGTTCAGGTAGGCGGCGGCCAGTTGAGTATCGAACAGGGGCGCGGGCAGGCTGCCAGTGAGGCGCAGCAGCACTTCAAGGTCTTCGCTACAGGCGTGCAGCACCTTGAGCACCGCCGAGTTTTCCAGCAGGGCGGCCAAGGGCTGCCAATTGTCGATGGTCAAGGGGTCGATCAGGTAGGCACGCTTGCCGTCGCCGATCTGCAGCAAACCGGCAATGGGATAAAAGGTGTCGACCCGCATGAATTCGGTGTCGAGGGCGACGAATGGCAATTGCTGCCACTCGGCGCAAAACTGACCGAGGCTATCGTTGTCGCGAATCCAGTGAATATCGATGGCCACACGGCTCTCCCTTGAAGAATGGCGCGCAGTATATATCGCCGCCGGCGATTGCGAGCATCCATAGAGCAGCCGCCTGAGAGAAATCGCCTGCGAAAAAGCAAGAATAGTCCTACATCAAGAGTTAACCGGTCTTACGCAACACATAAACACGCGTCAGGGCAAAACCGGGCAGGAAATCCTGGTACCAAAGCACGCGGAAACCGGCCTGGCGGAACTCGGCTCCCACATCAGCCTTGTCGACCAGGCTCCGTTGCGGGGCCAGGCCGATCTTGAAGCGTCCTTCGATTTGCACCGAAACGATCACCGTGTCGCGACTGACCCGATGAAACTCGCGCAACAGCGCCAGGCGATGCTCGCTGGCAGTGACGTGGCGAAACAGTTGCAGACAGAGAATACAATCCACCGCGTTGGCCGACAGCCCGAGGGTGAACGCCGAACTCGGGAAGGTCCTGACCCGCTGGAGCAACGCGCCGCCATGGTGAGTGAGCGCATGTTCGAGCATGTCCGGCGACGGGTCCGCCGCCAGGATCACTCGGTTGGCATGCTCGGCCAGCACCGGCCAGAACCGCCCCGCCCCACAGGCCACATCCAGCACCAGCCCCGGCTCGCCCGCCACCTTCAGCGCATTGCGCACCATGTGCTCGTCGCGCCAGAACGCCAGGCGCAAGCGGCGCGGTGTCGGCCGACGGCAAACCTGGGCATGTTCCTGGTCATGCTGCCGGGCGAACTCAAGTTCGACGGTGGATGGGGGTAACCCGGACATACAAACGGCTCTTGGAAAAGATTTGGATGACAGGTTAACCAACCCCGCGTGAAAAAAAGGTCCAGGCGCTCACTCCCGCGCCAGGACACCGTCGATCACCGCACCGCGGCAGTTGGCGAACAGGTCCAGGTCCCGGTTGTAGACCTGGCTGTTGACTTCCAGCAGCCCGAGCATCGAGTGAAACAGGTTGTCCTGGCTCAAGGGCTTTTCCCGGCTCAGTTGCAGGCAATGGGTGTCGACCGAAAAAGACTTCTGGTAGCTGTCGGAAAACCAGGCCAGCATCGCCACGTGTTTCTGTTGCTCCGGGGCCAGCATGTAGGGCGTGCCATGGAGAAACAGGTTGTATTCGCCCAGGGACTCGCCATGGTCCGACAGGTACAGCATGGCCGTGTCGACCTTGTCCTGGTTGGCCCGCAGCAGGTCGATCAGGGTCGACAGCACATGATCGGTGTACACCAGCGTGTTGTCGTAGCCATTGACGATGCTCTCGCGGCTGCAATTGTTCAGCGCGTTGCTTTCGCACACCGGGGTGAAATGCTCGTACTCCTTGGGATAGCGCTTGAAGTACTCCGGCCCGTGGCTGCCCATCTGGTGCAGCACCAATACCGTGTCCTTGTCGAGCGTGTCGATGAAGTGTTGCAGGCCCTGGAGCAGGATCTCGTCGCGGCATTCACTGTTGGCGCACAAGGCCGGGTCCTTGAGATTGCTGACATCCTGCAACGTGACCCGATCGCAGGTGCCCTTGCAGCCGGACTGGTTGTCCCGCCAGATCACCTCCAGCCCGGCGCGCTTGAGCACATCCAGCAAGCCCTCTTCATTCCTGGCCTTGCTGGCGTCGTAGTTCTTGCGTCCCATGTTGGAAAACATGCAGGGCACCGACACGGCGGTTTCGGTGCCGCAGGAATGCACGTCGGTGAAGGCGATCAGGCCGGCCTCTTTGTCCAGTGTCGGCGTGGTGTCGCGGTTATAACCGAGGATGCCGAAGTTCTCGGCCCGGGCACTCTCGCCCACCACCAGGACGGTCAGGGATTTGCGACCGTGGGTTTGCCAGGCCGGGTTGCGGCTCGCGTCTTCGCCCAC
Organism: Pseudomonas sp. NFACC24-1; assembly: GCF_900115235.1. Classification (NCBI taxonomy): domain Bacteria; kingdom Pseudomonadati; phylum Pseudomonadota; class Gammaproteobacteria; order Pseudomonadales; family Pseudomonadaceae; genus Pseudomonas; species Pseudomonas sp. NFACC24-1. Next base: position 43,840 of record NZ_FOVS01000024.1, read on the forward strand.
GGTGATGAACGGCTGCTTGACCGACGCGACCTGCTCACGCAAGTACCCGAATGAAGCACCGATGTAGTTGCTCGGCACAACCATCAAGCGCAATTCGTGGTGGTTACGAAACAATGAAGACAGGCCTTGGTAGTTGGCCAGGGCGACCAGGCCGATCACGGCGGCCGAGGCCACGCCGACCAGCAACTTACTTAATAATTCTCTGGGCCAACTACGGTAGTTGATCGGGGTCTTGAACAACAACCAGCCTGGCAAGACACCCAATAAGCCGATATAGGCAAACAACTTCAGCGACAACAGATCACGGACTTCCGTGGCATTGGTTTCAGCAAAGTTGCGCAACATGCCGGCGTCGATCAGTACGCCGTATTGGGCCATGAAATATGCCACGCCAGCGCTGATCAGGAATAGCAGCATCAACACGGGCTTGAGCAGCGGACGGAAGGCCACGAGCGTCAACACCAGGTTGAACGCGCAGAAAATCATCAGGCCAAACGCCGCGCACATCAGCAGGCCCCGAGCGTCAGCCGTGGTGATCGCCAGCAAGTGTTGCCAGAGCACGATGTTGAAGCCCACTAACAAAAAGGCACTGGCGGCCAGCGTCACCCACTCGGGGCGCACGGCTTTAATAGTCAGCATGATGGTTGACGGTTTCCTGAAGTTGCTCTTTGAAAAAGAAGTGCCGCAGTAAACATGAAAAAATCGTTTCCTACGGCAACACAAACTTTAGGTAGCCCACCATCAATTTTTCGTGAAAAAGTTGCTATTAAATAATTATTTAAGGAACCCGCCAGGCACCTGTTTCAGGCCTGATGCAGATACCAGCGCCAATCCTGCTCCCCGACCTCCCCCATGAACTGACGGTATTCGGCGCGCTTGACCGCCAGATAAACATCCAGGAACGCCTCGCCAAACGCTTGCCGCGCCCAGGTCGAAGCCTCGAGCGCACGCAGGGTGGTGAGCCAGTCCGTGGGCAGCGGTTCGATCACCTGGGCATAGCCGTTGCCTTCCACAGGTTTCCCGGGATCGCACTGTTCACGTATGCCGTGATGAATGCCGCCCAATATCGCCGCCGCGGCCAGGTAAGGGTTGGCATCGGCGCCGCAGATACGATGCTCGATGTGCCGCGAGAATGCCGGGCCACCCGGCACCCTCAGGCTCACGGTGCGGTTGTCCACGCCCCAGGTCGCCGCCAGCGGCGCGTAGCTGTTGCTTTGGAATCGCCGGTAGGAGTTGGCGTTCGGGCAAAACATCAGCAGCGAATCGAGCAGGGTGTCGAGCATCCCGCCCACTGCATGGCGCAGCAGCGGCGTGCCGTCGCCGGCTTCACTGGCAAACAGGTTGTGGCCATCGCGGTCCGCCAGACTGACATGCATGTGCATGCCGGAGCCCGCCAAGTGATCGAACGGCTTGGCCATGAAACACGCCTGCATACCGTGCTTGTGAGCTACGCCCTTGACCAGTCGTTTGTAGCGCACCGCTTCATCCATGGCTTGCAAGGCATCGCTGCGATGTTCGAGGGTGATCTCCACTTGCCCGGGTGCGTATTCGGAAATGGCGGTCCGGGCCGGGATGCCTTGCAGTTTGCAGGCGGCGTACAGGTCGGCCAGGAACGGCTCGATCTGCTCAAGCTCGCGCAAACCATAAACCTGGGTGGCATGCGGTCGTCCACCGTCGGCGTCCCGTGCTGGCTGCGGCCGGCCTTGGTTGTCGCGGTGCGCATCCAGCAGATAAAACTCCAGTTCCGCCGCCATCACCGGGTAATAACCATCGGCCTGCAGGGCCTCGGTCACCTGGCTAAGCAAATAACGCGGATCGGCGATGGTCGCCGGCCGACCTTCCAGGGGATGCATGCTGACCTGCACTGCGGCCGTGGGAATCAACCGCCACGGCATGCGTTGCAAGCTGCCGCTGATGGGATAGGCACGGCAATCGATGTCACCGACGTCCCACACCAGCCCGGAGTTTTCCACATCGTCGCCATTGATGGTCAGCCCGAGAATCGTACTGGGCAGTGGCCGGCCACTTTCGTAGACCGCCAGCAACTCGTCCCGATGCAACAACTTGCCCCGAGGCACGCCGTTGTTATCGAGAATGAACAATTCGAACAGCTCGATATCGGGGTTCTGTGCAAGGAACGCCTGGGCGTCTTGCACGGGTGCAAAAGAAATTTTGGCAAGGCTCATGAGAAGACTCGTATTTCCATGTCGGACGGGCGACAAAGCGCCGTCAATACGTGCTCGCCGTTGTGCGATCACGGTGAGTGCTCAACAGGAAATACGAGTATCTGGAGGACGCGCATGCCGGCAATGCCAGAGCGCCCAAAAGGCCAGCTCGGAAGGCAACGCGCTAAGGACTGGAGCCATGGCAGGCGTGAACCGGCCGACCGGGTCGACTGCGGCGTATGAAGGGTATTGGAATGCCAGGGGCGAACCGTCCATGAGCACATCACAGGAAACAGATCAGGCAAGCGTCCCACGGCACCCTGGACGGTTAAACCTGGATTTGATGGAGCTTGGATCGCCGCAAACTAAACATAGGCAAACGAATCGGTCGTTGATCGACACGTCGTGTTCCCTACATTATCTGTCCCGTTCCCGACCATGAAAGCGCCTGCCCGGCATTCTCTTGGCACCATCGTTCCGTTAGGATCGTCAGCCTGGTTTGCGCAAGATCCGCGCAAGGAGCACAGCGAGAGACAGAACGGATGCTGAACAGTAACTCCCTCAGAAAGCTCGACATGCAGGACCTCATGGTGTTTAGCGCCGTGTACGAGCAAAGCAGTGTCACCGGCGTGTCCGAGGCATTGTGCGTCAGCCAGTCAACCGTCAGTTATTGCCTCAAGAAACTGCGAACCTGTTTCGAAGACGAACTGTTTATCAACACCCGCACCGGCATGCGCCCCACCTACAGGGCCGAGGGCATGTACGATCATGTGCGCGGCATTTTGCAAAGCATCAACCTGTGCCATGCCGGTAGGCCAACCTTTGATCCGGCCCGGCAAGCCATTACCTTCAATATCTGCGCACCGGAATATTTCGAACACCTGATCCTGCCGCAACTGCTGCAAGGCTTCGATTACGCCAATCTGCCTGTGGTGGTGAACGTGCACAAGCTCGAAGCCGACATACCCGCCGAAGAGCTACGGGACGGCAGCCTGGACCTGGTGATCTGCTTCGGCCCGAACTTCCACAGCAACCATACCGATTTCAAATCCCGGCAGCTGTTGCAGGAAGACCTGGTCTGCGTCGTGGATAAACGGGCGACGCCACTTGAGGCGCAACTGAGCCTTCAATCGTTCGTACAGCGCCGACACGTGTTTCCGACACCCTGGGCGTCAGCGACCAACATGGTGGATGGCTGGCTGTCGCAGCAGGCGCATCACCGGCAAATCGCCGCTCGCGCCAACAGCTACAGTGCCGCACTGAAGATGATCACCGGCACCGACTTCATCCTGACCCTGCCCCGCCGCATCCAGAAACTGCTGGCCAACGAGGCGATTTTCAATCACCACGAAGCGCCCAGGGGGCTGCCAGGGTTTACCTTGAACATGCAGTGGAGCCTGGCCCTCGATCAGGACAGTGCCAACGCCTGGCTACGCGAACAAATCATCAAGGCCTGCGCCCAAACGACGCCTGATCGTCATTGACCGATCAAGGCCTTGGCATACGAGTCCCGATCGATGTCGAGGATCTCCACGCACAGCTGCACGCTGACCCCGGTCGGCCATGGCCCCAGGTCCTGGATCACCGCCAGCAGGCTATCGGCCAATTGCTTCTTGATTTCCGGCGAGCGTCCGCTGAGCAAGGCCAGTTTCACGTGCACGAAACCCTGCTCACCGATCCCTGTACCCACTCGAAAAGTCTCGTGCTTCACGGCCCGGCTCTTGATGTCGTGCTCGGCGGAAAATTGACCGGAGGCCACCAGTGCATTGTTCAGGCGCAGCAGTGCGACCTCGGCCTTCAGCTCGGGCAGGTTGGCGGTGTACTCCATGTGCAGGTGAGGCATGTGTTCGACTCCGATTCGAAAATATGACGAGGGGGGTTCAGCCGTCATAACCTTACCTCGACTTTATTCGTTCAGGCAGGTTTTGTTTCGCCTCGGGCCGGTATCAGGACTCTGCCAGGGGCGTGCGTTCGCCCATGAAGGCCTCCAGCCGCGACCGCAACCAGCGTTCGGCCGGGTCACTGTCGACATGGCTCAGCCAGACCATGGACAAATCCAGGGTCGGGGTCTTGAAAGGAAAGGGTTCGTTGAACAGGTGCCCAGAAGCGGCCATGGCGACGGCGGTATAGTCCGGCAGGCTGGCGATCAAGTCGGTGCCGGCCAGCAACGCTGGCAATGCGCTGTATTGCGGCACCGACAGCACGACCTGGCGCGTGCGTCCGATCTCGGCCAGCCATTCATCAGCGAACCCGGCGACGTTGGCGGTATGGGACACCAGCACATGAGGTCGCGAGCAGTACTCGTCCAGGGTCAGCGGCGTGTCCGATGCATCGGCACGCAATACGCGCGGTTGAATGTGTCGCAACAGTTTGCGCTTGGCATTGGCCGGCAGGCCGCGCGTCTGGCTGATGCCCACGGTGATGTCGCCTGACGCCAGCAAATCGGGGATGCGCCAGTAATCGACATGCTGGACCACGAACACGATTTGCGGCGCCTCTTGCCGCAGGCTGCTCAACAGCGGCGGCAACAAGCCGAACTCGACGTCGTCCGACAGGCCGATGCGAAACGTCATGGTGCTGTTGGCGGGATCGAAATCGTGGGTCAGGCTCAAAGCCACCGACAGCGAATCGAGCGCCGGCGAGAGATGCTGGATGATCTCCTCGGCCCGGGCCGTCGGCTCCATGCGATGGCCGACGCGAATGAACAGCGGGTCGTTGAACATCTTGCGCAAGCGATTGAGGGCCGAGCTGATGGTCGGCTGGCCCAGGAACAATTTTTCCGCCACCCGCGTCACGTTGCGCTCAAGCATCAACGTTTCGAAAACCACCATCAGGTTGATGTCGGCCTTGCGCAATTCGTTGCGGTTCATCCACTGCCCCCGATTCCTTCACTGGCTGCAGTGTAGAAACGCCGGGGGCTGCGCGTCTATGCGCAAAAAGGCGAAGCACCTGGGTAATACCGCCAAAGAGTTGGTCCTTGATTCCACGCGGGGCTGTAGGAGCTGCCGAAGGCTGCGATCTTTTGCTTGAAACGCAAGCGTCTTGGGAAAGATCGCAGCCTCGTTGCACTCGACAGCTCCTACGGGCGCGGTCCAGTGAAGCAATCGCTGACCCAAGTGAAGAAGACCTACCTTACGGTCAATGATTTCAGTCCCAGCGCCATGACTCGCTCGTCGCTCCCCAACCCCAGCACCTTGGGACTGATGGCATCAGGCAAATGGAAATGCACGCGCAACCGCCCATCCGCGCCAATCGTTTCACGAATGGCCGGTGTCAGGGGCAGTTCAAGGGTGTTGTCCTGCAGGCGCGTGAACTGCGTCGACAGCGCTTCAACACCGTTAATCAAGACCTCTACCCGCTGGCGCGTGTGCGAGGGCTGCACGAACGCCGCCGCTTCGATCGAAATGGCCCGCGCTTCTGGCGGTATGCGCAAAACAATCTCAGCCTCGGGCCCTTCCGACCAGGTCCCCCACTCCTCGACGCGCCCCCAGCCCTCGGCCAACATGGCGTTGATTCGGCTGAACACCTGGCGCTCACCGAGCTTGACCTGCATGTCCAGCGTCTCGCCGGCAAACGGCGGGCATTGGGCGCAGGTTTTCCAGCCCGGCGCCAACACCACGAGGCCGTCGATACGGGTCAACAGGTCGGTTGGGCGATTGACGGTTTTCGCCGCCTGGAGCGCGGCGCGAGGGTCGAGGATGTACAGCGAATCGGCTGCGTACTGGCCGCTGGCAAGCATCTGATCGGCGTGTCCCTGGGCTCGCTCGATCGCCCGGTCGCTCATGCGTCCCAGGTACACGCCATCGGTTTCCAAGCCATGCGCCAGGGCGTATTGGCTGGTCATCAGCCAGTTGTCCGGCTGGTTCTGCGGCAACAGCGTCCGGACTTTCGAATACTGACGGGCCGCGCTGGCCCAGAACGGATCGGTCATGGCCGTGGGCCAACTCGAGGCCGCCGGCACCATCCGGCTCTGGCGCAGGCCGGCCCATCCCGCGCGGGTATCCAGCACTTGCACCACCAGGGCGATGGCCAGCAGGCACGCCGCTGCCCGTGGCTTGTTACCGCGGATCACCGCGAAGATGACGACAAATACGATGGCGTAGAACACGGGCCAGAACATTCGGCCGGCCGCGCGAAAGACGTTTGCCAGGAGTTCAAGGGGTTTGGGCAGCCAGTAGTGCATATTCAGCATGCCAATACCGACGTGGTTGGTCAGCGAAAACAGCGTCAGCCCGATCAATGCCAACAGCAACAGTCGCCTGTGGCGCACGGCATTCGCCAAACCGGTGTTGCCTTGCAGCAATGCCACGCCAGCGCAGATCGCCAGCATGAGGACACCCAATCCCAGGTAGTTGAAACCTTCGTAGTCCCCGGGGCCCTGGGGCATGTCGCGCAAGGTGTGTGACCAGCCGCTGGGGTTGACCAGCGACATCACGTTCAGGCGATACAGCCCATAACCCCCCGCCACGGTCCCGCCACCCACGCTGAAATAACCCGCCTGCCAGCAGCAGAACGCAACCAGCAAAAACAAGCCAACCAGCTCGATCCAGGTATCGCGCCGGGACACCCGGCCCTTGCAGGCCTGGCTGGCAAGGTCGGCCAGCCAGATCAACGCCACCATGGCCAACAGGTAAGCGTGTACCAGCGCTGTGGCGGCCAACAGCCCGCCCCAGGCCAGCCGGCGTTTTTGCAAACCGGGCATCAGCGCCAGGTACAAGGCCGCCAGGATCAGGAAATGCCCGGACAGCGACAGATGCCCGCCCATGCGCAGAAACATCGGCGGCGAAAACACAAGCAACCCGGTACCCAACAACCTGATCCACAGCGACGGCGTCAGCAGGCCGACCAGTTTCCAGCCGAACCAGGCTTGCAGGATGAAACAGGCCAGCAACCACAGGCCAAAATACTGGAACGTCTCGGGAAGCCAGGCGCTGAAGGGTTTGAACACAAATGCCAGCAGCGGATTGGAGTCGGAAAAAATGATGCCGTTGCCCAACTCCAACCCATAGGAAGGGTTCATGCCTAACGGAAAGGTCCAGGGCGAACTGCGGAAAAACGCCCAGCCCATGTAATGGGTCGCCGCATCGCCCTCCCCCAACCAGGCGATGTTCGTCGGGTCCAGCACCCGCGGGCCGATCACCAGCAGGAACGCCAGCGTCCCCAGCAGTATGGGCAACAAGGAAACCAGGTAATGCTTGCCGCGAACGGTCATCGATACGTCCAGAAATTATGCAGGATGAAGGTGAACGCAGGGATGATCAGCGCCACGGCCGCGATGCCCGCCAGGTAATCCAGGCCGACACGTTGGGCTACCCAGGCCACCAGCATCGCCAGCCAGAACCCGCCGATCGATACCACGACGAAACGGCCAAGGGTGCGACCATGCAAGCGGCTGGAAAAGCTCCAGAGGGTGTTGATCAGGTATGACACCACCGTCGCGACGACAAAGGCAAAACCGTTGGCCAGTGGCGGGTTGGCCAGGATCAGGTGCACAAACAGCACGGCAGCCACCACATGGACCGCGGTGACGAACAGGCCGGTCATGGCAAAGCGCAAGGCACGTCGCAGCAGCGGCGAGTGCGTCCAGGTCACGGCTTCTGCGCCAGGCAGAACACCGTCAGGCCGGCGATACGATTGGCCCCCATGAATGGACGCTCCAGGCTGCACAGGGTCCTCAACACGCCATTGACCAGCGGATGATGCCGCGCAAGCTGCGACTTGGCCGGTGCCCCGGAAGCTTTGCGCTGCAACAGGCGCAGGCCGGCGGCAATGGGGAATACCAGGCCGAAGTAATACGCCCCTTGCTGGACCTGCAAACCGGCCTGCGCCACGACGCTTTCCAGTTGTTTGAGGGTATAGCGGCGCTTGTGCTCGAGGAAATCGTCATGTCCGCTCCAGAGAAACTGGAACGCCGGCACAGTGATCAGGAAGCGGCTGCCGGACGGCACTTTGGCGACGTAGGCCTTGAGCAGGCCCACGTCATCATCCACGTGCTCCAACACATCCATCAGCAACACCAGGTCGGCGTCCAAGGTGTCGATGGCGCGTCGGTAGCGGACCGGTTTACCGGCGGTGCTGGCGTCGGAGTCGGCCGGATAGCTGATGTCCACGCACCAGGCCTGGGCCGTTGGGGTATGGGTCAGCAGGTGATGGGAAAAAAAGCCCGACCCGGCGCCCACGTCCAGCAACGTACTGGCCGAGGTGCCCTTGAGCATGTGGAGCATGGCCCGCGCTTTCGATCGGTAGTACCAATGCTGCTCGATATCGGGACCGAGGATGTCGGTTTCCTTGAGATCCATGGTCAGTCCTTGGGGTCATAAATGCGCCGCACCAGGAAAACCGGCCGACGCTTGGATTCGATATAGGTGCGGCCCAGGTATTCCCCCAGCACGCCGATACCGATCAGTTGCAGTCCGCCCAGGAACGTGACCGCAACCATCAGCGAGGCATAGCCCGGCAGGTCGACCCCGGAAATCAGGGTCCGCAACACGATGAACATGGCGAACGCAAAGGACACCAGCGAGACGCAAAGCCCCAGGTACGTCCAGATACGCAGCGGTTCGGTGCTGAAGCTGGTGATGCCTTCCAGGGCAAAATTCCACAGGCGCCAGCCATTGAACTTGCTTTCACCGGCGGACCGCTCAGGCCTGACATAGTCCACGTGGGTGGTCCGGAACCCCACCCAGGCAAACAGCCCTTTCATGAAGCGGCGCGATTCGGGCAGGGTTAGAAGGGCATCGACCACACAGCGATCCATCAAGCGGAAATCGCCGACATTCTCCGGCAACTTGTGGTCGGCGATTTTATTGTGCAGCCGGTAGAACCCGTTGGCGGAAACCTGTTTGGCCCATGAGTCGGAGTCGCGATTGATCCGATGCCCCAGCACCACTTCGGCGCCGTTGCGCCAATGGGCGATCATGTCCAGGATCACTTCGGGAGGGTCCTGCAAATCGACGTCGATCGGCACCATCGCCTGGCCACGGGCGGCTTGCAGGCCCGCGCTCAACGCGGCCTCCTTGCCGAAGTTGCGACTCAGGTCGACGATGCGGATACGCGGGTCGGCCTTCTGCCTGTCCAGCAGCAGCGCCAACGTATCGTCCACGCTGCCGTCGTTGACGAACACCAGCTCCAGGCTCACCAGCGATTCATGGGCAAAGACCTGATCGATCCTGGCCATGAACAAATCGATGGACTGGGCTTCGTTATAGACCGGAATGACAAGCGAAAGCGCTAGACGACCTTGCAGATCCGCTCCTGGATATTCAGTCACTTGATGGCTCTTTTTCTTATAGTGTTTTCAGTCCCATCGGGCTTCCGGCCCTAGGCGTCGAACCGTATTAAGCAGGACCAGGCAGGGCAACGCAAGGATCCAGCCAGAACTTCAGTCGACCACATGTTCGCAACATGACTTTTTATATGGCTACGGTCAAATTCCCAACCAGGGCTCATGCCCAGCAATATCTGATAACCAATGGAAACGAATTTCCCATAGCCAAAACCAACCACTTGGCTAGGCTTGCAGCCACATGTTCAACGCATGTCTTGAGTAAATGAATCGCAGGGAGCGAACCGATGTATTTTGAAATCTATCGACAGACCCGAGGCACCCCGAACACCGGAAAAGGCCAATGGCGCTGGCGCTTGAGAGCCGGCAACCACGAAACGATCGCCAGTGGCGAAGCCTATGTGAACAAGAGTGACTGCCTTCATGCCGTCAGGTTGATCAAGAATGTTCATGACGAGACGCCCGTGAAAGAGATCTGAACAGCGCCAAGCGGGGTCTGTAGGCGCTGGCGAAGCCTGCGATCTTTTGATCTTGATCTTGATCTTTCGCTTGAGATTCAAGTGTCAGGGGAAAGATCGCAGCCTCGTTGCACTCGACAGCTCCTACATCGGTTCCGCTTTTTTGCTGTGACGATGGTTTCCAGGCAGGTAGGGTAATGCGGACGAAGACAGGAGGCTGGTGCAAATGACTCGATCCATCCACAACCGCGATTGGCTGGTGCGGGCGCCTGAATCGAGGAAAATGGAACGCATCGAGGCTTATTTCAGTGGGCACGGCTACACCACTCATCGCCATGACACCTACGCCATCGGGATCACGCTTTCGGGCGTCCAGAGCTTCAACTATCGCCACAGCAAGCGTCACAGCCAGCCCGGCGGCACCATCGTCCTGCACCCGGACGAGGTGCACGATGGCGAAGCAGGGACCCGCGATGGCTTTCGCTACCGGATGTTCTACATAGAACCGTCGGTGATCCAGCAGGTGTTGGGGGGCAGGCCGCTGCCTTTCATCGAAGGTGGATTGTCCAGCGATCCGCGCCTCAACATCGCGACCCGTCGATTGTTGAACAGCCTGGATCATCCCCTCGACCCGCTGGAGGAAGAGGACGCCATCTACGATGTGGCCCAGGCCCTCGACATTGCGGCGGGCAGCAGGCGTGGACGGCGGCTGATCGACTACCCGGCGGCAGAGCGTGCCCGCCTGTTCATCCACGATGCCCTCGACCAGGTGATCACCCTGGACGATCTGGTGCAGGCAAGCGGCAGGGACCGATGGAGTCTGTCCCGGGACTTCCGGGCGCTGTACGGCACCAGCCCCTATCGCTATATCACCCAGCGCCGCTTGAGCGAAGCCCGACGCCTGGCATTCCACGGTACGCCATTGAGCGAAGTGGCCCTGGCCTGTGGCTTTTTCGATCAGAGCCACATGACCCGATTGCATACCCAGGCCTTCGGTATTTCACCGGCACGCTGGCTGAACATGCGACGCTAGGACAGCGACTGCGCGGCGCAAAAAGCTGCACGATCATCCAATACGCACGCTGGCTCGAACCCTAAAGTAGGACGCACCACCCCACCAAGGAGATGCCTCGATGACCCGTTACGCCCCCATCAACTTCGCTCAGAAATACACCCTGTTCCAGGAACAGTGGACGCCGAAAGTCGTGGCCGAAATGAACGACTACCAATTCAAGATCGCCCGGCTCGAAGGCGACTTCATCTGGCACGCCCACGCCGATACCGATGAAACCTTCATCGTGCTGGAGGGCGAGCTGCGTATCGATTTTCGCGACGGCGCGGTGACGATTGGCCCGGGCGAGATGTACGTGGTCAAAAAAGGTGTGGAGCATAAGCCCAGCGCCGCCCAGGAAGTGAAACTGCTGTTGATCGAGCCCCGCGGTGTGATCAATACCGGCGAAGAAACCAATGAGCGAACGGCGGTGAACGATGTCTGGATCTGACTGAGCCAGGCTCAATCGTATTCGGCTTCCTGGTGGTCGCCCAACACACCTGTATCGGCAGGTCAAAAGCCGGATCGACCAACACAGGACTGCGATCTGCCCGGCATCCAACACACCGGGCATCAGGACGAAGCCCTGCTGATGCAGGGCTCGCAGGAGGTCGCCAGTAGGCACCACACCACCGGCTTCAGGTACGGAAGCGGCCGGTCAGTTCCGCCAGGTTTCTCGACAGGCTCGAAAGCTGCTGACTGGCCTGCATGCTCTGGGCGGAATTGGATGCCGCTTCGTTGGACAAGTCGCGAATGTCGGAGATGTTGCGGGCAATCTCTTCGGTGACACTGCTCTGCTCTTCACACGCGTTGGCGATCTGCGCGGCCATGTCGTTGATCCGCTGGATAGAGCCACTGGTACCGCTGAGCACCTCATCGACCCCCGCGGCGCGCTCGACGCTGTCCCGGGCCTTGCTGCTGCCGACCTGCATGGCTTGCACGGCCTTGGCGACACCGCTTTGCAAGCGCTCGATGCGCACCTGAATGTCTTTGGTCGAGTCCTGGGTGCGTGCCGCCAGGGCCCTGACTTCGTCGGCCACGACAGCGAAACCACGGCCTTGCTCACCCGCCCGTGCCGCCTCGATGGCTGCGTTCAGCGCAAGCAGGTTGGTCTGTTCGGCAATGCCCCGGATCACTTCGAGCACGGCGCCGATGCTGGAGGTTTCCTGGGCCAGTGCCTCGATCGTGCCCGAAGCGCTCTCCACTTCCTGGGCCAACTGGCGGATCGACTCGATGGTGCTGCTGACCACCTCGGCACCGTCCCGAGACTGACTGCTCGCCTGTTGCGCGGCATCCGAGGCGCTCACCGCGTTATGCGCCACTTCATGCACCGCCGCGCTCATCTGGGTGGCGGCGGTGCTGACCTGATCGAGCGCCGCATGTTCGCTGCTGATCAAGCGGTCATTCGTCGCGGCCATATCGGCCATGGCACGCGCTGCGGAATCGACCTCCCCGGTCACCCGTCCAACCTCGGCGATCAATGGCTGCAACTTGTCGAGAAAACGGTTGAAGGCACTGCCCAGCTGGCCCAACTCATCGGCCGAACGGACCTCCAGACGGCCTTTCAGATCGCCACCACCCTCGGCAATCTGCTCGACGCGGTGCAGCAGTCGACGCATAGGGCTCAGCACCACAAGTGGCAGAACGACAAGCACCAGGATGCAACCAAGCAGGCCGACCAGCAGAATCACGCCTTGATGCACGCCGACCGTCTCACCGTTTTCAATCGCTGCGTCACCTTCGCGATGGGACGCCGCATCTTCCAGCTCACCGAGCTTGTCGATGGAGTCGCGCATGGTTTCGAACAGGCGTTCACTGTCACCGAAGCTCAGGGCACTAGCGCCCTGCGGATCCCTTACAGACTGTTCGACGACCCGCCGCGAAACCTGCATCCATTTCCCGAAGCTGTCATTGAACTGACTGACCAAGGCCTGCGCCTCGGCACCGGGTTGCATCGCGGCATATTTCTGCACGCGGTCATAAGCCTGCTTCGCATTCTCGCTGTGACTGGTGCCCAGCGCTTGAATATGCTCGTCGGCATGGCCATCCAGCAGGCTGCGCTCGGCAACGAAAGCCTGATAAAGATCACGATCAGCGTTGAGCAGCAGGCTGATCGCCGGCAGATAACGTTTGGTCAATTGCGTACTGGATTCAGTCACCTGACCAATACCGCGCATGCCCGCCCACCCCATCAGCACCAGCAACACAGCCAGGAATGCGATCGGAAGGGTGATTTTCCAGCGAAAGCCCAGATCGGCGAAAAACCGCAACATGGGGTGTCACTCCTTTCATGGGGATTAACTTACCTATCGGCAGCCATGCCTTGAGCTATAGACCATTAGTCCAATTGTTACAAAGCTTTGGGCTGTGATCATGCAGGTTGCGGAGCGGGTTGGGCGGGATAAAAAGGGGACTGAACGCAGGCGCTTAGGGGACTTTTCTGACATCGCCCGCACCACATTTAAATTCAATTGCTACCCGTGATGCGAACGTTACCTTCCTCATGATATTGGGGGTAATGAGTAATCAATCCCCAACTTTCCACGCTGTGTTTGCGGCCAAACGCATTCATCGGCGAATCGGGCGTGACGAAGACGGTGAGTGTGTTGTCGGCGGGGCCATTGAAAGGCTGTACACGCGCATAGATTTGCATCGTTCTTTGCTTGCCGAGCCCCTTGGGCAGTCGACCATTGACGACCGTATTGGGTAACGGGCCGGTGCCATAGAACCCCGTTCCAGCCTGCACGCGCTGATGCAGGTTGATGACATATTTGGGATACAGGACGACACAGCGTCGAACGTTATCCCACTCCACCGGAAGATGATCAGGCAAGGTTGTCAGTGACTGAATCGCCAAGCGCAAATCGCTGTAGGCCTCTGTCCGCTGCGTTTGCGCAAGCCCCCGCTGAACGCCCACGGCATTAAGGAACAGCGCTTCGGCCTGGGCACAGGCATCGAGGTTAGGCTTGAGCAAGCGACGCGTCTTGACGAGCGCGTTGGTCATTGTGATATGGACCATCCGCAACGACTCGAAAAACACATCCTCGGAGGCAAAACGCGAACTGACACCACTGGTCGGAGCCGGCTCACCTTCCGGATCGAGGCCAGTCAACAACCTGTCCATCAGTTGCTGGTCCGTCAGGGAGGGATGATGCCGGGCCAGGACATGACCGCTCTCGCCCTGTCGAGCCCGCACGTTGGCACGCACGCGCAACGCCCTGACCTCTCGACTGACAAGGGCCTCCTGCAAGCTGAGAGCAGCAGGAACCACGTTCATGTTCATGACGTTAAGCCCGTTCATGGGCGGCGGAGGCGGAAACGGAACACCATTGAACCCCGCATTCTGCGGTGGTATGACCGCATTTTGCTGAACACCCGGGGCTTGCTGCTGGACATTTGGATGGCCCCCACCTTGGACCACTTGGGCACGTACGGGCGCAGCGCCACCGGCATTTTCTGGAGGGGTCATGTTGTTGCCCGTCGTCAGCCAGTTATAGAACTGCTGCACGTAGGCCAAAACTCCATAAATCATCGTCAAGCCTCCAGGAAAATCCTTTTAGACCGTCGAAAACACCTTGCCTGGCGCTTGTCCGTTAAGAGAGGGCGTTGTCGATGAGACTGCCCGCCTTGCCCCGGTGGCCATGGGCAAGCCAAGCAGATGACTGGCTTGAACGCAAATTGCAGAAGGGAATTTTCCGACATTTCCCGCCCACATAATTCAGGAAATCTTCTTACGCATCATCTGATTGATGATTTCTCCAGCGAGGCCCTATAGTCCAAACGTCGTTCTAAGAGCCAGCCCTTTCAAGGTCTTTGATAAAATCCCCCAAAACCAGTCAGGGTGACGAAAGGAGAAAGCGGGGACAGACCACGATTGGGAGAAAGCGGGGACAGACCACGATTAGAGGCAGGCTGAATACAGATGAACTCACAATCGTGGCCTGTTCCCAGTCTCCGCTCTAATCCACTCTTCAGACAGGTGAATGATTAGCCGCATGCCCAGGCTGCGCATGAAGATCGATGCCTAGCGCATGAATGACCTTGAGTACGGTATCGAATCTCGGTTTTGATCCGGGGGCGAACGCCTTGTACAAGCTTTCTCGTCCCATGCCGGAGTCTTTAGCGATCTGCGCCATGCCTCGGGCCTTGGCTACATAGCCGATCGCTCGGAGAAACTCCTCGCTATCACCATCAGCCAACACCTGGGAAAGGTATTCACTGATCGCTTCGTCGCTATCGAGTAGTGCGGCCATGTCAAATGTCGTCAGGTGTTGGCTCATGCTCAAATCTCCTTTGCCAATTTCTTCGCTCGCCGGATATCAGCACTCTGTGAAGACTTGTCGCCCCCAGCCAGTAGCACGATGACCACTCCACCGCGCATGGTGAATAGACCCGGTAGCCAGCGCCTACATCCACACGCAACTCTGAAACACCATCACCGACAGGTTTCACATCGCCCAGGTTACCTGCTGCGGCGCGATCAATGCGGCGGGCGATAGCGATTTTTGCTCGCAGATCACGAACCGATGAGTGCCAAGCAGTAAACGTCTGCGTTTGCTGAATGAGATAATTCATGGGCAAACCGTATCCATCTGGATACTAGAAGTCAAGTTACTGATGCCGTTCATCCCTCTGTATTCTCAATACGAGGGAGGGGGAAGAAATGGGAACAGATCACGATCTGATGATGAGTGAACTCAAAACTGTGGCCTGTCCCAGTCTTTAAATCGCGGCGCAAATCATAGGTCAGGCGATCCGCGCCCCGACGTTCACGCTCGCAGTAAGGCCACACAATCCATGTCGCCGCGTTCGCCACGCGACAAAACGCCAAAAACGAAAAAGCCCCTGAAATGTTCAACCATTTCAGGGGCTTAGTCGTATTCAATAATGGCGGAGAGATAGGGATTTGAACCCTAGGTACTGTCGCCAGTACAACGGATTTCGAATCCGTCCCGTTCGGCCACTCCGGCATCTCTCCAGTGGCGCGCATCATACCAGCACATTTGCCGGAAGCGAACCCCCGAGCGAAATTTTTTCCGTGCTATCAGATGCTTGCGTCGATTACAGCGGTACACCCAGGCGCTGAGCGACTTCTTCGTAGGCTTCGATGACGTCACCGAGGCCCTGGCGGAAGCGGTCCTTGTCCATCTTCTTCTTGGTGTCCTTGTCCCACAGGCGGCAGCCGTCCGGGCTGAATTCGTCGCCCAGGACGATGGAGCCGTCGCTGAACACGCCGAACTCAAGCTTGAAGTCCACCAGCAACAGGCCGGCGTCGTCGAACAGCTTGGTCAGCACGTCATTGACCTTGAGGGACAATTCCTTCATGCGGGCCAGTTGCTCGGCGGTGCCCCAACCGAATGCCACGACGTGGGATTCGTTGATGAACGGGTCGCCCTTGGCGTCATCCTTCAGGAACAGCTCGAAGGTGTAGGGGTTGAGCTTCATGCCCTCTTCCACGCCCAGGCGCTTGACCAGGCTGCCGGCGGCGTAGTTACGCACGACGCATTCGACCGGGATCATGTCCAGCTTCTTGACCAGGCATTCGTTGTCGCCCAGCAGCTTGTCGAACTGGGTCGGCACGCCGGCGGCTTCGAGTTTTTGCATGATGAAGGCGTTGAACTTGTTGTTCACCATGCCCTTGCGGTCCAGCTGTTCGATGCGCTTGCCGTCGAACGCCGAAGTGTCGTTGCGAAACAGCAGGATCAAGCGGTCAGCGTCGTCGGTCTTGTAAACCGATTTGGCTTTGCCGCGGTAGAGTTCTTCACGTTTTTCCATGATGGGCTCCGCTTGCTAAGTAGTGGGCTAGGCGATATGTCGCCAGTCGAGCCCTGAATCTTGATCGGCCAGTTGCAGCCAGTCCGGGTCGCACCCGAGGGTGTCGACGAAACATTGCCGGGCCAGCTGCGGCAGGTTGTTCTTGCTGCTCAGATGGGCCAGGACCAGATGTTGCAGGCCTTGCCAGCCCAACTCGGCCACCAGGAACGCTGCCTGGTGGTTGTTCAAATGTCCGTGTTCCCCGCCAACCCGCTGCTTGAGGAAGTACGGGTAGTAACCACGGGCCAGCATGTCACGGCAGTGGTTGGACTCGATCATCAACGCATCGAGGTCCCGGTAACTGTCCATCACCCTGTCGCAATACGACCCCAGGTCGGTGAGCAGCCCGAAGCGCCGCTCGCCGTCGCTGAACACATATTGCGTCGGTTCCCGGGCATCGTGCGCCACGCTGACCACACTGATGTCCAGGCTACCGATACGCAGTGGCTCGCCACCGACCACGAAGCCGGCTGGCTCGATGGGTTTGCGCAGGCCAGCCAGTGTCCCACGACTCAGGTACACCGGCAGATTGTAGCGCCGAGACAGCAAACCCACGCCATGCACGTGATCGGCATGTTCGTGGGTTACGAGTATCGCGCTCAGTTGCGCCGGGTGCACACCCAGGCGCAACAGGCGCTTCTCGGTTTCCCGCAGGGAGAAACCACAATCGACCAACACGTACGTGCCAGCGCTGGCGACCAGCGTGCCGTTGCCCTGGCTACCGCTGCCGAGAACGGCGAAACGCATCGGATCAGCCCAGGTTATCCTGAATCACGCTCAATACCTTGCGGGCCACATCGGCCGGCGCCACGGTGTTGATGTTCTTCTCGACGGTGACCTGGACGCTTTCGCCGACCTTGCTCAGGCGAACCTGGTAACGCTCGGCGCGGGCTTCGATCTCTTCCTTGTCCGGCTTGCTGCCGAACAGGCCGCTGAAGAAGCCAGGCTTGTCGTCTTTCTTCTCGGCCTTCTCGGCGAGGTTGATGTAGTACAGGCCCAGGCTGCGGTTGATGTCCTCAACGCGCCACTCACCCTGTTCCAACGCACGACCAACACTCGACCAGGCACGGTCCAGGTCGGAGCCGACGTTGAGCACCGGGTTGCCGCTGCCGTCTTCGCTCAGGCTGACGCGGCTCGGCGCATCGAATTCCTTGGACGCCAGCATCGAGACCGAACCACCCTGCTCTGCCGTACGGCTCATGCTGGCGAGCATGTCGTCCACCAGCGCAGCGTCGAGGCCGGTGTTGACCGAACGGTTGGTGAAGGCCACGTCGGCGGTGCTGCCGGCAGGACGCTCGGCGCTGACCACATAGATTTCACTGGTGTTGCGCTGCACGCCCGGCTCGATACGCACCCGCACGCGGGTTTCGCTGTCAGCCGCGACACCGGCGGCGCTCAAGCGCTTGGCCATGGCGGCAGACAGTTCATCGGAACGCTGCCAGGTGGTGGTGAACTCGCCGGTCTGCGGGCGCTGTTCGTCCAGGCGGAAACCGTTGTCCTGGAAGAACTGGATCGCCACCGGCCAGACTTCGGCTGGCGGATGCTGGCCCATGACCCAGCTGGAATCGCCACTCTTCTGCAGGGTGTAGTCGCTGGCGTCGGCCACGGCCGACAGCGGCTGTGGACGAGGGACGACGTATTCGCCCTTGACGCTGTCGTCCGCGACGTTGCGCGGAATCGGCAGCAGCGGATCCAGGCGCTTGGCGACGTTGACGTCTTGCGGCAGTTGCATCGGTGCAGTCTGTTGCGCTTGCAGGTAATCGCTACCACGATCGCGGAAGTAACCTTCCGGCCCCCAGATCCATCCGCAGCCGCTGGTGCTGGAGATAATCAAGGCAAGTGCGGAAAGTCCGGCCATTCGCTTCATGCGTTGTACTTCCTCAATTAAACCAGGACGCCGGACTGGCGCAGGGCCTGCCGCAGCGGTTCGTGACAGGGAGTGCTCAGCCAGGTCAGTGGCAGGCGGATACCTTCGTGCATCAGGCCCATTTCGACCAAGGCCCATTTCACCGGAATCGGGTTGGCCTCGATGAACAGGTCCTTGTGCAGCGGCATCAGTTTTTCGTTGATGGCCCGAGCGGTCTCGGCGTCGCCCTTGAGCGCGGCCTCGCACAGGTCGGCCATTTCGCGCGGGGCAACGTTGGCGGTGACGGAGATGTTGCCCTTGCCACCCAGCAGGATCAGCTCGACCGCTGTCGGATCATCCCCGGACAGCACGATGAAGTCCTTGCTCACGCCATCGAGGATGGCCTTGGCGCGCTTCATGTCGCCGGTGGCTTCCTTGATGCCGATGATGTTCGGCACGGTGGACAGGCGGATCACGGTCTCGGCCTGCATGTCGCAGGAGGTGCGGCCGGGAACGTTATAGAGAATCTGCGGGATGTCGACGGCTTCGGCGATGTGCTTGAAGTGCTGGTACAAGCCTTCCTGGGTTGGCTTGTTGTAGTACGGGACGACCAGCAGGCAGGCGTCGGCACCGGCTTCCTTGGCGTTGCGGGTCAGCTCGACGGCTTCGCGAGTCGAGTTGGCGCCAGTACCGGCGATGACGGGGATGCGACCGTTGACCTGCTTGACCACGGCACGGATGACTTCGATGTGTTCATTGACGTCGAGGGTTGCCGACTCGCCGGTGGTACCGACGGCGACAATGGCATGGGTGCCGTTCTCAAGGTGGAAGTCCACGAGTTTGCTGAGGCTGGCCCAGTCAAGATGCCCTTGTGCATCCATGGGTGTGACCAGTGCCACCATACTGCCCGCAATCATGAAACCGCTCCTGCCGGAAAAAGAGAGCGGTAATGGTACTGGCGCCAAGATGCTTGTACAAGCGAACTACCATTCCCCTGGGCGATGGTTTTCGCTACCCTTCAGGCTTTGATCGGTACCGACAAGCTCATACGCCGGTTTCCAGCCTCCGTTTTCGACGCCACAAGCCCCGATCCCGGGTTTGTCCTGGTGCATTCGCGCTGTCGCGGAATGCAGCGCAACCCTGGGCACAAGGCTTGAGCCGTTCGTTTTCCCGGGCCGGGCGCTGTGTCGAGCGGCAAAGGTACCGACCGCTCATCGCTTTAGGAATGCTGCATGTCCACCCCCACAGTCCGCGAACAATTCCTTGTTATCAGTGCCCTTGGCGCCAACCCCATGGAGCTGACTAACGTCCTGTGCCGCGCCAGCCATGAAAATCGCTGCGCCGTCGCAACCTCACGCCTGACCCGCCATGGCGAATGCAGTGCACTCGTGCTCGAGATCTCCGGCAGCTGGGACGCCCTGGCGCGCCTGGAAGGCAGCCTGCCGGTACTGGCCAAGAAGCATGCCTTTACCGTCAACGTCGTGCGCAGCGCCGCCCTGGAGAACCGTCCCCAGGCCCTGCCCTATGTGGCCTACGTGAGCTCGGCCTACCGTCCGGACATCATCAATGAGCTGTGCCAGTTCTTCATGGACCACCACGTCGAGCTGGAGAACCTGACCTGCGACACCTATCAGGCCCCACAGACCGGCGGCACCATGCTCAACGCCACGTTCACCGTGACCCTGCCCGCCGGCACCCAGATCAGTTGGCTGCGCGATCAGTTCCTGGACTTCGCCGATGCGATGAACCTGGATGCGCTGATCGAACCGTGGCGCCCACAAAACCCAATGTAAGGAAGCATTCATGGCCGTTGCCGTCGACCAGCCGGTTACCGATTTCCAGGCGCCCGCCACCAGCGGACAGACCATCAGCCTCGCCGCCCTCAAGGGCAAGCAGGTGGTGATCTATTTCTACCCCAAGGACAGCACGCCCGGCTGCACCACCGAAGGCCAGGGCTTTCGCGATCAGTACGCGCAATTCCAGGCCGCCAACACCGAAGTGTTCGGCGTCTCCCGGGACAGCCTCAAGTCCCACGAGAATTTCAAGTGCAAGCAGGAGTTCCCGTTCGAACTGATCAGCGATAAGGACGAGGCGGTCTGCCAGCTGTTCGACGTGATCAAGCTGAAAAAGCTCTACGGCAAGGAATACCTGGGCGTTGACCGCAGCACCTTCCTGATCGACAAGAACGGCGTGCTGCGCCAGGAATGGCGTGGCGTGAAGGTGCCGGGGCATGTGGATGCGGTGTTGGCGGCGGCCCAGGCCCTCAACAAGGGCTGAAACTTTCGCTGCCTTTACTGGCGCTATCGCGAGCAAGCTCGCTCCCACAGCGGATTGGTGGTGTTAATCAATCCCGTGTGGGAGCGAGCTTGCTCGCGATGAGGCCATCGGCCTCACCCCATCGGTCAAAGCTACAACAACGGCGCGACAACCGGCTCCTTGCTCGGCCACGCATCCAGCACCGCCTTGAACAGCGTCGCCAGCGGAATCGCAAAGAACACCCCCCAGAATCCCCACAGCCCGCCAAACAGCAACACCGCACAGATGATCGCCACCGGATGCAGGTTCACCGCCTCGGAGAACAGCAGCGGCACCAGCACGTTGCCGTCCAGGGTCTGGATGATCCCGTAGACCGCCATCAGGTAAATGAACTGATCGCTCCAGCCCCACTGGAACAGCGCAATCAAGGCCACCGGCACGGTCACCACCACGGTACCGACGTAAGGCACCACCACCGAAATGCCCACCAGCAGCGCCAGCAGGGCGGCGTAATTGAGCCCCATGGTCACGAAACCGATATAGGTCACGCCGCCGCAGATGAAAATCTCAATGACTTTTCCGCGAATGTAATTGGCGATCTGCCGATTCATCTCCTGGGCCACTCGGGTGATCAGCGCCCGCTCACGAGGCAGGTAGCCACGCACCCAACGCCCGATCATTTCCCGGTCCTTGAGGAAGAAGAACACCAGGATCGGTACCAATACCAGGTAGATCATGATGTTGACCAGAAGCGGCAGGCTGGACAGCGAGAACGTCAGCGCCCATTGACCGAACTTGCCAATCTCGCCGCGCACCACTTCGATGGTCTGCAACACCTGCTCATCGGACACCAGGTGTGGATAACGCTCAGGCAGCAGCAATAGCAGGGACTGCCACTTGGCGAGCATCCCCGGCAACTCGTTGAACAAGGTCACTAACTGGTGCCAGAGCAACGGCACGATTACCACGATAAACACCACCAGCACGCCCATGAACAGGGCAAACACCAGCCCGACTGCCGCAGTGCCGGGCAGCCGCAAGCGCTCCAGCGTCGTGACCAGCCCCTGCATGAGATACGCCAGCACCATGCCCGCCAGCACCGGCGCCAGCATGCCGCCCAGGGTCAGCACGGCGGTAAACGCCAGGAACAACAGCACTGCCAGAACCACTGCCTCTTCATCGGAGAAGTAGCGCTGAATCCAATCGCGTAACACTTTGAACATTAAAAATCCTTAAGAGACGCTATCGGTTTTTTCAGGCCTTTTTCAGCCAGTAACGGTAGACGCCATTTTCGTCTTCTTCACGCAGCAGCGTATGACCGGCCAATCGGGCGAAGGTGCGAAAGTCACGTTGCGAGCCCGCATCCGTGGCGATCACCTTGAGCACACTGCCGCTGGCCAGGCGATTGAGTTCCAGCTTGGCCTTGAGCAACGGCAACGGACAATTCAGGCCGCTGGCGTCCAGTTCGGCATCGTGGGCTACAGCATCAGTCATGGGTTCGCTCCGCGGCAGATCGTTGAGCGGCCTAGAATATCTGGTCCCGGGCCTGGTGTCCGGCTACAGTAGGGTCTTTGTCAACTAAGGCTTCGTGCATGACATTTCTGCGCCCCACCCTGCTGACGCTCGCTTGCCTGCTTGCCTCACCGGGCTTCGCCGACGACTTGCCGTCACTTGGCGATGCCAGTTCTGCCATCGTCTCGCCAGAACAGGAGCACCAACTGGGCCGCGCCTGGCTGGCCCTGCTGCGCAGCCAGGTTTCACAGCTCAACGATCCACAGCTCAAGGACTACGTCGAAACCAGCGTCTACAAGCTGGTGGAAACCAGCCAGGTCAACGACCGGCGCCTGGAGTTCATCCTGATCAACAGCCCGCAGCTCAACGCCTTCGCCGCACCGGGCGGGATCGTCGGGGTCAACGGCGGCCTGTTCCTCAACGCACAGACCGAAGGCGAATACGCCTCCGTCATGGCCCACGAACTGGCGCACTTGTCGCAGCGCCACTTCGCCCGCGGCGTCGAAGCCCAGCAACGCATGCAGGTACCGATGATGGCGGCGCTGCTGGCTGGCATCGTGATTGCCGCCGCCGGTGGCGGTGACGCCGGGATCGCGGCCATCGCCGGGACCCAGGCTGCCGCCATCCAGGAACAACGGCGCTTCTCGCGCCAGAACGAACAGGAAGCCGATCGCATCGGCATCCAGAACCTCGAGAAGGCCGGCTACGACCCGCGGTCCATGCCGACCATGTTCGAGCGCCTGATGCGCCAGTATCGGTTCGACGCCAGGCCGCCGGAATTCCTGCTGACTCACCCGGTGACCGAATCGCGGATCGCCGACACCCGCAACCGCGCCGAACAGGCCAAGCCCGGCGGCATCGAAGACAGCGTTCGCTATCAATTGATTCGCGCGCGAGTCCAGTTGATCTACGAAGAAACCCCGGGCCTGGGCGCCAAACGCTTCCGGGCGCAGCTGGATGAGAATCCGAAGAACGACGTGGCCCGCTATGGCCTGGCGATCGCGCAGATCAAGGGCGGTCAGTTGAATGACGCACGGGAGAATCTCAAGCCGTTGCTGGCCAAATCGCCCAACGAGATCATCTACAACCTCGCCCAGGTGGACCTGGACATCACCAGCAACAAACTGGCCGACGCTCAATCCCGCGTCGACCGGATGCTGAGCCAGTACCCGGGCAACTATCCGCTGAACCAGGTACGCGTCGACCTGCTGCTCAAGCAGAACCGCCCCGCCGATGCCGAGAAAGCCCTGGAAACCTTGCTCAAGTCGCGCCCGGACGATCCGGACGTCTGGTACATGGTGGCCGAGACCCGCGGGCTATCAGGCAACATCATTGGCCTGCATCAGGCCCGTGCCGAGTACTTCGCCCTGGTAGGCGACTACCGTCAGGCCATCCAGCAACTGGACTTCGCCAAACGGCGCGCCGGCACCAATTTCCCCCTGTCGTCGCGCATCGATGCCCGCCAGCGGGAACTCATGGAGCAGGAACGCATGGTCAAGGACATGATGGGCTGAGCATTCGCCAGGCATAAAAAAACCGCCTCTTTCGAGGCGGTTTTTTTCAGCGGCTAACCGATCATTCGGCCAGCTTGAAGGTGATGAAGCTCGCACGCCCCTGACGCAGGACCCGCATCGACACCGAACGATTCTTCGGCAATGCCTTGGCAATGTCGGTGAATTCCTTGGCCGAACCGATGGCCTGGTTGTTCAGGTGCGTGATGATGTCGCCCGGCTGCAGACCGATCAACGCGGCAGGACCGTCCTGCACTTCCTTGATCACCACACCGCCCTGGAGCTCCAGGGTGCGCTTCTGCTCTTCGGTCAGCTCGGCCACGGCCACGCCCAGGCGGTTGCTGCTGCGCTCGACGCCGGACTTGGGCAGCGAATCCAGCTCCTTGCCCTCTTCAGGAATGGCCCCGACGGTCAACTCGACATTCTTGCGCTTGCCCTCGCGAATCACTTCCAGATTGGCCTTGGCGCCAGCCTTGAGGGCCCCCACCAAGTGTGGCAGGTCGGCGGACATGACGATCGGCTGACCATTCATGCTCAGGATCACGTCACCCACTTGCAGACCGCCCTTGGCAGCCGGGCCACCTTCCTGGATCTGCGCCACCAGCGCACCGGCGGGTTTATCCAGCCCGAACGACTCGGCCAGGTCCTTGTTCACTTCCTGGATCACCACGCCCAACCAGCCACGGCTGACCTTGCCTTCGCTCTTCAGTTGGTTGGAGACGTCCATGGCAACGTCGATCGGAATCGCGAATGACACGCCCATGAAGCCGCCCGAACGGGTGTAGATCTGGGAATTGATGCCAACCACTTCACCGTTGAGGTTGAACAACGGGCCACCGGAGTTACCCGGGTTGATCGGCACGTCGGTCTGGATGAACGGCACGTAGTTTTCGTTCGGCAGGCTGCGACCGATGGCGCTGACAATACCCTGGGTCACGGTGTGGTCGAAGCCGAACGGCGAACCGATAGCCACGACCCATTGGCCGGCTTTCAGGTCCTGGGATTTGCCCAGCTTGAGCACCGGCAGGTCCTTGCCTTCGATTTTCAACAGCGCCACGTCGGAACGTGGGTCGGTGCCGATCAGCTTGGCCTTGAGCTCGCTGCGGTCGGCCAGGCGTACCAGGATTTCGTCGGCATCGGCGATCACATGGTTGTTGGTCAGGATGTAGCCATCAGGTGAAATGATGAAGCCCGACCCCAGGGATTGGGCTTCACGCTGACGGCCACCGCCGGGCGAACGGGGCTGTTGTGGCATGCCACGTTCAAAGAACTCCCGCAGCATCGGCGGCAGGCCTTCCAGGTCCGGCATCTGCTGGTCCGATACACGGCGATCCGGCAGCTTCTGGGTCGTGCTGATGTTCACCACGGCGGGTGAAGCCTGCTCGACCAGTTGCGTGAAATCAGGCAATTCGACCGCCACGGCAGGAACGGCCTGGCCGAGCACAAGCACGGTGGCAAAAATGGAGAGATAGGTTTTCAAGCGTGGTATCGACATACGGCTCCCGTTACGACGAGCATGGTTAAGCGATATGGAGCAAGGAATACCAGGGAAAGATACGCCGGTATTTTTGTTCCGGGAACAGACAAGGCCAGAGCCGAGCGGCTCTGACCTATAGAAAAAAAGCTGATTTTTTGCAAATGAAAATGCTGACAGGAAGTTTCGGCATTTCGATCAAGCCCTGGCATCATCAGCCTCTCGCGCAATCGAACCACCCGCGCCGTCAGCCGGCTATTGAGTCGCGGTGACGTCGGAGCGCATGGAAAGCGCGATCCGTTCCGCCGTACCGATAGGAATCTCACCGACCACCGTGACCATCATTTCGCCCTGGGGCGTCGTGAGCCTGCGAGAGACGGCAGCCGTCGGACCGAGTTGAGTACGGGTATCGGTGGCGTTGGCACCGTTCAACGGCTCCAGGAACACCGAGAAGCGCGCCAGGCCATCGTCGTACATCAAGCTGCTGACCTGGACCTGGGTGTCCGGGTCCTTGCGCATGACACTGCTGGTCAGTTCAAAGCCGGGCGGTAACCAATCCGAGTGCCAGGCGGCTTTCACCGCAACGGCCTTGCCGGGATCCTGCGCGACAGCCTTGCATTCGGCGCTGGCTTGCAGGTCGCCGTCCGTGGGAGCGGCGACGTTCAAGCGGGTGAACTGGAAACGTTCGAGCAACTGGCCCTTGTCATTGAGCAACAAGGACTTGAGCGGCAGGCCGGTCTCTTTGTCCAGGTGCAGCTCGAAGCCATAACGATGCTGGTCCTTGGGCGTCAACGCCACGATGACCGCTTGACGGCCGGCCACGCGCGACTTGCCTATGACAGCAAGGTCATACCAATTCTTGAGTTTTTGCGGATCAAGCGCACGTGAAGTGCCGTCCGGCGTATTGCCCAACCCCGCGATCAAGGAGCCGCTGACGCATTGAGTATGCCCATCAATGCGCAGGACTTCCTGTGCCGAGCCATCGAGCTGAAGTAACCGCTCGCGGACTTTGCCATCCTGGACGCGATGCCAGATGTTATGGGTAGAAAAACTACCGTTGCGCTCGTAAACGAAAGTGCCCTGGAAGCTCTGCTGTTGCTCGGCTTGACTCAGGCGGTTCAACCAGTCCTGAGCCTCATCGGCATGGGCTGGAATCGCACACCAGCCACCAAGCAGAAGCGTGAATAGAGGTATGGCGCGCAATGGTTTTCCTTATTAACGGTTTTCCAGGCTGGCGGCACGGGCGTAAGGCAGCGCGCTTTCGGTACCTTTGAGCGCAGCTTGCTGGGCATGCTGACGCAGGTAGTTGGGCAGACGCTGATCATGCCAGCCGGGCTGGCCTTGCAGAACACCGTTGACCATGGGGCCTGCGGTTTCCGAACCTTCGCTGTAACCGGCCAATACCGCTGGGCCCTTGACCTGTGGAGCGGCCAAGCCAGGCTGGTTGGACTGCTGCGCCATTTGCACGCCGGCAATCTCATCCTGGTTGTACAGGCGCACACCGGCCAGTACGGCAACGGTGACCGACGCGGCTACCGCCAGGCGACCCAGGCTGCGCCATGGTCCGCGTGAAGCTTTTGCCGGTACGGCTTCGTCAGCCAATGCAGCAGAAACGGCCGCGGCGATGTCCAGGCGTGGAAGCAGCAAATCCTTGTGCATGACAGCCCGGGCGATCTGGTAACGAGCCCAGGTCTCACGTGTTTCAACATCGTCGAAGGCATTCAATACCCGACGCAATTCAAGTTCGTCCGCTTCGTTGTCCATAACTGCGGACAGCGATTCCTGCAGGGCTTCACGACTCATGGCGTTCCTCTCTTGGCTGTCGCCGCTGTCTCTAGTTTTCCTGCAACAAAGGTTGCAGGGCTTTATCGATGGCCTCCCGAGCGCGGAAAATCCGGGAGCGCACGGTGCCCACAGGACATTGCATGACGCTCGCAATGTCTTCGTAACTCAGACCGTCGAACTCACGTAAAGTTAAAGCCGTACGCAAATCTTCAGGCAGTTGCTGGATGGTTCGATGGACGGTGCCTTCAATCTCATCCCGCAGCAACGCACGTTCCGGTGATTCGAGATCCTTGAGGCCATGATCGCCATCATAGAACTCGGCATCCTCAGAACTTACATCACTATCCGGCGGCCGGCGGCCGCGTGAAACCAGATAGTTTTTCGCCGTGTTGATGGCGATGCGGTAAAGCCACGTATAAAACGCGCTGTCCCCGCGGAAATTACCAAGTGCGCGGTAGGCCTTGATGAAGGCTTCCTGAGCGACATCCTGCGCTTCATGGGTGTCGTGCACGAAACGCACGATCAACCCGAGAATTTTGTGCTGGTATTTCAGCACTAGCAGATCGAAAGCTCGCTTGTCGCCGCGTTGGACCCGCTCGACCAGCTGCTGATCCTCTTCCTGGGTTAGCATGAACACTCCTCGATAAGCTCGAAGGAGGCTTGCATTACTAATTGACCGGGCTTGCAAACATAGACTCGGGCTTTTCGCAAAAGTTCTCCCCCTTCCAAGCAAGTTTCCGGCGCGCTCTGATCTCGGCACGCACGAAAAACGCAGCAGGAGATGCCCCGGCTGCGCGAATAATCTGTCATCGGGTCTGTCGGCAGCGATTTCAATCGAAATCTGGCACCAACCCGACGCTGCTCCCTTTTGCAGACAACCGTCTATTGAACGTAGGCGCTTGGCAAAAGTTCCCGCTATTTACATCGCCATCAACTGAATATCAGGCAACCATGACGTGATAAACAGCGTTCTGTCCTCGAAACGGACGCCTTTGTCGACTCAAAGCCAAGCGGATGATCCGACGAAGCGTGTCGCTTTTCTGTCACGCTGGTTTCACATTGCCATGAATGCCCGGCTATTGTGCCGATCCCCCCCTCTATATACTAGTGGGCTGCGTGGCTGCCCGACCCGTTGAAGCGGTGTCTGGCGCCAACCCCGACCCGGGTCGCCTTGAGCGGAAACCATTCGAATGAGCCAACAGTTTCAACACGATGTTCTGGTAATCGGCAGCGGAGCCGCCGGATTGAGCCTGGCGCTGACCTTGCCTGCGCATTTGCGCATCGCAGTGCTGAGCAAGGGCGACCTGGCCAACGGTTCGACCTTCTGGGCCCAGGGCGGTGTCGCCGCCGTGCTGGACGATACCGACACCATTGAATCCCATGTCGACGACACCCTCAACGCCGGCGGTGGCCTTTGCGATCCGCAAGCGGTGCGCTTCACCGTCGAGCACAGCCGGGAAGCCATCCAGTGGCTGATCGACCAGGGCGTGCCGTTTACCCGTGACGAACAATCGGGCACCGAAGACGGCGGTTTCGAGTTCCATCTGACCCGCGAAGGCGGCCATAGCCATCGGCGCATCATCCACGCGGCCGACGCCACGGGCGCGGCGATCTTCAAGACCCTGCTCGCCCAGGCGCGATTACGGCCGAACATCGAATTGCTGGAACAGCGCGTCGCGGTCGACCTGATCACCGAAAAACGCCTGGGCCTGGACGGTGACCGCTGCCTCGGCGCCTACGTGCTCAATCGCGGCACCGGCGAAGTCGACACCTACGGCGCGCGCTTCATCGTCCTGGCGTCCGGTGGCGCGGCGAAAGTCTACCTGTATACCAGCAACCCCGACGGCGCCTGCGGCGACGGCATCGCCATGGCCTGGCGTTCGGGTTGCCGGGTGGCGAACCTGGAGTTCAACCAGTTCCACCCTACCTGTCTCTATCACCCACAGGCCAAGAGCTTCCTGGTGACCGAGGCCCTGCGTGGCGAAGGAGCCCATTTGAAGCTCCCCAACGGCGAACGCTTCATGCAACGCTTCGATCCGCGTGCCGAACTGGCACCCCGTGACATCGTCGCCCGAGCCATCGACCACGAAATGAAGCGCCTGGGTATCGATTGCGTCTACCTGGACATCAGCCACAAGCCCGAAGCGTTCATCAAAAGCCACTTCCCGACGGTGTACGAGCGCTGCCTGGAATTTTCCATAGACATCACCAAACAACCGATCCCGGTGGTGCCGGCGGCGCACTATACCTGCGGTGGCGTGATGGTCGACCAACACGGCCGCACCGACGTGCCGGGCCTGTATGCCATTGGCGAAACCAGCTTCACCGGCCTGCACGGCGCCAATCGCATGGCCAGCAATTCGCTGCTGGAATGTTTCGTCTACGCCCGCTCGGCGGCGGCTGACATTCTCGAGCAATTGCCGCAGATCGCCATTCCAACCGCCCTGCCCTCATGGGACGCCAGCCAGGTCACCGACTCGGACGAAGACGTGATCATTGCCCACAACTGGGATGAACTGCGGCGCTTCATGTGGGACTACGTGGGCATCGTGCGCACCAACAAGCGCCTGCAACGGGCACAGCACCGGGTGCGCTTGCTGCTGGATGAGATCGACGAGTTCTACAGCAACTACAAAGTCAGCCGCGACCTGATCGAGCTGCGCAACCTGGCCCAGGTGGCGGAACTGATGATTCGCTCGGCCATGGAGCGCAAGGAAAGCCGGGGGCTGCATTACACCCTCGACTACCCGAACCTGCTGCCCGAGGCGCTGGACACTATCCTGGTGCCGCCCACCTACGCCGACTGAACCTGAGCCGCACCCGCAGGCGCCGATGGACATCCGGCGCCAGCGCGTCGCGGAGCACGCACAGCGACCGGATACGCCGTTCACCCTGCAATCGGAAACGCAGCACGATGATCAGCGGCAGCGCCAGGCTATCGGGGCGCAACTGCACAGCCCGCCAGCCATCGGCCCGGCTCCAGAGCTGCCAGCCAGCGGCATTGCGACGCAGCCCGCAAAAGGACTGGCGATGGGTCAGCACGACATGTCGAGGGATCACCCAGGCGCCATGGGCCAGGCACACGATAACGCCAAGCGCGGCGCACCAGGACGCGATGGACAACAGCAATAACGAACCCAGGGCGAACACCTGGGCCAGCAGATAGGCCGCCAGCAGTTGCCCAGAGGCCTGCCAGCGGCATTCGAAGTCATTACTTGGGTTGGACACGGTCCAGGATCATCCGGACCATGCGCTGCAACTCGGGGTCTTCGGATTCGCTACGCTCCATGAACCAGCCGAACATGTCCTGATCCTCGCATTCGAGCAGGCGGACGTAACACGCACGGTCCACTTCATTGAGATGGGGGTAAACCTCTTTCACGAACGGCACCAGCAACACGTCCAGCTCAAGCATGCCGCGGCGGCTGTGCCAGTAGAGGCGATTCAGTTCAACATCTTCGACCATGGAGCGCTCCTCAAATAGACCGCAAGTATACAGGCCTCGCCACAGCGCAACAGACGGCTTTGGTCAGGCACCACCGATCCTTTGTGAACTACCCATTTCAAGGGCGTCCCCTTATGATGTCCACCAGACTTTTTACCCTGCGATGACCCATGGCTGATTTCGCTTTTTTCTGCACCCTGTCCCACGAAGGCGTCCTTGCGGTCCGCGGCGTGGATGCCAGCAAATTCCTGCAAGGCCAATTGACCTGCAACCTCAATTACCTCAGCGACAACCGGGCCAGCCTCGGTGCCCGCTGCACGCAGAAAGGCCGGATGCAATCGAGCTTCCGCATCCTGCTCGAAGGCGACGGTGTGTTGATGGCCATGGCCACCGAACTGCTCGAACCGCAATTGGCGGACCTGAAAAAATACGCCGTGTTCTCCAAATCCAAGCTCACCGACGAAAGCGCCGCCTGGGTTCGCTTCGGCCTGGAAAATGCCGACAATGCCCTGGCTGGCCTGGGACTCAAACTGCCGAGCGACACCGACAGCGTGGTGCGCCATGAAGCCTTGATCGCCATCCGCGTTTCTCCCGGCCGCGCCGAGTTGTGGGCGCCCGCCGGACAGGCACAGGCACTGCGAACCCGACTGGGCGCAGAACTGGCCGAGGCGGACCTGAACCCCTGGCTGCTGGGCCAGGTACGTGCCGGGATCGGCCAGGTCATGCCGACCACCCGCGAACTGTTCATCCCACAGATGCTCAACCTGCAAGCCGTCGGCGGTGTCAGCTTCAAGAAAGGCTGCTACACCGGCCAGGAAATCGTCGCCCGCATGCAATACCTGGGCAAGCTCAAGCGGCGCCTGTATCGCCTGCAACTGGACGCCAGCGAACTGCCGGAACCCGGCACGGCGCTGTTCTCCCCCACTCACGGCAGTTCCGTCGGCGAAGTGGTGATTGCCGCCCGCGGCGAAGGAAACATTGAACTGCTGGCGGTATTACAGGCCGAAGCTGCAGAAGATGACAATCTGCACCTCGGTGCCTTGGAAGGCCCTCGCCTTCAATTGTTGGACCTGCCTTACGAACTGGACCGCGACCGCGAAATCCAGCGCTGATCGCAGCATTTGTGTCGCAATACCCTAGAGAACCGAAATGAGCGATTTGGCGGATAAGGTCCAACGGGATTTGGTGCAGGCCATCGATAACGATGACCTGGTTCTGCCAACATTACCGGAAGTGGCCATGCAGATTCGCCGGGCCGCCGAAGACCCGGAAATCAGCGTCAGCAACCTGAGCAAAGTGATCGGCCGCGACACGGCCCTTTCGGCACGCCTGATAAAAGTGGTCAACAGCCCGCTGTTGCGCGCCACCCAGGAAGTCACTGACCTGCACACGGCCATCACTCGACTGGGCGTCAACTACAGCAGCAACTTGGCCATTGGCCTGGTGATGGAGCAGATTTTCCACGCCCGTTCCGAGGTGGTGGAACTGAAGATGCGCGAAGTCTGGCGCAAAAGCCTGGAGATCGCCGGCGTCAGCTATGCGTTGTGTCGCGGCTACACCCAACTCAAGCCCGACCAGGCCGCATTGGGTGGGCTGGTGCATCAGATCGGCGTGCTGCCGATCCTTACCTATGCACAGGACAATAATGAACTGCTGTCGGACCCGGTCAGCCTCAACCATGTCATCGAAACGATTCACCCGGTGCTGGGGGACAAATTGCTCAGTGTCTGGGAATTTCCGGAGCGGTTGGTGAAGCTGCCGGGGCTGTACCTGGATTTCAACCGCGACTCCAAGCAAATCGATTATGTCGACCTGGTGCAGGTCGCTGCGCTGTATTGCTACAAGGACACCAACCATCCCCTGAGCAAGATTGATGTATTCGGCGTCCCAGCCTTCAAGAAACTGGGCATCGACCCGGAGAACAAGGCCCGGTGTGCGGATATCGAAGAAGCGCGG
This sequence comes from Pseudomonas sp. NFACC24-1, assembly GCF_900115235.1. Classification (NCBI taxonomy): domain Bacteria; kingdom Pseudomonadati; phylum Pseudomonadota; class Gammaproteobacteria; order Pseudomonadales; family Pseudomonadaceae; genus Pseudomonas; species Pseudomonas sp. NFACC24-1. The sequence goes on from NZ_FOVS01000024.1 coordinate 76,398, forward strand.
TCGATGTTCTATTAAGTCCCAGGCTGACAACCACGAAACCTGGATCTGACGCTGACCTGTGGCGAGGGGATTTATCCCCGCTGGGCGGCGAAGCGACCCCAACTGACGATTGCGGCCTATTCAAACAGACTGCGAGGGTCGCTTCGCGCCCCAGCGGGGATAAATCCTCTCGCCACAACAGCGCCCGCCAATGACTTAATCTGAACCTGGAATAAAGCTCACCCGCACCTTCAGCCCGCGTTCCTGCCCGTCATGCAAGGTGATCTGCGCCAGATGCGCACGGCAGATTTCGCCGACGATCGCCAACCCAAGTCCCGAGCCGGCCACTTGCTGGTTGCGCCGATAGAAGCGCTCGAACACCCGGTCCCGCTCATGCAGGGGAATACCTGGCCCATCGTCCTCGACTTCCAGGACCGCCGGTGCGGTGACCCGCAGGATCACGTTGCCGCCGGACGGCGTGTGGGCCAAGGCGTTGTCCACCAGATTGCTCAACAGCTCGTTCAACAAGGTCGGCTCGCCCCGCAGCCATACCGGCTCGTCGGCTTCCAGGGCCAACGCCACGCCTCGGGCATGGGCCAGCGGGGCCATGGCCATGCCCAGCTCACGGGCCAACTGGCTGAGATCGAGCAACTGTGCGCCGCCCTCGGCAATGGCCCGGGCGCCATTTTCCACTCGCGCCAGGGACAGCAACTGGTTGGCCAGGTGGGTCAATCGATCGGTCCCCTGAGCCGCGGTCTCCAGGGTTTCACGCCAGGTCGCCGGCTCACTGGCGCGCAACCCCAGCTCCAGGCGCGCCTTGAGCGCGGCCAGCGGCGTACGCAGTTCATGGGCGGCATCGGCGATGAACTGAGCCTGACGTTCGAACTGTCCGCGCAGGCGTTCGGTGAAATGGTTGAGGGCCCGCACCAGCGGCCATAATTCGTGCTGCACCTCCACCAACGGCAACGGCCGCAGATCGTCCGGCTGGCGCTCCTCCACTGCCGTGCGCAAGCGCTCCAATGGGCGCAACGCCGCACTGACCGCAAACCACACCAACAGCAGCGCGCCCACGGCCAGCATGCCCAGGCGCAACAGCGTGTCGGCCATCAGGCCACGGGCCATACTGACCCGCGCCTCTTCGGTCTCGGCCACACGAATTTCCGCCATGCCATTCATGTTCGGCTCGCTCACCGCCTTGAGCAGGCTCACCACCCGCACGCTCTGCCCCTGGTATTGGGCGTTATAGAAGCGCGCCAGGGCCGGGTAATCGTCCGTGCGGGGTGTTCCGGGCGGCGGACCGGGAAGGTTTTCGTAGCCGGAGATCAACTTCTTGTCGATGTCATTGACTTGGTAATAAATGCGCCCGGCACTGTCGTAGGCAAAGGTGTCCAGGGCCACGTAGGGCACATCCGCGCTGAGGCTGCCGTCGCGCTGGGACAGGCCCGCGGCGATGGTCCGGGCCGAGGCCAGAAGAGTCCGGTCATAGGCGGTGTCCGCCGCTTCGCGGCCGTTCCAGTAGGCGCTCAGGCCGCTGGCGAGCATCAGCACCACCAACAGCAACGCCAGGTTCCAGAGCAGCCGCCAGCGCAGGCTGTCGGGCTTATGCATTGCGGTTTTCCAGCAGGTAGCCCAAGCCGCGGAACGTTACGATCGCGACCGCATGGCCGTCGAGTTTCTTGCGCAGGCGATGGACGTAGATTTCGATGGCGTCCGGGCTGGCTTCTTCGTCCAGGCCGAACACCTGGGACGCCAGTTGCTCCTTGCTCATCACCCGCCCCGGCCGGGCAATCAACGCTTCCAGCACCGCTTGCTCACGGGATGTCAGGGTCAGCAATTCATCGTCGAGGGTAAAACGGCGGGTGTCCAGGTCATAGACCAGCCCGCCGCAGCGCTGCTGGCGTTCGCCGCCCAGTACGCTGCGGCGCAACAGGGCCTTGACCCGGGCCTCCAGTTCAGTGAGCTCGAATGGCTTGGCCAGGTAGTCGTCGGCACCGAGGTTGAGGCCGTGGACGCGGTCCTTGACGTCGCTGCGGGCGGTCAACATCAGCACTGGCAAAGTCTTGCCGCGAGCCCGCAGGCGCGCCAGCACCTCGAAACCGTCCATGCGCGGCAGCCCGACATCGAGCACCGCCACGGCGTATTCCTCACTGCTCAAGGCCAGGTCGGCCGCGACGCCGTCGTGCAGCACGTCCACGGTCAAACCGGTGCTCTTGAGCGCCTGGGCAACGCTTTCGGCGAGCTGCAGATGGTCTTCGACGAGCAGAACACGCATGGGTTATTCCTCGATTCAGGGATGGTCGACGCCATTCTTTGGCGCGGAGTTTACAGCCGCATCCGCCACTGTGAAGCCAAAAACACGTTGAAAGCTTTTGAAAGGTTAGCGAAAGGTTGGGCCGCTAGAGTCCTCCCACGGATGGTTTCGACTGACCGTCGCGACGCACATCGCGAACGAAAAACGCCTCGAAGCGTTTTCGCCAAATAAGAACAATAAAAGCGGAGTATTCACCATGCTGTCCCTACAGCTCCAGGCCACAATGCCTGCTCGCCCTTCCCGCTTCAATCAGACCTGCGTGGCCGATGCCGCCGCTCTTCGGTCCAGCGTCTTCCTACGCCTTCAATCCCGAACTCCCTGGCAACAACCTGCGTCCGCTATCAGCGACGACCAGGCCGGGAACCCATCGACACCAAATTTGCACCACACACAACAACAACTCCTGTGGAGATAACGATGAACCTATCACTGCGTAAAGTAGCCTTGGCCGCCGGATGCCTGATGTTCGCCGGGCAGTTGCTCGCCGCTGATCCGTCCAAAGAACCCAAGCGCCCCGAATGCATCGCCCCGGCTTCCCCTGGCGGCGGCTTCGACCTGACGTGCAAGCTGGTGCAAAGCGCGTTGGTCAACCAGAAACTGCTGACCAAGCCAATGCGCGTCACCTACATGCCCGGCGGCGTCGGCGCGGTAGCCTACAACGCAGTGGTCGCCCAGCGTCCGGCCGACGCCGGCACATTAGTGGCCTGGTCCAGCGGCTCGTTGCTGAACCTGGCCCAGGGCAAGTTCGGTCGTTTCGATGAAAGCGCCGTGCGTTGGTTGGCCGCCGTCGGCACCAGCTATGGCGCCATCGCGGTGAAAAGCGATTCGCCCTACAAGAACCTCGACGATCTGGTACAGGCTCTGAAGAAAGATCCGGGCTCGGTGGTCATCGGTTCCGGCGGCACCGTCGGCAGCCAGGACTGGATGCAGACCGCCCTGATCGCCAAGGCCGCCGGCATCAACCCCCGCGACCTGCGTTACGTAGCCCTCGAAGGCGGCGGCGAGATCGCCACCGCGCTGCTCGGCGGCCACATCCAGGTCGGCAGTACCGACATTTCCGACTCCATGCCCCACATCCAGAGCGGCGACATGCGCCTGCTGGCGGTGTTTGCCGAGAAGCGCATCGACGAGCCGGAGATGAAAAACATCCCCACCGCCCGCGAGCAAGGCTATGACATTGTCTGGCCGGTGGTCCGCGGCTTCTACCTCGGACCAAAAGTCAGCGATGAAGACTACGCCTGGTGGAAAGATGCATTCGACAAGCTGCTGGCTTCCGAAGAGTTCGCCAAGCTGCGCGACCAGCGTGAGCTGTTCCCGTTTGCCATGACCGGCCCGGAGCTGGACACCTACGTCAAGAAGCAAGTGGCTGATTACAAGGTGCTGGCCAAAGAGTTCGGCCTGATCCAGTAACCGTCTCTGTTCGCGTGGCGGCGCTGGCATCACCGGCGCCGCCCAGGAGTTAGTCATGCTCACCATCCAACGTATTTTTGCCGCGGTGCTGCTGCTGGTTTGCATCGGCCTCGCGCTGATGGCCTGGCCTTATCAGGCCGCCTTTTCCTACGAACCGGTCGGTCCGCGCGCCTTTCCCTTGCTGATGCTGGGGCTGATGGGCCTGGCGCTGTTGTACATGCTGTTTCGTCCGACCCCCATCGTGCACAGCGATGAAGACCCGCAACTGGACCGTGAAACCCTGCAGAAGATCGGCATCTGTGTGGCGCTGTTGCTGGTATTCGCCGGGACCTTCGAACCCCTGGGCTTCATTGTCGCCAGCATCCTGATCGGCGTGCCGATGGCGCGCCTGTATGGCGGGCGCTGGGTGCCGAGCGTGGTGATCATCAGCCTGATGGCCATCGGTCTTTATCTGTTGTTCGACAAGCTGATGGACGTGCCGCTGCCCCTGGGCCTGCTCGACGTCCTGGAGAATTGATATGGATACCCTGAATTATCTCGGCCAGGGTTTTGGCGTTGCACTGACCCCCTACAACCTCGTCACCGCCTTGACCGGTACGCTGATCGGCACGGTGGTCGGCCTGCTGCCGGGCCTGGGCCCGATCAACGGTGTAGCGCTGCTGATCCCGATCGCCTTCGCCCTGGGCCTGCCGCCGGAGTCGGCGCTGATCCTGTTGGCGGCGGTGTACCTGGGTTGCGAATACGGCGGGCGCATCAGCTCGATCCTGCTCAACATCCCGGGGGAAGCCTCCACCGTGATGACCACCCTCGACGGCTACCCGATGGCTCGCCAGGGCCTGGCCGGGGTGGCGTTATCGCTGTCGGCGTGGAGTTCGTTCATCGGCGCGTTCATCGCCACCTGCGGCATGGTGCTGTTCGCGCCGCTACTGGCCAAATGGGCAATTGCGTTCGGACCGGCGGAATATTTCGTCCTGATGGTGTTCGCCATTGTCTGCCTCGGCGGCATGGCCGGCGACCGACCGCTCAAGACGTTCATTGCGGCGCTGATCGGTCTGTTCCTGTCCAGTGTCGGGATCGATGCCAACAGCGGCGTCTACCGCTTCACCGGTGACAACATCCACCTGACCGACGGCATCCAGTTCGTCGTGCTGGTGCTGGGGTTGTTCTCCATCAGCGAAATCCTGTTGCTGCTGGAGAAAACCCATCGCGGCCAGGAAGCGGTGGAAGCCACTGGGCGGATGATGTTCAACTTCAAGGAAGCGGCGTCGGTCTTCGTCGTGAACCTGCGTTGCGGCGTGCTCGGCTTCATCATGGGCGTGTTGCCGGGTGCCGGGGCGACCCTGGCCAGTGCCGTGGCCTACATGACCGAGAAGCGCATCGCCGGTGCCAGTGGCAAGTTCGGCCAGGGTGACAAACGCGGCCTCGCTGCTCCGGAAACCGCCATTGGCGGCGCAGCCTGCGGGGCGCTGGTGCCGATGCTGACCCTCGGTGTTCCCGGCTCGGGCACCACGGCGGTGATGATCGGCGCACTGTCGCTGTACAACATCACGCCGGGGCCGCTGCTGTTCCAGCAACAGCCGGACATTGTCTGGGGCCTGATCGCCTCGTTGTTCGTCGCCAATATCATGTTGGTGATCCTCAATATCCCGATGATCCGCATCTTCACCCGCATCCTGGCCGTGCCGAACTGGGCATTGGTACCGGTCATCGCGATCATCACCGGCATCGGCGTCTATGCGGTGCATGCGACGACGTTCGACCTGTTCCTGATGATCGGCATTGGTATCTTCGGCTACATCCTGCGCAAGCTGGATTTCCCGCTGTCGCCGGTCCTGCTGGGCTTCATCCTCGGCGGCCTGATGGAGCAGAACCTGCGTCGTGCGCTGTCGATCTCCAACGGTGCGCTGGAAATCCTCTGGTCGAGCCCGATCACCTTCGGCTGCTGGATCCTGACGGCGATCATGCTGTTCATGCCATTGCTGCGGATCTGGCGTCGCCGCGCCGCACAACGTCGCGCCCTGGCCAATGTCTGAAGCGACTTTCAAACAATGGTGGGGAACACCGCTGGTCGGTCTGGCCGGCGGTTACCTGGCCAGCCTGATCGGCTGGCCTTTGCCCTGGATGGTCGGCTCGTTGCTGGCGATCATCCTGGTGCGCTGCCTGACGCCGTGGCAATTGGCGGAAATCCCCGGCGGCCGCAAATGCGGCCAATGGGTGGTGGGCATCGGAATCGGCCTGCACTTCACCCCTGTGGTGATGGAACAGGTCCTGAGCCACTTCGGACTGATTTTCTTCGGCGCGCTGATCACCAGCGTGTCCAGCGTGGTAAGTGTCTGGCTGATGCGTCGCACCGGCGAGGACCGTGCTACCGCGTTTTTCTCGAGCATGCCCGGCGGCTCCGGTGAAATGGTCAACCTCGGTGCCCGCAACGGCGCGGACCTGAGCCGTGTCGCCGCGGGCCAGAGCTTGCGGGTGCTGGTGGTGGTGCTGTGCGTGCCGGCGGCCTTCAAGTATCTGCTGGGCGAAGCCCCCCCGGCGCAGCATGCCACCACGGTGGACTGGCTGTGGCTGGCGCTCCTGTTTCCGGCGGGCGCCCTGCTCGCCTGGGTCTGGGAGCGCTTGCGCCAACCCAATCCCTGGTTGTTCGGGCCGTTACTGGTGAGCGCGGCGGTGAGCGTCGGTTGGGACCTGCACATCGGCCTGCCCAACGGCGCCAGCCAGGTCGGCCAATGGCTGATCGGCAGCGGGCTGGGTTGTCATTTCAACCGGCAGTTCTTTCGTCGAGCACCGTCGTTCATGGGCCGAACGTTGGTTGGCACGGTGTTGACGATGCTGATCGCCACGCTTGCAGCCCTAGGCTTGAGCACCTTGACCCATCTGGATCTGCGTTCGTTGACGCTGGGCATGATGCCCGGCGGCATCGCGGAAATGAGCCTGACGGCGGAGACATTGCAACTGTCGGTGCCATTGGTGACAGCGTTGCAGGTGATGCGGTTGCTGTTCGTGCTGTTTCTGGCGGAGCCGTTGTTCAGGTATTGGGCGCGCCAGACGAATTCGGCCTGATCGTCCGCAGCGCCTTCATCGCGAGCAAGCTCGCTCCCACAGGGTTTGTGTTGCCCTTAACCCTGTGGGAGCGAGCTTGCTCGCGATGGGGCCCTGACTGCCGCCCACTTAAAGCGGCGGCAACCGCCAATCGATCGGCGTCTCGCCCTGCTGCTGGAGAAACTTGTTGGTCCGGCTGAAGTGCCCGCAGCCGATGAAACCTCGGTGGGCAGACAGCGGTGACGGGTGGACCGAAGTCAGCACCAAATGCTTGGTCGCATCGATCAGCTTCTGCTTGCTCTGGGCATGAGCCCCCCACAACAGGAACACCAAGTGCGGCTGGTGTTCGCTGACGACTTCAATGATCCTGTCGGTAAAGTGCTGCCAACCTTTTTTGGCGTGGGCGTTGGCGTTGGCGCGCTCCACGGTCAGGGTCGTGTTGAGCAGCAATACGCCCTGGTCGGCCCAGCTTTGCAGGTAGCCGTGATTCGGGATGTCGATGTTCAGGTCGCGCTTCAATTCCTTGTAGATGTTCACCAGGGACGGCGGTGTCGGCACGCCCGGCTGAACCGAGAAGCACAAGCCATGGGCCTGGCCTGGACCGTGGTAAGGATCCTGGCCGAGAATCACCACCTTGACCTTATCCAGCGGCGTGGAATTGAGGGCGTTGAAAATCAGTGGGGCCGGCGGATAGATCTCCTTGCCAGCGGCGTATTCACTGCGTAGGAACTCACGCAACTCCGCCATGTAGGGCTGGTCGAACTCGGCACGCAGTGCCTGCTTCCAGCTCGGTTCGAGTTTGATACGGTCGTCAGCAGTCATGGTTGCATCCGGTAAAAACAATGGGCGCACCCTAGGAAAGCCTACAGGGCTTGTCAATTGATCTGACGCAGAACCGGCACTTTCCTACATAGCGGTCATACTGAACATTCAAATTTCTGATCGAGGTCACGATGAATTTGCACTTCGAAGAGCTCACCGGCATCGACGGTGCCCGCATCGGCATCGCCACCCTGGATGCCGAAAAATCCCTGAACGCCCTGTCCTTGCCGATGATCAACGCGTTGCGTGATCGCCTCGATGCCTGGGCTCGGGAACCGCAGGTCGTTTGTGTGCTGTTGCGTGGCAATGGCGCCAAGGCCTTCTGCGCTGGCGGTGAAGTGCGCAGCCTGGTGGAGGCCTGCCGCGCTCATCCCGGCGAAGTACCGCCGTTGGCGGCACAATTCTTCGCGGCGGAATACCGCTTGGACTTCAACCTGCACACCTACCCAAAACCCTTGCTGTGCTGGGGCCACGGTTATGTACTGGGTGGCGGCATGGGGCTGCTGCAAGGCGCCAGTACCCGCATCGTCACGCCAAGCAGCCGCCTGGCCATGCCGGAAATCAGCATCGGCCTGTACCCGGATGTCGGCGCCAGTTGGTTCTTGTCACGCTTGCCCGGCAAGCTCGGGCTGTTTCTCGGCCTGACCGGCGCCCACATGAATGCCCGGGACGCCATCGACCTGGGCCTGGCCGACCGCTTCTTGCTGGATGAACAACAGGACGATCTGATTGAAGGCCTGCTGCAACTCAACTGGCAGGAGCAGACCGAGATGCAGCTCAACAGCCTGCTCAAGGCCTTGCAACAGGAAGCCATCGCCCAACTGCCCGAGGCCCAATGGCTGCCGCGACGGCCGAAAATCGACGAGTGGTTGGATGTCAGCGATGTGCGCTGCGCCTGGAAAGCCCTCAGCCTGTTGGTGGACCACCCGGACCCGTTGATCGCCCGGGCCGCCAAGACCATGACCGAAGGCTCGCCGCTGACCGCTCACCTGGTCTGGGAGCAGATCGCCCGGGCGCGGCATCTGTCCCTGGCCGGTGTATTCCGGATGGAATACACCCTGAGCCTCAATTGCTGCCGTCATCCGGAATTCAGCGAAGGCGTGCGGGCGCGATTGATCGACAAGGATCACAAGCCGCGCTGGCATTGGCCGGATATCAACCATGTGCCTGAAGCGGCGGTCGAGGCGCACTTTCACAAGGCGTGGGAAGGGCGGCATCCGTTGGCGGATTTGTCCAACGAGTGAATGGCCTGAATGATCTCCTGTGGGAGCGGGCTTGCTCGCGAAAGCAATGGAGCAGCTTGCATCAATGTTGAATGTGCCGCCGCCTTCGCGGGCAAGCCCGCTCCCACAGGTCGTTTTATGGCAGGCACAAAAAAGCGGCGCTTTATGCGCCGCTTTCTGTTGCCTGGAATCAGCGGTGGCCGCCCCTTCCGTCATGACCACCGCGTCCCCGATGGTCACGCCCGCCTCGACCCCGTCGGTCATCATTCCAACCGCCCCGGTCACGGCCGTCCCAGCCACCCCGATGTGGATAAGGCCGATACGCCGCTCGTGGTGGCGAGTAATAGCGTGGGCCTTGCTGGTAGTAGCGCGGCGGCGAGTAATAGCGTGGCGCCGGTTGGTAATACCGCGGGGCGTAATAACCACGCGGTGCCGAATAGTAGCTCCCGCCACCGTAGTAGACCGGTGCCGGTGAGGTGTAGACCTCGGAACGGTAGTAGCTCGAGTCTCCGTCGTAATAAGGCACGCATGCCGAAAGAGTCAAACCGAGAAACGCAATGAGGAGCAGTCGTCGATACATGGCGGCCTCCTGGACCGCGAATGAGCCACATCAGCGACGCTGAGGGGCGGCAGTCATCTATTGGGTGACTGACGATTAATCTGACAGCGAAATCGGAATCTGGTGCGACCTAGCAATAACTAGAAACATGTAGCGCTTTGCCCCCTTACAGTGCGCCGCGGCACCACAACCTGGCATAAATCCGTACTCTCTCATCCCTTTCCACCCCCCGCCCTCTCTGGCCCGGGCCTTCAGCGGACTTGGCACGGCTCTCGCTTTAACAAACTCCGTGCAGGAGTCATCACAGGTTCGCGGCACCACAATTTGCAATGGCTGACTAGGGTTCCGGCTCGCTTCTGGCGAGTGGCTGGTCCGAGAGTTGGCGACCTCCAGTTGAGGTTACACGGCGGGACAAAAGCCCGGGAGACAAGCCACCGTTCGCGGTGCCGCGTTGCTCCTGTCCGCCCTTGATCAACTGGAGAAACACCATGCTCAAGCTTCGTCTGTCCGCCCTGATCCTCGCCGTCCTCTCGACCCTCGTGAGCTTTTCATCCGCCGCCGCACAGAAAGACCACTTCAGCGTCTGCTGGACCATTTACGCCGGCTGGATGCCCTGGGAATACGCCGGCAGCCAAGGCATCGTCGACAAATGGGCGAAAAAATACGGCATCAAGATCGATGTCGTGCAGCTCAACGATTACGTCGAATCCATCAACCAGTACACCGCCGGTCAGTTCGACGGCTGCACCATGACCAACATGGACGCCCTGACCATTCCCGCCGCCGGTGGCGTGGACAGCACCGCGCTGATCGTCAGCGATTTCTCCAACGGCAACGACGGCATCGTCCTCAAGGGTGAAGGCAAGAAAGTGGCCGACCTCAAGGGCATGGACGTCAATCTGGTGGAACTGTCGGTGTCCCATTACCTGCTGGCCCGCGCCCTGGATTCGGTAGGCCTCGCCGAAAAAGACCTGAAAGTCGTCAACACCTCCGACGCCGACATCTCCGCCGCGTTCAACACCGATCAGGTCAAGGCCGTCACCACCTGGAACCCGATGCTCTCGGACATCAAGGCCCAGCCCGGCGTGAGCGAAGTGTTCAACTCCAGCCAGGTCCCTGGCGAGATCATGGACATGATGGTGGTCAACACCCAGACCCTGCAGGACAACCCGGCCCTGGGCAAAGCGTTGACCGGCGCCTGGTTCGAAGTGGTGGCGCTGATGAATGCGAAAAACCCAGCCAGCCAGGCCGCGTTGGAACACATGGCCAAAGCCTCGGGCACCGACCTCAAAGGTTTCCAGTCGCAACTGGACACCACCAAGCTGTTCGCCACGCCCAAAGAAGCCCTCGGCTTCGCCACCAGCGAACAACTGCCCGCCACCATGGGCAAGGTGGCCGAATTCTCGTTCCAGCACGGCTTGCTGGGCGAAGGCGCCAAGGACGCCAACGCAGTCGGCATGGCGTTCGCCAATGGCGTGACCCGCGGCGACAAGGCCAATCTCAAGCTGCGCTTTGACCCGACCTACGTACAGCTGGCCGCCGACGCCAAGCTGTAAACCGGAGGACCTGGCATGCGCCTGATCAACCGCTACCCGGATCGTCCCAGCCGCTTGTTGCTGGTGATCCTGCCCTTCGCGCTGGTGTTGTTCGCCTACTTCATGGGCTCGGCCGAACGGTTGACGGACAACCCCAACGACAAGCTGCTGCCCAGCGCCGTGCAGATGGCCGATGCGGTCAAGCGCCTGGCCTTCACCGCTGACGCCCGCAGCGGTGAATACCTGCTCTGGCAGGACACCGCCTCAAGCCTGCGCCGGTTGGCCATCGGCCTGGGCATCAGCGCCCTGGCCGGACTGTGCCTGGGCATTGCCGCCGGCACGTTGCCGCTGTTGGGTGCGCCGTTATCGCCGCTGCTCACCGTGGTGTCGATGGTGCCACCGCTGGCTATCCTGCCGATCCTGTTCATTGTCTTCGGCCTGGGAGAGTTGTCGAAAGTGATGCTGATCGTCATCGGCATCACACCGTGCCTGGCCCGGGACCTGGAACAGCGCGCCCGGGAAATTCCGCCCGAGCTGCTGATCAAGGCCCAAACCCTTGGTGCTTCGACCTGGACCCTGATGCTGCGGGTGGTGCTGCCGCAATTGCTGCCGCGCCTGTTGATTTCCCTGCGGCTGATGCTCGGTTCGGCCTGGCTGTTTCTGATCGCCGCCGAAGCCATCGCCTCCACCGATGGGCTGGGCTATCGGATTTTCCTGGTGCGCCGTTACCTGGCGATGGACGTGATCTTGCCGTACGTGGTGTGGATCACCCTGCTCGCCTGGCTGATGGACTGGGGCCTCAAGCGCCTGACCCGGCAAGCGTTCCCCTGGTATGAGGGAGCGAAGGCATGAGCTTCATTACTGTGAACAACGTCTGGCAGCAGTACGCCGATCAGGTGGTGCTTGAGCGCTTGAACCTGGAGGTCGCCGAGGGTGAGTTCTGCACCCTGGTGGGGGCGTCGGGTTGCGGCAAGTCGACCTTCCTGCGCTTGCTGCTGGGCCAGGAGCGCGCCAGTCGCGGACAGATTCTCCTGGACGGCGAACCCTTGGCCGGCGAGCCGGATGCCAGCCGGGGCGTGGTGTTCCAGCGTTACTCGGTGTTCCCGCACCTGACCGTGCTGGACAACGTGGCCCTGGGCCTGGAACTGCCGCGCTCGCCGCTGCTGGGCCGCCTGTTCGGCGGCGCCAAGCGCCAGGCCCGGGAAGAAGCCGCGCAACTGCTGGACAAGGTCGGCCTGGGCCATGCGCTGGATAAATACCCGGCGCAACTGTCCGGGGGTATGCAGCAGCGACTGGCCATCGCCCAGGCACTGATCATGAAGCCGCGGGTCCTGCTGCTGGACGAACCCTTCGGCGCCCTCGACCCGGGCATTCGCAAAGACATGCACGCCTTGTTGCTGGCGTTGTGGCGCGAAACCCGCCTGACGGTGTTCATGGTCACCCATGACCTGTCCGAAGGTTTCAGCCTCGGCACGCGCCTGCTGGTGTTCGACAAAGTCCGTGTCGATCCCCACGCCCCTGGCGCCTATGGCGCACGCATCACCTACGACATTCCATTGAACAGCGACCGCCGCACCGTCCGTGCCGCCGTCGACGCCCTGCCCGCCGAACTGGCCGGCACATTGCGTATCGCTTGAAAGGAGTTTTTCCATGCCCGACTCGACCCGCTTGTTTACGCCCTTCGCCGAAGAACTGCTGCCCGGCGGCGGCCACCGCTCGTTCGTGCTCAAGCGCGGCCAGCTGCTGCGCCTGACCGATCTGCGCGGCGGGGCCAACGTGAGCCTGACGCTACTCAATGCCAACGAGAAAACCGAACGCCTGAACCTGCCTGATAGCCTCAAATGCCAACACACCGCCAAGCTCACCGCCGGCCACTGCCTCTACTCGGACATGGGCCGGGTGCTGGCGGCCATCACCGCCGACACCTGTGGCTGGAGCGACAGCCTGGGCGGCGTGCTCTGCGCCGAGGAAGTCGCGCAAAAATACGGTCAGGGCCGCTACCAGGAACTGCGCAACGGCTTCTTTCGCAACGGCACCGACAACCTGTTGGTGGAACTGGGCAAATGGGGCCTGGGCCTGTCCGACCTGCTGATGACCCTCAACCTGTTCAGCCGGGTCGATGTCGATGAGGCGGGAAGCTTTCACTTCGTGGAGGGCAATTCCCTGACCGGCGACTACATCGAGCTGTACGCGCCGATGGACACCCTGGTGGTGCTGACCGCGCTGCAACACCCGATGGACCCGAACCCGCAATACGCCCCGCAACCGATCAAGCTCAGCTGGATGAATGCCGACGCCAGCGTCGCCGAGCACTGCCGCCTTTCGCGCCCGGAAAACCAGCGCGGCTTCATCAACACCGACCGCCTGTTCGCCTGAGGATCGCTGCCATGTCACTCGCCATCGCCACCGCACACAAGCAACCCGATACCGCCGTCTACCGTGCCACGATTCCCGCCGGGGAACCCTGGCTGGTGGAGGTCAAGGCGGGCCAGACCTTGCGCATCCTCGACCTGGAAGGCAACCAGGCGGTCGATACGCTGTTCTACAGCCTGGCCAACCCCAAGGAACGCTACGACGTACAGCGCACACTGCGTCGGCAAAACAGCGTTTATTTGAGCACCGGCAGCGTGCTCTATTCGAACCTCGGCCACCCGATGCTGACCATCGTCGAAGACACCTGTGGACGCCACGACACCCTCGGCGGCGCCTGCGCCCAGGAAAGCAACACCGTGCGCTACGCCCTGGAAAAACGCTACATGCACAGCTGCCGTGACAATTACCTGCGGGCCTGCGCCCACGATGGTCGCCTGGGCAAGGGCGATATCGGGCCGAACATCAACTTCTTCATGAACGTGCCGGTCACCGCCGACGGCGGCCTGACCTTCGAAGACGGGATCTCGGCGCCAGGCAAATACGTCGACCTGCGGGCCGAGATGGACGTGATCGTGCTGATCTCCAACTGCCCGCAACTGAATAACCCCTGCAACGCCTATAACCCCACGCCTGCGGAGCTTTTGATATGGAACTGAAACTCATCCGCTTGCGTCGCTGGCTGTTTGCGTTGTGCCAGAGCCGGTCGGGGCAGTGCATCAAATAAACACAGATTCATGAACACCCTCAATGCCCTGTGGGAGCGGGCTTGCTCGCGAAAGCGGTGGGTCAGTTGGCGGCGATGTCGGATGTGCCGATGTCTTCGCGAGCAAGCCCGCTCCCACAGGTATCAATGGTGCTTTTGAACTTGATTATTTCGCCGCCTGGGACGACCCCGGCGGCCATCGAAAACTGCGGGACGGCCCGCATCCCAGTTCAGGCAGCACTCATGCCTGAGGGGGCAATGCCATGTTCGAAAAAATCCTCATCGCCAACCGTGGCGCCATCGCTTGCCGCATCCTGCGGACCTTGGGCGAACTGAAGGTCCACGGCGTGGCGGTGTATTCCCAAGCCGACGCCGCCAGCCTGCATATCCTGCAGGCCGACGAAGCCCACAGCCTGGGCGAAGGCGCGGCGGCCAATACGTATCTGGCGGTGGACAAGCTCCTGGCGATTGCCAAAAGCAGCGGCGCGACGGCGATTCATCCCGGCTACGGTTTTCTCTCGGAAAACGCAGCCTTCGCCGAAGCCTGCGAAGCGGCCGGGATCGCCTTCATTGGTCCGACGCCACAACAACTGCGCGTGTTCGGTCTCAAGCACACCGCCCGAGACTTGGCGCGCCGGCACGGCGTGCCCCTGCTCGAAGGCACCGAACTGCTCGACAGCCTCGACACCGCACTGTTGGCCGGAGCCCGGATTGGCTATCCGGTGATGCTCAAAAGCACAGCCGGCGGTGGCGGCATCGGCATGCGTGTGTGTCGCAGCGCCGCCGAGCTGAGCGAATCCTTCGAAGCGGTCAAGCGCCTGGGTCAGAACAACTTCAGCGACGCCGGCGTATTCATCGAGAAGTACATCGAACGCGCGCGGCATCTGGAGGTGCAGGTGTTCGGCGATGGCCAGGGCCAGGTGATCGCCCTGGGCGTGCGCGACTGCTCGGTGCAACGGCGCAACCAGAAAGTCATCGAGGAAACGCCGGCCCCCAACCTGCCCGAGGGCATGGCCGACGAACTCTGCGCAGCGGCGATCCAACTGGCCCGGGCGGTGAACTACCGCAGCGCCGGCACCGTGGAATTCGTGTTCGACAGCGACGCCGGGCGCTTCTATTTCCTGGAAGTGAACACCCGCCTGCAAGTGGAGCACGGTGTCACCGAACAGGTGTGGGGCGTGGACCTGGTGCGCTGGATGGTGCAACTGGCCGCAGGAGAACTGCCGCCACTGAACGAATTGAGCGAGGGTTTAAAAGCCGAGGGGCACGCGATCCAGGCCCGCTTGTATGCCGAGGATCCAGGCCGGGACTTCCAGCCAAGCCCTGGGCTTTTGACCGCCGTGAAATTCCCCGAGGCCGACGGCAAACAGTTGCGCATCGACACCTGGGTCGAGGCCGGTTGCCAGATCCCGCCCTACTTCGACCCGATGATCGCCAAGGTCATTCGCTGGGCGCCAACCCGCGAGCAGGCCCGCCTGGGCTTGCACCAAGCGCTGGACGAAAGCCTGCTGTACGGCGTCGAAACCAATCGCGACTACCTGCAACAGATTCTCCTCGATGCACCGTTTGCCAACGGCCAGCCCTGGACCCGCTGCCTGGACGCGTTGGTCTACCGTGCCCACACCGTTGAAGTGCTCAGCCCCGGCACCCAGACCAGTGTCCAGGACTATCCCGGCCGCCTCGGTTATTGGGCGGTGGGGGTGCCGCCGTCAGGACCGATGGACAGCCGTTCGTTGCGCCTGGGCAATCGCCTGCTGGGCAATGAAGAAGGTGCGGCGGCATTGGAGATCACCATGAACGGGCCGCTGCTGCGTTTCAACTGCGATGCCCGGGTGGCGGTGACCGGTGCGGTGATTGCCCTCACGCTCGACGGTGAAGCCGTACCGATGAACACCCCGTTGTCGATCGCTGCCGGCGCCACCCTCGCCATCGGCAATATTTCCGGTGCCGGGGCGCGCAGCTACCTGTGCCTGCAGGGTGGCGTACAAGTACCGGATTACCTGGGCAGCAAAAGCACGTTTACCCTCGGTCAGTTCGGCGGCCATGGCGGACGGGCATTGTGTACCGGCGACGTGTTGCATCTGGTGCCGCTGGATGAGCACACGACGCTGCCGCCAACGAGCGCACCGATCCTGGAACTGCCGAGCGTGCGCCTGATCCGCGTGATCTACGGCCCCCACGGCGCGCCCGAATACTTCACCGAGCGCTACATCCAGACGTTCTTCGACACCGCCTGGGAAGTGCACTTCAACTCCAGCCGCACCGGCGTCCGACTGATCGGGCCGAAACCTGAATGGGTTCGCGCCGACGGTGGCGAGGCCGGGCTGCATCCTTCCAACATCCATGACAACCCCTACGCCATCGGCGCCGTGGACTTCACCGGCGACATGCCCGTCATCCTCGGCCCCGACGGCCCGAGCCTGGGCGGTTTCGTCTGCCCGGTGACGGTGATCGAAGCGGATCTCTGGCAGTTGGGGCAACTCAAGGCTGGGGACAAGGTGCGGTTTGTGCCGGTGGACCTGAAGACAGCCCGCTCACTTGCCTTGGAATACGCTAACTGTGGGAGCGGGCTTGCTCGCGAAAGCGGTCTGTCTGATACATCAATGCTGAATGTGCCATCGCTTTCGCGAGCAAGCCCGCTCCCACAGGGGATGGTGTCGCCTGTGGTATTGGATATCGGCCAGGACGATACCCGGATGGTGGCGAGATTAGCCGGCGACACCCACCTGCTGCTGGAAATCGGCGCCCCCGAACTGGACTTGGTGCTGCGCTTTCGCGCCCATGCCTTGATGCAGGCTTTGGAACACAAACAATTGCACGGTGTGATCGACCTGACGCCGGGCATTCGCTCGCTGCAAGTGCACTATCAACCCGAACAACTGCCCCTGGCCGATCTACTGAGCATCGTCGCCGGCGAGTGGGACGCCGTGTGCGCCGCCCAGGACCTGCAAGTACCGTCGCGCATCGTCCACCTGCCGCTGTCCTGGGATGACCCGGCCTGTCAGCTGGCCATTGAAAAATACATGACCACCGTGCGCAAGGACGCGCCCTGGTGCCCGAGCAACCTGGAGTTCATTCGACGCATCAACGACCTGCCCAACCTCGACGAGGTGCAACGCACGGTGTTTGACGCCAGCTACCTGGTCATGGGCCTGGGGGACGTCTACCTCGGCGCGCCGGTCGCCACACCGCTCGACCCTCG
This sequence comes from Pseudomonas sp. NFACC24-1, assembly GCF_900115235.1. Classification (NCBI taxonomy): domain Bacteria; kingdom Pseudomonadati; phylum Pseudomonadota; class Gammaproteobacteria; order Pseudomonadales; family Pseudomonadaceae; genus Pseudomonas; species Pseudomonas sp. NFACC24-1. Next base: position 93,557 of record NZ_FOVS01000024.1, read on the forward strand.
CCATCGACTGGTGACCACCAAATACAACCCGGCCCGGACCTGGACCGCGGAAAACTCGGTGGGCATCGGCGGCGCCTACATGTGCGTGTACGGCATGGAAGGGCCTGGCGGCTATCAGTTCGTCGGGCGCACATTGCAGATGTGGAACCGTTATCGGGAGGTCGCCGCATTCGACGGCAAACCCTGGTTGCTGCGGTTCTTCGATCAGATCCGCTTCTACCCGGTCAGCGCCGATGAGTTGCTGCACATCCGCCGCGAATTCCCCCTGGGCCGCTTCGACCTGGAGATCGAGCATAGCCAGCTCAACCTCGCTGACTACCAGCGTTTCCTGGTGCAGGAAGCGAACAGCATCGCCGCGTTCCGCCGCCAGCAACAAAGTGCCTTCGAGGCCGAGCGCGAGCGTTGGATCGCCAGTGGCCAGGCACATTTCGACAGTGAAGAACCGGCCATCGCGCCGAGCGAAGATTCGCTGCTGACCGAAGGTCAACTGAGCGTCGACAGCCACATCGCTGGCAACCTCTGGCAAGTCCAGGTCGACGTTGGCACGCGGGTGGCCGCCGGTGATGTGCTGGTCATCCTGGAGTCGATGAAGATGGAAATTCCGCTGCTGGCACCCGTGGCCGGCGTGGTGCGCGAGGTGCGCGTCCAGGCCGGTTCGGCGGTGCGCGCCGGACAACGCGTCGTGGTGCTGGAACGTGACTGAACTCAATCAAAGGATTAACACCATGAACCTTTCGCTTCGCTTGGACGACCTGCGCAATGCCTACCGCAGCGGCGAACTGACGCCTCGGACATTGCTGTTGGAGCTGCGGGAAAAAGCCGCGGCGCTGAACCCGGACTATCACCTGTTCATCCACCTGCTGACGGTCGAGGAACTGGAGCCCTACCTGGCCGCGTTGGAAGGCCGCGACCTGGAGAGCCTCCCCTTGTACGGCGTACCTTTCGCCATCAAGGACAACATCGACCTGGCCGGCATTCCGACCACTGCAGCCTGCCCGGCGTTTGCCTATGTGCCGCCACGCTCGGCGACCATCGTCGAGCAGTTGCTGGCACTGGGCGCGATCCCCCTGGGCAAGACCAACCTCGACCAGTTCGCCACCGGGCTCAATGGCACTCGCTCGCCCTACGGCGCCTGCCGCAACAGCGTGTTGCCGGACTATCCGGCAGGCGGTTCGAGCGCCGGCTCGTCGCTGGCCGTGGCCTTGGGCGTGGCGAGTTTTGCCTTGGGCACCGATACCGCCGGATCCGGCCGGGTGCCCGCTGCACTGAATAATATGGTGGGCATGAAGGCCACCCTGGGGTTGATCTCCACGGCAGGCGTGGTCCCGGCCTGTCGCACGCTGGACTGCGTCACGACCTTCACGGCAACGGCCAAGGAAGCCAGCCAGCTATTGGCGCTGACGGCCCGTCCAGACCCTCGTGACGACTACAGCCGCCACAACCCGCAGTGGAACGACGGCTCTGCGTTCGGCGCGCCTCGGCGCTTTCGCTTCGGCGTACCGCGCCAGCAGGACCTGGCGTTTTTCGGCTGCCCTGAAGGTCCGCACCTGTTTCTGGATGCCATCGAGCGACTCGAACGTCTGGGCGGCGAAGCCGTGGAACTGGACCTGTCGCCGTTCCTGGAAGCCGCACGGCTGCTTTATGAAGGCCCGTGGGTGGCCGAACGCTACAGCGTTGCCGGCCCATTGATGGAGCGCGAGCCCGACGCCGTACTGCCCGTCATCCGCGCCGTATTGGCGAAAGCGCCTACGGTAGATGGCGTACAAACCTTCCGCGCCCGCTACCGTTTGCAAGCGCTCAAAGCTCAATGCGACCGGGCCATGGACGCGCTTGACTGCGTACTCACACCGACCATCGGCCGGCCAGTGACCCTCGCCGAACTGGCCGCCGAACCGGTGCTACGCAACTCGGAACTGGGTTACTACACCAATTTCATGAACCTGCTGGACTACGCCGCCGTCGCCGTTCCCAGCGCGCTCATGACCAACGGCTTGCCCTGGGGCGTGACGCTGTTCGGTCGAGCCTTCACCGATCAATACCTCTTGAGCCTGGCCGATGCCTTGCAGCGTCAACAGGACAAGACCTTGCCCGTGCCCGCCCACCCGGCGCGCCACGACCGGGCGCGGCTGGTCGTGTGCGGCGCACACCTGGACGGGTTGGCACTGAACTGGCAGCTCAAGCAACGCGGCGCCCGGCTGATCGAGGCCACCCAAAGCTCGCCGGACTACCGCCTCCATGCCTTGGCCGGCGGCCCACCCTTGCGTCCCGGCATGGTTCGGGTTCGTGAAGGCGGCGTGGCGATCGAGGTCGAAGTCTGGGAGCTGCCGAGCAGTGAACTGGGCTCATTCCTGACGGGCATTCCAGCACCGTTGGGGCTGGGCAAGGTGCAACTGGCCGATGGGCGCTGGGAGAGCGGATTCATCTGTGATTCGTATGGTTTGGAGGGCGCTCAGGACATCAGCCATCTGGGGGGATGGCGGGCTTATCTAATTACCCTTGAGTAAACAGTACCTGTGGCGAGGGGATTTATCCCCGCTGGGCTGCGCAGCAGCCCCAAAACCTGTCAGCGTGGTGTATCAGGCAGAGTGCATTGGGGCCGCTTCGCGGCCCAACGGGGATAAATCCCCTCGCCACAATCTTGCAAACCTGCAAATTCGACTGTCTTTTCCCACAAGGCCACTAAACTGACTCCATTGGGTCCTAGCCAAGGGAATCGCCATGTCGCTTCGTTCGCCGTTGTATTCCCAGCGCAAGCCGCTGCTGGTCGTGGTGGCGTTGCTTGGTACAAGCTTCCTGATCATTTCATTGTTGGGCTATTACGCCGCCCATACCTCGATACGCGATCACATTCTCAAGACGCTGTACGTGAACCTGCTGGTCGGCCTGCTCGTGACGCTGGCGGTCCTGGCCATTCTTTGTCGGCTGATCAACAACTACCAGCAACGCATCGACGCCCAGGCCACCCTCGACAGCCTGACCGAATTGCCGAACCGCCGTGGCTTCGACCTGCTGGCCGTGCAAGCCCTTCACGAAGCCCAGCGCGAGCCCAGACCCTTGACGGCGCTGCTGGTGGAACTGGACGACTTCAAGCGGCTGGACACCACCCACGGTCATATCGCCACCGATCAACTGTTGACCGGGTTCGCCCGCAGCCTGACTGAGAGCCTGCGGCATTCGGACATCGTCTGTCGCTGGAGCGCCGAAGCCTTTGTCGTCCTGCTCAAGGACACCGACGGCCAGACCGGTCTGAAAATCGCGGAGAAAATTCGTCAGCACATCGAAAAGCAGCGCTATTTCTGCAGCGGTAAACAATTGCTGGTCACCGTCAGCCTCGGCCTCACCACCTTGCAGGACGAAGATACCTTGCACAGCTTGCTGTCGCGGACCGATCATGCGTTGCAACGCGCCCGGCAGACCGGGGGCAACCGAACCTGCGTGGACATGCCTCACTCCAGTTATGAATAAACCCGACCTTTGCCCGGCCTGCGGCGGCACCAACGACTGCACCCTGGCCGACCCACGAACCGCCGACCGGGCCTGCTGGTGTTATGGCGTGAGCATCGACCCGGCCGTGCTTGAAGCATTGCCGGCCGAACTGCGTGATCAGTCCTGCCTGTGCCCACGCTGCGCCCAGGTCCAAGCCCAGTTGCGCGCCAAGCCCCAACCGATCGCGTAAGATACCCACCCTCCGCTGCCCTGCCTGAACTGCCCATGCGCGTCGACCGTTTCCTCAGTAATCTGCCGCGATTCAATCGCCAACAAGTGCGCCTGTTGCTGGTAGAGCGTCGGGTGCGAATCGACGGCCAGACCGTCAACGATCCCCATGCACCGGTACGAGAATTCAGTCGCGTCGAAGTCGACGACGAAGTGCTGCAAACCGGCCGACCGGCGCGCTACTTCATGCTGCACAAGCCGCCCGGCTGCGTCAGTGCCACTCGCGATCCGCAACACCCCACCGTCCTCGACTGGCTGGACGAACCGGACAAGGACGACCTGCACATCGCCGGGCGCCTGGATTTCAACACCACCGGGCTGATGCTGATCACCAATGACGGCAGCTGGTCGCGGCGCCTGACCCAACCGCAGACCAAGCTGCCCAAGGTCTACTACGTCGAAACCGAGCGAACCATCACGGCCGAATATGCCGACACCTTCGCCCGAGGCCTGTATTTCGCCTTCGAAGACCTCACCACCCAGCCGGCAGAACTGACGCTGCTGGGGGAAAAATCGGCGCGCTTGAGCATCGTTGAAGGGCGCTACCACCAGGTCAAACGCATGTTCGGCCACTTCGACAACAAGGTGCTGCGCCTGCACCGTGAATGCATGGGGCCACTGCTGCTGGACGCCAACCTTGAGCCCGGTCAGTACCGCGCCTTGACGCCTGAGGAGGTCAGCCTGATCTGAGTCGATGACCGTCGGGCAGAAGTGTCGAACAATTTTCCGACAGGTACTTGCGCAACGGTCGCCCCCCTGCTTGAATCAAACCGTCGGCCGAAATGTGACCGATGAGTCACCACATACTTCCAAGAAACTTTTTGCCGGCGGGAACCCTCAGGTTCCGCCTTGTCCGCCCGGCAAACTGCCCGCCTATAACAACACCCGTCGACCGTCTTCCTTGGATCGACATGGGCCTTATATTCCAGGCGTATGCCTACCTGTCACATTGCCCGTGCAATCTCATTGCGCGCATACCCGCTTGCCAGGAGTCTTATGACATGAGGCCAGAAATCGCTGTGCTGGATATACAGGGTCAGTATCGGGTTTACACGGAGTTCTATCGCGCAGACGCCGCACAAAAGACCATCATTCTGGTCAACGGCTCAATGGCCACCACTGCGTCGTTTGCACAGACCGCCAAAAACCTCTACCCGCAATTCAATGTCGTGCTGTACGACCAGCCCTATGCGGGCAAGTCCAAGGCCCACAATCGCCACGAGAAAATGCTGACGAAGGAGATCGAAGGGCAGATCCTCCTGGAGCTGATCGACCACTTCGCCGCCGAGCACGTGCTGTCGTTTTCCTGGGGCGGCGCCGCCACGCTGAGCGCCCTGGCCCAGCGCCCACGGCGCATCGAAAAAGCAGTGATCAGCTCGTTCTCACCGGTGCTCAATGCGCCGATGCGTGACTACCTGGAACGCGGTGTGGATTACCTCGGCAGCCTGGACGGCGACCGTGTCGGGCACTTGGTCAACAGCACCATCGGCAAGCACTTGCCGCCGCTGTTCAAGCGCTTCAACTATCGCCACGTCAGCAGCCTGGCCGAGCATGAGTACGGGCAGATGCACTTCCACATCACCGACGTGCTCCACAGCGACCAGCAGTGCTACGTCAACGCGGCCAGGAAAATCAACGTGCCGGTGCTGTTCCTGAACGGCGAATGGGACGAGTACACCTCGGCCGTCGACGCCAGGCTGTTCGCCAACCACGTCGAGCACAGCACCTTCAGCACGCTGCAAGCCACCGGGCACTTCCTGGACATGGAACACAAAGCCGCCTGCCGCGACAGCCGCAACGCCTTGCTGGGTTTCCTCACACCGGAACACCACGAAAGCCGACCGCGCTACAGCTACGTGCAGGACTACCATGCACTGGCTATCTGAAACCGAGTCCTGGCGAGCAAGCCCCTTCCCCCATCAGCACAGGGGCTTGCCCGCCAACGACCGCTCTGGTTTGAGCCTTGCATAGACGAGTGACCTCGCCGTACGTAAAGAAAAACTTCAAATCCGTGGCCACATCTGGTACAAAGTCAGCCGCTCTGAGCGGGTGTCGTATAATGGCATTACTCCAGCTTCCCAAGCTGATAACGAGGGTTCGATTCCCTTCACCCGCTCCAATCGAATTCTGGTCCCCCTGTCGTATGTTTTTTGACGGGGGGATTAAAAAACCGGCCCATGGTGGCCGGTTTTTTTATGGCTGATATTCGGGAAAGTGTGAGGTGATCTCCGAGCGTAGATAGATGGCTTCCCGTCTACGTCATACGTCAAAAATAAATACGTCCCCATTTCCACGGACATAGTAATGAGAAAAATGAGTCCCGTGGCGAGGGAGCTTGCTCCCGCTTGAGTGCGAAGCGCTCATGAGAGGGGGGCTGCTGCGCAGCCCAGCGGGAGCAAGCTCCCTCGCCACATATCGCATGGCCCGGAAGATTTGTAGGCAGAATCCGAAAACTGCGTAGGGGGTGCGCTTACTTTGCTTTTCGGCGAGTTTTCGCCTTGTTGCCCTTGTTCTTCGATGGCTACTCTCCAGACGTCGCTGCAAATTCAGCGACCGGGCCTAGGAACCCGTTGAATTCAAGGCGCACAGCGCCCCATGAAAATTGCAGGCGCTTTTTGTGTTTGCGATGATGTTTTATGGCGGCTGTGCGTGGGACACCCTCGGGTGTGCCGGGTGCCTTGATTCCCGGTTCCTAGCCCACGTACGGCCGCCACCCGAATCTAGGAAAGGATGGCGGCGGTTTCTCAAGTCAAGGAGTGAAACTATGCGAAACGTAATTCCATCCTATTTCCATACTTACCAAACCAAGCTTCAGCTTCGGGCCAACGACCTTCCGATCTTCGGAGGCAGACCATGAACGAAAACACTGAGCTAAAAACCATCGGCTACACCCCCTTCAACTATTCCGCTGATCGAGCACTGTTCCGAGTCAACGGCGGCGTCCCTATCCAAGAGGCATTGGAACGGGCGTCGGATCTTTTGCATCTCGCTCACCGGCTTGCCGAAGACGCGGCGTTTGAGAAGAGCACCGACCGCTACGCCTGGGCTGCGCATTTTTTGTTGGAGATGAGCAAGGCGGTGATCGATGACGTTGTGAAAGTCATTACGCCTAGATCGGAAGTTGAAGTTAGAAAAAAAGCCGAGAAACAATAGATAGACCGTACGTTTGAGAATGGGAGCCGCAGACTCCCACCTAACGACAAACCAAAAAGCCCCGGCGTTTTTCGCAGCGGGGCTTTTTGTATCTTGGCTACCTACTTGTGTCGTTCATTGCTCAGCCGCCAGGCAAATGCCCCAACGGCAACGCCCCCGGCGTCTTCACCGTATGAATCGCAAAGTTGCTCCGGATGTCACTCACCCCCGGCAACTTCAGCAAGCGCCCGGTGAGGAATCGGTCGTAGGCCCGCAGATCCGGCACCACCACTTGCAACAGGAAATCCGATTCGCCTGAGACCAGGAACGCCGAGATCACCTCCGGCAATGCCGTGACCGCCTGGCGAAACGCTTCGGCTTGTTCGTCGTTATGCCGTTCAACCTTGACCCCGACAAAAATCGTCAGCCCAAGGCCCACTTCGTCGCGGTCGAGGACGGCTTGATAGCCGCGAATCACTCCGGCTTCTTCAAGCATCCGCACGCGGCGCAGGCATGGGGAGGCGGACAGGCCGATTTCTTCGGCCAGTTGCACGTTGCTCAGGCGACCATCGCGCTGCAGCGCGGCGAGGATTTTGCGGTCGAAGGCATCCAGTTTCATGAATTGGCATTTCCCGATGGAATGACGCGATTACATGGCAGGTTATGCCAATTTCCAAAGCTTTAGAAGCTGACTTCGCAACCACCTGCCCTGCCCCTCGGCCCTAGACTGACGCTACCGAATCGTCGATGAAGGGGGATGTGGCATGGCAGAGCTCTGGTTGTTCCTGATGGCCTTGATGGTGGTGTATGTGCTGCCTGGGCCGGACATGATCCTGCTGCTGCAAACCGGTGCCCGTCAGGGCAAGGGCACGGCACTGGCGACGGCGGTGGGCCTGGGCGTCGCCCGGGGATGTCATGTCGCGCTGGCCGCATTGGGGCTTTCGGCATTGTTCAAGACTGCGCCCTGGACCTTTGACGCGGTACGCCTGGCCGGGGCTGCCTATCTGTTATGGATCGGGTTTCAATGCCTGAGGACCACGTTGTTGCCGAGTTTTGAAGGAGCCGGTATCGAGGCCGGAAAGCGGCGTTGGTATCAGGCGATTCGGCGTGGGCTGCTGACCAATTTGCTCAACCCGAAGGCATTGCTGTTTTGCTCGGTGTTGTTGCCGCAGTTCATCGATCCACAGGGCGGACCGGTGCTGGAGCAGTTTGCGACCCTGGGCGTGGTGTTGGTCAGCGTGGGTTTGTTGTTTGATAGCGCCTACGCGCTGGTAGGTGTCGCGCTTGGGCGCTGGCTTCAACGCTCGCCTTCGGCCCAGCGTGTTCAGCAATGGTTGTTTGGGAGTCTTTTGATTGGATTTGCGGTGCGACTGACGTTTGTGCAGCAGGCCTAGTGCCTGTGGATAAGCTGGTCGGACGGGACCTGGAGCGAAGCGAACTGGGCTGAAACTTGGGCTGCTACGCAGCCCAGCGGGAGCAAGCCCCCCTCTCCACGGTCATATTTTTTACCCTTCCTCACATCCCGAAATAACCCCACTCACCTAGCCGCTCCCCTTGCCGGGCGCGGCTTCTACACTTCTGTCCAATCAGCTCACCTACCCACCAGTGTCGCTCCTGGTGGTTATAGTGTTGATCATTAAAATTCAGTAGGTATAGTACCCACCAAGCACACCACACGGAGGTGTTGTGAATAGCCGATTCTTGATAAGCCAAATCATTGCAGACGGTTGGTATCTGGTGCGGGTTCGGGGCAGTCATCATCACTTCAAGCACCCGACCAAACCGGGATTGGTCACGGTTCCTCATCCGAAGAAGGACCTGCTCAAGAAAACGGCCATCAGTATCTTGCAACAGGCGCTGCTCCAGCCGGCCCGTTGCCCTGCGTTCCCGGAGGACGATGAATATGCTTTACCCGATTGCGATTTCCATGGGCGATGACAAGCACGCCTGGGGTGTTGAAGTGCCTGATATTCCCGGTTGCTTCTCCGCAGGCGACGATCTGGACGACGCCATGGCGATGGCCCGCGAGGCCATTGAGGGGCACTTCGAGATTCTGGCCGAGGACGGTTCGGCAATTCCGCCAGCCAACACTGTCACCCTGCATGCGGCTAATCCAAAGTATGCCGGCTGCACTTGGGCGCTGGTGGACATTGATGTCACCAAGTACCTGGGCAAGGCCCAGAAGCTCAACATCACGTTGCCTGGCTATTTGCTGAATCGCATTGATGAGTATGTGTTGCACCACCCTGAAGAAAAAAGCCGGTCAGGGTTCCTCGCTTCTGCCGCTCTCAAGGTATTGCAGCAAGGGCGCTGAAGCCTTTGTGGGAGCGAGCTTGCCCGCTTGTGTCTTACCCCACTATTAGACCATCGCCTTTGGTATTGGGGTCAGGAAGGTCATCTGGTTTCCTGCCGCAGCCTGTCTTCAAACGTGTGTCTTCACCGCTGTAGTCAATTCGGGCGACGTTTCTCTCCAGGGTGGAGGGTTGAAAACTTTTGCCCGGCTCAAGCAATACCGGGCAAAAGCGACACATTCAAGACTCGTTATGAAAGCGTGTTCGCCATTGAATGCATTTTCCTACCGTGACCAGTATGAAACGGCAAGAAACGCCGACTCAACTGTTCAGGCAAACAGATCATCGGCAAACCCCTTGATGCCCGACAGACTGACGAGTTGCATATCAGCTGTCTGGATCTGTTCGATGGTGTCGTAACCTGCATACCAATCCTTGAGGCGCACACCTTCTTGCGGTGTCTGTCCTGGAGTGAAACTTGATCGGTGCAGATAGAGGTCATCACCGATGCGATCAGCCAAGAGTTCAGAGCTGCCGATATAGGACAAAATCAATTTGTCGCCGCCGCTGATGCCGTTGTCCTGAATCGTCACTAACTTAGGAGTATCGATGGTGTAGATATCGTCACCCTCACCACCGTTAGCAAAACCGCCGGTCTGCAATATCAGTCTGTCATCCCCCTGACCTCCTGACAGTGAAAAGCCCACGCCTCTACCGGTCAGCAGGTCGTTGCCTTCCCCACCATCAGCCATGCCATGTATCACAGTGATCGTGTCACTTCCGGCCTCACCGTAGGCCTGAGTACCCTCGTCGCTGGCAGCCGTGACGATGGTGTCGTTACCGCCACCACCGTACAAGATGTCTGCCTGCGGCCCATTCGCCGAGCTATCGACTTTGAAAGGTTCTATCCACGAAGTCAGCCCACCATAGAGGAAATCATCGCCGTCCCCGCCGTCGATGACGTCATTGCCCAATCCACCCTCCAGATAATTAACACCCGTGTTTCCAACCAGGACATCGTTGAAATGACTGCCCAACACATGTTCGATGTTAAGCAATACATCACCTTCGGCATCGCCACCTTGATTGGTTTGAGTCTGCAAGTTGATCGAGACGCCTGTTGTGCTTGTAATGTAAAAAGCACTGTCGAAACCTGCGCGACCATCGATTACATCTGCCCCGGCTCCACCAATGAAGATCTCCTTCAGACCAGAGCCTGATAGCGTATCGTTAAAATTGCTGCCTTGAAAAAACTCAATGTTGGCGTAGGTGTGGCCAGCAGCCTCCCCTATGTCGGTGCCGTTGGTCAGGTCGATCGTCACCCCGCTGTCAGACTGTTCATAAGTGACTAGATCCACGCCACCCGCTCCATCCTCCATCATGGACGAACTACCACCATAGAAAACGTCGTTAAAATTCGATCCCCTGATCACCTCGATACCGGTATAGGTATCGCCTGCCGCGGTCCCGGAATACACACTCGTCTTGAGGTTGAAGGTCATGGCTTCTTGGCTGTCGAGATAGCTCGCTATGTCATAGCCAACACCGCCGATAAACTGATCCGCTCCCGCGCCTCCGTACAATGTGTCGTTACCCGAACCGCCGATGAGCTGATCCGCGCCCGCGCCACCGTACAGTGTGTCGCTGCCCGAGCCGCCGGTAATGATGTTGTCGCTGTCGTTGCCATAACCGGTGAATGCGCCAGTGCCGACGTAGGTCAGGCGCTCGACGTTTGCCGCCAGGACCGTGCCACTGGCATTGATCACCGACACGCGGACTTCATCGTTGCCGCCACCGGCCTGTTCGATGATGTAGGGGGTCAGCCCCAGATTGATGTTGTAGATGTCATCGCCAGCCCCCCCTTCCAGCCGTACTGTTGGGATTACGGTGTACGGGCCAGAGGAGAGCACGTCGTTGAAGGCAGAACCTATGACGGTTTCGATATTCGCTAAAATGGTGCCTTCTGCATCTCCGCCCGTTC
>NZ_FOVS01000058.1:0-15154 GCF_900115235.1 Pseudomonas sp. NFACC24-1
TTCACGCCAGTTGGGCTGACGCTTTAGCGAGCAAGTCCGCTTCCACAGAGGATTGGCGGTTCGATCGTTCCCACGCACCTGCGTGGGAATGCCGCCAGGGACGCTCCGCGTTCCGCTTCTGAAAGGTGACGCAGAGCGTCACGGGATGCATCCCCACGCAGAGCGTGGGGACGATCAGCTTCACGCCAGTTGGGCTGACGCTTTAGCGAGCAAGTCCGCTTCCACAGGGGATTGGCGGTTCGATCGTTCCCAGGCTCCTGCGTGGGAACGCCGCCAGGGATGCTCCGCGTTCCGCTTCTGGAAGGTGACGCAGAGCGTCACGGGATGCATCCCCACGCAGAGCGTGGGGACGATCAGCTTTACGCCAGTTGGGCTGACGCCTTCGCGAGCAGGCCCGCTTCCACAGGGGATTGGCGGTTCGATCGTTCCCACGCTCTTGCGTGGGAATGCCGCCAGGGACGATCAGCTTCACGCCAGTTGGGCTGACGCCTTCGCGAGCGAGCCCGCTTCCACAGGGGATTGGCGGTTCGATCGTTCCCCCGCTCCTGCGTGGGAATGCCGCCAGGGACGCTCCGCGTTCCGCTTTTGATCAGCTTCAAGCCAATCCATGGGATCGAGCTTGCTCGCGATGGCGTCCTCACTGCCCCCGATCAGAATCTGAATAACTCCACCCAACCTTGCTTCGATTGGTTCTACACCAACGCCTTTTCCCCGCCCAAACCCTACCTAGACTCTGACAGGCCAGGAGGCAAGTGAGAGTCCATGACGGACCGGTGTTATCTCTCCTGGTGCCCTGATGCCAAGGAGAGAAAACATGAGAGTGGAAGTCAGTCGGCATGGCCCGCTTGGCTGTGCATTGTTAGGCGTGTTGCTGGCTCCGGCCGCCAGCGCCGCCCCTGCGTTGTCCCCCCAGATACCCTTCGATGTCACGGTGACCCACCCCGTTTCACTGGTCAGCCTGCAAGCCGATTTCGATGAGCTGTCGTGGCAGACCTTCATTGCCCTGAACTGGCCGGCGCTGGATAACGGTGATCCGAATACCGGCACGCCCATCGGCAAGCAGGATGGCGCCACCGTGTGGGAGAGCTGGAAAGAGAGCTACCAGATTTTCCGCGCCAAGGGCCAGACGCCGCTGCCCTGGAACGCATCGGCGACGCTCCCTGACGCGTGCAAGTCGCTCAAGCCCGGTCGCCTGTTGCAGCAGATGGGCAAGGTGCCCGATGTGCTGGATGAGTTTATCCAGCCCTTCGAGAGCGGCCCGTTGGTGGACCAGAACGGTACCTACACGCGCAACGAAATCGTGGTCAACCAATCGATGTTCGACGGCATCGTCGACAACGGCCTGTACAGCATCGAAGGCCAGCAGAAATTCTTCGCCGCCAATCCGAACAACACCGTGGCGTTCAGCTGTGGTTCCACCCAGACCAAACAGGTCGGTGCGGTGATGGTGAAGGCATCGTGGAAAGTGCTGGGCCCCAACGACAACCGCCAGGATTTCCATACCGTCGATGCACTGGTCTACACGCCGGGCAACAACGACCCGAGCCATGGGCCGATCGTTGCGGAGTCATGCGTGTCCGAGCCGGTCGGGTTGGTGGGATTGCATATGGTCCATAAGACTACCAGCGCGGCGCAATGGGTCTGGTCAACCTTCGAGCATGTGAAAAACGTGCCGGAAAAAACCACGCCTGTGGCCCAGCGCACGGGGCCTTATCTGTTCTACAACGCGGCCAGCAAAAGCGACATCAACCAGCCGCCGCCACGGCCGTGGAACCCGGCAGTCAAGGCGACACCCTCGCAGATCGTGCGGGAAGTGCCGCTGACCGAAGCCACCAAAAACCTCAATACCACCTATCAAACGCTGTTGCGTACGGTGAACAAGCAGAGTGTCTGGGCGAACTATCAACTGATCAGTACCCAGTGGCCGTCAGACCCGCCCAAGAACTGCCAGGTATCGGCCGCCAACCCGCTGGGCAGCCCCGCGCCGTTGTTCCTGGCCAACGCCACGCTGGAAACCTATATCCAGGGCACCGTGCCCCAGGCGTCTTCCAGTTGCATGGCTTGCCACGGCAATGCGGCCACCCATGTCACCGAGTCGCCGCGTACCAGCTTCGCGGATTTCACCTATTTGCTCGAACGCGCACAGTCCACTGGCGAACAAGGAGTCAACCATGAGCAGTGATCTGGACAACTTTATAGGCCTGTCATCGGCCCTGACCGGCATTCCCACGGATCGGCTGGCACCGCCGATCGACCAGGTGGGTTTGCCACCGATCTTTCTCGCGTTCATCACCCCGCGTATCACCCCTGAGGTGCTCAATACGTTGCTGACTCAATACGCCACGATGGCAGCGGACAATGTGCCCCCCGACCAGATCGCCAAAGCGGTGCTGATGGATGGATCGCGGCCGGCTGTCACGCAAGCGGCCCAAGCTGCGCGTTCGATCATGAAATTGTGGTTGCTGGGGGTCTGGTATCAGCCCTATGCCACTGGCAGCTACAAATCGACCGACTCGACGGTGGTGTCCGACCAGGCCTACATCCAGAGCTGGGCCTGGAAAATCGCCCAGGCCCATCCCATGGGCTACAGCGAGATGTTTTTCGGCTATTGGAACACCACGCCACCGAGCCTTGAGGACTACACCGGCGTGCCTGCCGACACACAGGGAGCCTCGTCATGAGTACCGAGCAAGCCGAGGTGATCATCGTTGGCGCGGGGCTGGCCGGCAGCATCATCGCTTATCAGTTGGGCATGGCTGGCGTGGATGTGCTGGTGCTCGAATCGGGTCCGGAGGTCCCGGCCAACCGTGCGCAATACCTGGAGCGTTTCTACACCGCTACCCTGAAGACCCCGGAGTCGCCCTATCCGCCAGTGTCGACCCTGGATTCGCCGCGTGACCCGAGCAAGGAAAATGCGCCTCGAGCGACCATCGCCGACCTGATCCTTGGCTGGGACAAACCGAAAACCAGCTACCTGGTGCAGAAGGGCCCGCTGCCCTTCAACAGCACTTATGAACGGGTGGGCGGTGGCACGACCTGGCACTGGGTCGGGACCTGCCTGCGCATGCTGCCGAACGATTTCCGTCTGAGGAGCAAGTACGGCGTCGGGGTGGATTGGCCGATCGGCTACGACGACCTGCAAAGCGCCTATTGCCGGGCGGAGGCGGAAATCGGGGTGTCGGCCAATGTCGCCGACCAGGCTTACCTGGGCATGACCTTTCCCGAGGGCTATTCATTCCCAATGCACAGCATTCCGTTGTCGTTGGTCGATGGCAGTTTTGTCGCGGCCGTGACCGGCAAGAGCTTCGACGGGTTGCCGCTGGTGGTCAGTCCGACCCCGGCCGGGCGCAACTCCCAGCCCTACGCCGGGCGCCGGGTGTGCGCCGGCAATACCAACTGCACGCCGATCTGCCCGATCCAGGCCAAGTACGACGCCACCGTGACCCTGAACAAGGCCCTGGCCACCGGCAAGGTCCGGGTCATGTACCGGACCGTGGCCAGCAAAGTGACCGTGGGCCCGGACAAGCACATCAATGGTGTCGAATTCATTCAATACCAGCTTGGCGAGGGACCGAAGACGGGCACCGGCGTGGCCATCGGGCAGCGTTATGTGATCGCGGCTCATGCCATCGAGACCCCTAAATTGCTGCTCAACTCCAAGACCCCGGCCTGGCCCGATGGCGTGGCCAATAGCAGCGGCCAGGTCGGACGCAGCCTGTCCGACCATCCGATTTACCTGGCGTGGGGGCTGATGCCGGAAGGCAAGACGGTGTTTCCGTATCGGGGGCCGGTGTCCACGGCGGGCATCGAGAGCCTGCGTGACGGCGACTTCCGCAGCCAGCGAGCGGCGTGGCGCATCGAAATCGGCAACGAGGGCTGGAACTGGCCGGTGGGTGACCCTTACGTCACCGTGGCCGATTTTATCGATGGCAAGAACAAAAGCTGCACCAACCCGTTGCCATCGAAAGAGAACCCGCCGCCGCCCACTGAAGCGCTTTACGGCACGGCCCTGATTCAACGGCTCAACGACCTGTTCATCCGCCAGTTTCGGATCGGCTTTTTGGTGGAGCAGGTGGAGAAGGAGCCCGACAAGGCCAAGAGCTACATCGTGCCCTCGACGGACAAGCTCACGGACGGGCTCGGCATTCTTCGACCGGAAATCCACTACGACCTGTCCGATTACACCAAGGAAGGTTTCAGGCAGGCGAAGATATTGGCGAGCCACATCATCCAGAACCTGCTCGGCGCCGTGGAGCTGACAGCACCCATTGGCCAAGGGAAATTCAGGTACAAAGAAGAGGATTACACCTTCCAGGGCGCCGGGCACCTGATGGGCACCTACCGCATGGGGGATGATCCGACCAAGTCGGTGGTGGACAAGGACCAGCGCAGCTGGGACCACAAGAACCTGTTCCTGGTGGGCGATGGGGTGTTCCCCAGCACCGGCACTTCGAACCCGAGCCTGACGATCGCAGCGTTGTCGTTCCAGGCCGGGGACACTGTGGCCAACGACCTGAAGGCGGTGACGATGCAAGTCCAATCCAACATCGCCTGGCAGGGCACTGGCGTGCAGGTCAACGGGTTGGTTCCGCGCTTGGTTCGCTACGTCAGTGGGCTATGGTGTGCCAGTCCGCAGGGTGGCAATGTCGATGGAAATGGCGGTTCGAGGCACATCGACTACAGCAGCTATGCCTTGCCCGGTGCCGCCGAAGGCGCCTTGATCGGTCGCGTGGGCAACGGTGGGAAGCCGTTCCTGGTGGGGGATCTGGCGCAGGTTCCGGGCAATCAGCAAGGGGAGCTGCAACTGTGCATCAACGATGACCTGACCGGGCAGCACGGGTCTGGTTTGAAAGATAACACCGGCGCGCTGACCATCCGGGTCGAGTTCGGTGCCCTGTAACGCTTGAGCGGTAAGGCCTGACTCCTGTGGGAGCGAGCTTGTGGGAGCAAGGCTTGCCCGCGATGCAAACACCTCGGTGTAGCTGATAGACCGAGGCGATGCCTTCGCGGGCAAGCCCTGCTCCCACAGACTCGCTTCCACAGAGGGGCATGGTTTTTTCACGCCGCCGAACGCTGGTTGCGCAACGCCACCGGCCCGACACGCTCTTCGATGGCCCGCTTCAGTTCGCCGCGAAGCCCCAGCAGGAAGCCCGCTTCCACCACCACGAACAACGGCCCGACAATCAGCCCGGAGAGGTCGTCGACAAAGGCTGGCTTGCGGCCTTCGTAATAGTGGCCGACGAACTGGATCACCCAGCCCACCACGAACATCCCCAGGCCACTGCTCAACCACACCGCCGTGCTTTGTGCGGCCAGTGTCTGACCCAGCCATACCGCCAGGCCCAACAGCACTGTCATCAGCATACCCAAGCGCACTTCCAGGCGTAGATAGAACCCAGCACTGGCCACGGCCACCAGTAATGCCGGAGACATCAGGATCGCGCCCAGCGGCCAACCAGGTCGTGACAGCAGCACGGCGACGGCGACGAAAATAAGCGGAATCCCGATGAAATGACTGGCGATGTTGCGCGGGTCTCGGTGATAAGCAGCGTATTGACTGAGATGATCGACGAGGCTTTTCATTGTTGTTCCTTCTGAGGTGATGCCTGCATGATGCCCGGGTACCACGAGGCGCTCTGTCAGTTAGCCGACACTTGTCCCGGAGTTTCCATGAATTCGCATCCCTGGCACTCACACCTGATGGCCGGTCACTGGTACAGCCATCTGCCTGATGAGTTACAGAATAGTCTGCTGGGCATGGCGCGAGTGCGCCGTCTGCCAGCGGGGCATCGGCTGTTCCAGCGCGGCGATCCACCCTGTGGGCTGTATGCCGTGCTGGAAGGGGCGGTGCGCGTCGGTGCGGTGAACGAACAGGGCAAGGAGGCGTTGCTGAGCGTGGTGGAGGCACCTCACTGGTTCGGTGAAATCTGCCTGTTCGATGGCCAGCCACGGACCCATGATGCGGTCGTGGTGGGTCAATGTACGCTGCTGCACGTGCCCCAGGCGCTGTTGCTGGCCTTCCTGCAAGCGCAACCGATCTACTGGCGGCATCTGGCATTGTTGATGAGTCATAAACTGCGCCTGACCTTCATCAACCTCGAACACCTGAGCCTGATGCCCGCCCCGGCCCGTGTGGCCCACCGCCTGCTGATGATCGCCGAAGGCTACGGCGAAATCGAACCGCCGCGCCGGGTCTTGCAGCTGCCCCAGGAGCAACTGGCGCTGATGCTCTCGCTGTCCCGCCAGACCACCAACCAGATCCTCAAGGACCTGCAAGCCCAGGGCATTCTCCACTTGGGCTATGGCGAGATCGAAATCCTCGACATCGAGCGATTGCGGGCGTTGACCACAATCTGAACCTGCCTTGGACCCTGTGGGAGCGAGCTTGCTCGCGATAGGGCCAGCCCAGCCAACGCAAATCCCTAGCGCAACCCATCCCGAAACTGCCCCGGCGTCATCCCGGTCCAGCGCTTGAAGGCGCGGCTGAAGCTGCTGGAATCGGCAAAGCCCAGCAGGTAGCTGACTTCGCTCAGCGAACATTGGGGATCGCGCAGGTGCAGCAGTGCGAGGTTTTCCCGGCATTCGTTGAGCAGTGCGTCGAAGCGGCAGCCTTCGTCAGCCAGATGCCGTTGCAGGCTGCGCAGGCTCAGGTGCATGGCCTGGGCGATGCGTTCGGCGCTGGGCTCGCCCTCGGGCAGTTGGGCCTCGATGGCCGCGCGTACCTTGCGTTCCCAGGTCAGAGGCTTGAGCTGAGCGAGGGTGCGTTCGAGCACCGTTTCATTGTGCTCGGCCAGTTCGGGGTTGGCGTCGTCCAGGTGGCTGTCGAAGTCGCTGAGGTTGAACTCCAGGCAATCCTGGGCGGCGCCGAAATGCACCGGCGAGCGAAACACCTTGTGCCATGGGCTGGGGTCTGCCGGTTCCGGGCGGCGCAGGTACACCGCCAGTGGTGCGTAATCACGGCCGAGACGGTTGCGACAGGTGCGCACGTAAATCGCTGCGAACGCATCGATGGCTTCAAAGGCCGGTGACGGACTGTCCTGGGGCACATCGAGATTGAAGCGGTAGCGGTCTTCGCCGCGGCTCAGTTGCAGGGTCAGTGCATCGCTGACTACCGGGTGATAGCGCACGATCCGCTCGAACACTTCTCGCAGGCTGCCGCTGGCCACCAGGGCATAACCCAGTGCGTGAAACGTGGTGGGGCTGACGAAGCGCGACACCCGCAGGCCGATGGCCGGGTCACCGCTGGCCTGCACGGCCAAGGCCCACAGGCGCGTGGTGCCCGAGAGTGGGTAACGGGCGTTCGGGTCGTCCATCCATTGCGGGTCGAGACCCGCCTCGACGCACAGGGCATGGCTGTCCAGGCCCAATGCATCGAGCTGCTTGCGCAGGGCGCGGGTCCAGCTGGCGAGGGAGGTCGGTTCAGTCATGACGATTGGCGCTTGCGGTCAACAGGTTGGCGTTTACGGCTACCACCCCATGGGACAACGCCCGGCAGGATGAGCACATCTCTAACAGAGGATGTAAGCCATGCACGGCACTTGCGCAAGCCCCGAGCGATTGAATGCACAACAACGAGCGGCCCATGTTCGCCAGGTGGTCTTGGCCCGGGGCGAGGAGTTGCGCCAGCGTTATCCGATCCTGCGCCACCAGGATGCGTTGGGCGCGGGCATCCTGGCGCTGGCCCTGGCTGGGATGATCGGTTCGGCGCTGCTCTACATCAACGGTCACCTGGCCGGGTGGGCATGCCTGTTGCTCAACGGGTTTTTCGCGTCCCTGACCCACGAGCTGGAACACGACCTGATCCACAGCATGTATTTCCGCAAGCAGCGCCTGCCCCACAACCTGATGATGGGCCTGGTGTGGCTGGCGCGGCCGAGCACGATCAACCCGTGGATCCGCCGCCACCTGCACCTCAACCATCACAAGGTATCCGGCAGCGAGGCCGACATGGAGGAACGGGCGATCACTAACGGCGAACCCTGGGGGCTGGCGCGGTTGCTGATGGTGGGTGACAACGTGATGTCGGCCTTCATCCGCCTGCTGCGGGCCAAGACCTGGGTGCACAAGCGCAGCATCCTCAAGCGCACGCTGAAGGTTTATTTCCCGCTGGCGTTGCTGCACTGGGGCGCCTGGTATGTGTTCCTCGGTTTCCACGGGGCCAACGGTGTCGCCAGTCTGCTGGGGACTTCAATTGACTGGTCGGCCACCACGCTGGCGACGATGCAGGTGATCGATATTGCGGCGGTGGTGATCATCGGGCCGAATGTACTGCGCACCTTTTGCCTGCATTTCATCAGTTCGAACATGCACTACTACGGCGACATCGAGGCGGGCAACGTCATCCAGAAAACCCAGGTGCTCAATCCCTGGTGGTTGTGGCCGTTGCAGGCGTTCTGCTTCAATTTCGGCAGCAGCCATGGCATTCATCATTTCGTGGTGAAGGAACCGTTCTACATTCGCCAACTGACGGTGCCGGTGGCTCACAAGGTGATGCGGGAGATGGGCGTGCGGTTCAATGACTTCGGCACGTTCGGGCGGGCGAATCGGTTTGTGCGCCAGGAAGCTATGGTGCGGGAGGAAGGGGATACGGTTCGGGTTTGAAGCTAACCCGTCCAAAGAGCAGAAGCAGAATCTGTGGCGAGGGAAAGTGGTGGGCCGGCTAGCGCGGATCGATCGTTCCCACGCTCCCGCGTGGGAACGCCGCCAGGGACGCTCCGCGTTCCGCTTCTGCAAGGTGACGCAGAGCGTCACGGGATGCATTCCCACGCGGAGCGTGGGAACGATCAAGCCTGTGGCGCTTAGAACTGGTAACTCACCGTCGCCGCCACATTGCGCTCTTCGCCCATGTAGCAATAGCTCAGGCTCGCGCACGAGGCGACGTAGCTTTCGTTCGTCAGGTTGTTCGCGTTCAGGCGTACGTCCACGCCCTTCAAGCCGACCTTGCCCAGGTCATACCCCACCGAGGCATCGAACAACGTGTAGGACGGCACCTTCATGGTGTTCTCCGCATCGGCCCAGCTATAGCCGACATAGCGCACGCCGCCGCCCAGGCGCAGGCCATCGAGGGTGCCGCTGTCGAACGTGTAGTCCGCCCAGGCCGAGGCCATGTGGCGCGGCGCCTGGGTCGGTGAGTTGCCCTTGTTTTCGATGATGTCGGTGGGCGTGCTGAGGGTGCTGACCATCGATTTCGAGTATTCGATGTCGGTGAAGGTGTAGCTGCCCAGCACTTTGAATTGTTCGGTCAACTGCAGGTGCGCTTCCAGCTCCAGGCCCTGGGAGCGCACGGCACCGATGGCGCGGTAGAAGTTGTCCTGGGGCAGCTTGGTCGCCAGGTTTTCCTGGTCGATGCGAAACAGCGAGGCCGTGTACAGGTCATCGGTGCCCGGTGGCTGGTACTTCAACCCCAGTTCCCACTGCTTGCCATCGGTCGGCGGTAGCGGGTTGCCGGCGCTGTCGGCATAGGAGTTGGGGTTGAACGACTCGGAGTAGCTGATGTACGGCGCCAGGCCATTGTCGAACAGGTACAGCGCCCCGGCACGGCCAGTGAGCTTGGTGCGTTTGTCGTTGATCTCGGTGCCTTCCGGACGGCCGAACTCAGCGATGCGGTTCTCATCCGAGGTTTGCACCCAGTCCTGGCGCAGGCCGAGGGAGAAGCGCCACTTGTCCATTTCGATCAGGTCTTGCAGGTAGACGCCGGTCTGCTCCAGGCGCCGCAGGTAGCTGGTGGGGCTGAAGTAGCTGATGGCCGAGTTGCCGTAGACCGGGTCGAAGGCGTTGATCGGCGCCAGGCTGCCGCTGGTCCAGTCGACCACGGTCTTGCGGCGCTGGTAGTCGGCGCCCATCAGTACGGTGTGCTTGGTCGCGCCAGTGAAGAATTCAGCCTGCAGCATGTTGTCGACGATGAACGAATGGAGCTTTTCTTCGGCACCGGTGTAGTAGCGGTTCAGCTCGTTGCTGGTGGGCGTGGTCCAGTCATAGGCATAGACCTGATCGTTCTTGACCTCGGAATCCAGGTAACGGAAGTTCTGCCGGGCGGTGAAGACATCGTTGAAACGGTGTTCGAATTGGTAGCCGAACGACTGCTGGTCACGCTCATAGCGGTCGATGCCGGGTTCGCCTTCGAAGAAGTGCTCGGAAATCCGTCGACCGTTGCGCTGATGCAAGGTGCCGTCGGCCGGCATGCCACCGTGGTAGCCGCCGTCGGGGTCATGCTGCAGGTAGGCTTGCAGGGTCAGCGAGGTGTCCTCGCTGAAGTCGATGTTCACCGTGGGTGCGAGGGCGAAGCGTTTTTCCTTGTTGTGGTCGAACTGGGTGTCGGAGCTGTCCGCCAGGCCGATCAGGCGATAGGTGATACGTTTTTCGTCATCCACCGGGCCGCTGAAGTCGAAGCCCATGCCGCGTTGGCCTTGGGTGCCGACCGTGGCCTGGATCTGGTGATAGGCCTCGTACAGCGGCTTCTTGCTGGTCAGCGCCACCAGGCCGCCCGGCGAACTGCGGCCGTAGAGCACCGAGGACGGGCCCTTGAGAATGTCGACCCGCTCGAGGAAGTACGGATCGACCTGCATGGAGCTGTAGGTGCCGCTGTCGCCCATGGACTTGAGGCCGTCGAGGTAGATGTTATCCACCGAGCCGTCGTTGAAGCCGCGCATCGCCACATAGTCGTAGCGGTGGGTGGCGCCGTAGGGGTTGGTCAGCACGCCGGGGGTGTAGCGCATGGCCTGGGACACGGTTTGGGCGCCCTGGTCGTCCATTTGTTCGCGGGTGACCACCGACACGCTCTGGGAGGTTTCCCGCAGGGCGGTACTGGTCTTGGTGGCGACCTGGCTATGTGTGGCGTTGTAGCCTTCCATGCTGCCCAAGGCGTTACCCAGGGCGAAGCCCTTGATGTCGGTGGTCGGCAATTCCAGTGTGCTGCCAGCGGTCTCGGTTTGCAGCACGTAGCTGCTGCCATCCTGGCTGACGGCAACCAGTCCTGAGCCGCTGAGCAACTGGCTCAGGGCCTGGTCGGGCGAATACTCGCCCTTGAGCCCCGGGGACTGGACGCCGCCGGTTTGCGCCGGGGTGCTTGCCAGGGTGATCCCGGCCTGGCGGGCGAACTGGTTCAGCGCATCGCTCAATGGGCCGGGGGCAATGTTGTAGCTCTGACGGCTGGCGGTGACGCCGTTTTGTGCGGCCACCGCGAGCATCGGCACAATGCTGACTCCCAGCGCCGTGGAGAACAGCGCGGCGTGAATCGCATGGCGCAACAGGCGCGGTTGCGAAGAAAAGCCGAAGGGGTTCTTGAGAGGTACGCGCTCAGTCATTGTAGGTTCCGTAGGAGTCGCTGAAGGCAGATAAGGGGTGCTTACTGTCCTAGCCGGACGCCGGTCTGAAACCCGCCAAAAAAAATTCAAGCCAGGCGTTCCACCGTGATCCACCAACGGGTTCGATAGCGCAGCTGTACCGGGAGCGTGCGGGGCAGGACGGCCAGCAATTTGTCGGTGTCCTCCAAGCGGAACACCCCCGACAGGCGCAGGTCGGCGATCGACGCCGCGCAGTGCAGATAGCCCGGGCGGTAGCGTCCTACTTCATTGAGAAAGTCTTCCAGGCGCATGTTGCGCGTGACGATCAAGCCGTCGGCCCAGGCGCCTGCGTCCATGGCCAGCGGTGGTGCCAGGGCCGCTGTCGATGCAGTGATCAGATAGCTTTGCCCGGCCTCGACCTGGATGGGCGTGCCATCGCTGTTGGGGTGCGAACGGATGACGACGTGTCCGCTGGTGACGCTCAAGCGCGTGCAGTCGCTGTCCTGGCGCACGACGAAGCGCCCCTCCAGCCCTTCGAACAGGCCATGCCGGCTTTTTACCAGCAGCGGCCGCCCCGGGTCGCGGCCACAGGTGACCATGATTTCGCCGTGGGCCAGGGTAATCAGGCGCTGCCGGGCGCTGAAGTCCAGGTCGGCGGCGCTGTGGGTATTGAGCTCGAGCCGCGTGCCGTCCGGCAACTGGAAACCTCGGCGTTCACCGGTGGCGGTGGCGAAATCGGCATTCCACGCTTGCCAGCCCAGGTCCTTGCCCAGCCATGCCGCACCGCTCACCACGGCGATGCCCGACAGCAACTTCAGGGCCTGGCGACGACTGAGGCGCTGGGCACTGTTTTCCAGGGTGTCCAGGGCGACATGGGCACCGGGCACCGCCCGCAGGTTCGAGGTCAATTCGCTGTGCAGCGATTGCACCCGTTGCCAGGCCAGTTCGTGTTCAGGGTGGGCGGCGCGCCAGGTGTCGCACTGTTGGCGCAGGGTCGGGTGAGCGGTGTGATTGCGCAGGCGCAGCAGCCAGTTGATCGCCTGCCTGACCACCTGTTGCGACGGGCCGTTGCGGCGGCTCTGCAAATGGTCCGCCGGCTCAGCTTTCATAGCGCAACACATAACAGTGGTACAGCGCATCGGCGACGTAGCGCTCCACCGAGCGCAGCGAGATGCCCATCTGTTCGGCGATCTGCTTGTACGTCAGGCCCTCGCACTGGGCCAACAGAAAGGCCCTGCGCACTTTCGGCTTGAGGCCTTCGAGCATCCTGGCAATGGCTTCGAGCAGTTCCAGGATCAAGGCCTGGGCCTCCGCACCAGGGGTTTGGGCTGGCGGCAGGTGAGCGATGGTTTCCAGGTAGGCGCGTTCGATTTCGGCTCGCCGCCAATGGTCGATCACCAGACCTTGGGCGATGGTTCGCAAAAAGGCGCGGGGGGTCCTAAGCTCCAGGCGTTCGCTACGCTGCAACAGGCGCACGAAGGTGTCCTGGGCCAGGTCCGCTGCGTCGGCGGCATTGCCCAGCCGGGTGCGCAGCCACGTATTGAGCCAGCCGTGATGCCGGCTGTAGAGCGCCTGTACTGCAAACTCGGGAGATGACATGGACGCGACGGCCTGGATGTTACAAATGATAATAGGTCGCATTGTCATCATCGCCCGGCGAATTTGCAACCACCGTTCGCCCGCCTTGTCCTCCCGTCGCCTATTTCTTCGAATCCCTAATTATTTGTACAGGCTTGCCGACAGACTGATATGCGTGCACCAAAGTGGAGCGAAGTGACAACCGCCCGCGCTGTTATATATGGAACGTTGCAATCTGGAATGCACCCCCACTCCTTGCATAAGAAGCCCCATCGATGAATCTAAAGTTCAGCCACAAAATCCTTCTCGCCGCCTCTGGTGTGGTGGTTCTGGCTTTTGCCCTGTTCACGCTCTACAACGATTATTTGCAGCGCAACACCATTGGCCGCAGCCTTGAATCGTCCATCGAGCAATCCGGCGACCTGACGGCCAGCAGCATCCAGAACTGGATGAGTGGCCGGATACTGGTGTTGGAAAACCTGGCGCAAAACATCGCGCATCAGGGGGCTACTGCCGATCTGCCGGGGCTGGTCGACCAGCCGGCGCTGACGTCGAACTTCCAGTTCACTTATGTGGGCCAGGCCAACGGTGTCTTCACCCAACGGCCTGACGCGAAAATGCCTGACGGCTACGACCCGCGTCAGCGCCCTTGGTACAAACAGGCGGTGATCGCCGATAAAACCATGCTGACTCCGCCGTATCTGGCGGCGGTGGGTGGCCTGGTGGTGACCGTTGCCCTGCCGGTGAAGCACAACGGCGAACTGCTCGGCGTGGTGGGCGGCGACTTGAGCCTGGAAACCCTGGTGAAAATCATCAACTCCGTGGACTTCGGTGGTATCGGCCATGCGTTCCTGGTGAGCGGCGACGGTCAGGTGATCGTCAGCCCGGATAAAGACCAAGTGATGAAGAACCTCAAGGACATCTACCCCGGCACCCCGGTGCGCATTGGCAAGGGTATCCAGGAGGTCGAGTTGAATGGCAAGGACCGCATTCTTTCGTTCACCCCGGTGGCGGGTCTGCCGAATGCCGAGTGGTACATCGGCCTGTCGATCGACAAGGCCAAGGCCTATGCGCCGTTGAGCCAGTTCCGTACGTCGGCGTTGATTGCGATGTTCGTCGCCGTGGCGGCCATTGCGTTGCTGCTGAGCATGCTGATCCAGGTATTGATGCGCCCGTTGACCACCATGGGTCGCGCCATGCAGGACATTGCCCAGGGCGAAGGCGATCTGACCCGACGCCTGGTGGTACAGGGCAAGGATGAGTTCGCGGTGCTGGGTGGTTCGTTCAACCAGTTCGTGGAGCGGATTCATGCGTCGATCTCGGAAGTGTCTTCCGCTACCCGTCAGGTGCATGACCTGTCGCAGCGGGTGATGACCTCGTCCAACGCTTCGCTCGTCGGCTCGGATGAGCAGAGTGCCCGCACCAACAGCGTGGCCGCGGCCATCAACCAGTTGGGCGCCGCGACCCAGGAAATCGCGCGCAATGCCGCCGATGCCTCGCAGCATGCCAGCGGTGCCAGCGAACAGGCCGATGACGGTCGCCAGGTGGTGGAAAAAACCATCCAGGCCATGACCGAGCTGTCGCAGAAGATCAGCCTCTCGTGCACCCAGATCGAAACCCTGAACGCCAGCACCGACAACATCGGGCACATCCTGGACGTGATCAAGGGCATCTCCCAGCAAACCAACCTGCTGGCCCTGAACGCTGCCATCGAAGCGGCCCGTGCCGGTGAAGCCGGACGCGGTTTTGCGGTGGTGGCCGATGAAGTGCGCAACCTGGCGCACCGTACCCAGGAGTCGGCGGAAGAAATCCACAAGATGATCACCTCGCTGCAAGTCGGCTCCCGTGAAGCGGTCACCACGATGAATGCCAGCCAGACCTCCAGCGAAGAAAGCGTGGAAGTGGCCAACCAGGCCGGCTTGCGGTTGGTCAGCGTGACGCAGCGCATTGGTGAGATCGACGGCATGAACCAGTCGGTGGCCGCCGCGACCGAAGAACAGACCGCCGTGGTCGAAACCCTCAACATGGACGTCAGCCACATCAATCTGCTGAACCAGCAAAGCGTGGCCAACCTCAATGAAACCCTGAAGGATTGCGATGCCTTGTCCCAACAAGCCAATCGACTGAAGCAACTGGTGGACAGCTTCAAGATCTGACCCCAGTCGAAAGCCGAGCCACCGCCTTCGCGAGCAAGGGACCGGCGGTTCGATCGTTCCCACGCTCCTGCGTGGGAATGCCGCCAGGGACGCTCCGCGTTCCGCTTCTGGAAGGTGACGCAGAGCGTCACGGGATGC
>NZ_FOVS01000009.1:0-201601 GCF_900115235.1 Pseudomonas sp. NFACC24-1
TTCGCCGTAGTCGTTACCGACGATAACGGCACCACGGCCAACGGCAACCTGGACGTAAATATCGTCGACGACCTGCCCAAAGCCGTGGACGACAGCAACGCCAGTACGGCCTCGGAAACCCACCTGACCCTGACCGGCAGTGTGCTGACCAACGACACCCAAGGTGCGGACCACGTGGCGTCCGGCCCAATCACGCCCGGCACTTTTACCGGCACCTACGGCACCCTGGTGCTCAACGCCGACGGTTCCTACACCTACACCCTCAACACCGCCGATGCCGATTTCAAAGGCTTGCACGGCGGCGGCAACGGCAGCGAAACCTTCACCTACACCCTGACCGACGCCGACGGCGACACCAGCACCGCGAACCTGGTGCTGCAAGTGCACAACAATGATGATCCGGTGGTCATCACCGGCCTCGACACCGAGGGCGGTGAGCTGTCGTTGCAGGAGAAAAACCTCAGCGACGGCAGCAACCCGGACGCATCGGCCCTGACCCAAAGCGGCACGTTCACCGTGACCGCGCTGGACGGTGTGCAGACCTTGAGTGTTGGCGGTATCAATGTGGTTGTAGGCGGCGTGTCGGCAGGTTTCCCGCAGTCCATCACCACCGCGCTGGGCAACACGCTGACCATCACCGGCTTCAACGCTGCTACTGGTGTGGTCAGCTACAGCTACACCTTGCTGGACAACGAAGCCCATCCAAACGCCAACGGCGCCAACAGCGTTAGCGAACAATTCGCCGTTGTGGTCACCGACGATAACGGCACCACAGCCAACGGCAACCTGAACGTGAACATTGTCGACGACTTGCCGACCGCCCATGCTGATGCCGCCTCGGTGGATGAAGGCGGAACGGTCAGTGGCAACGTCCTGAATAACGACGAAGGCGGCGCCGACGGGCCGGCCGTGAGTGGTGCCGTGATTGGTGTGCGCGCTGGCAACGACACCTCGACTCCGGCGATCGGTGGTTTGAACACCCAGATCAATGGCACCTACGGCTACCTGACCCTGGACGCCAACGGCAACGCCGTCTACCACAGCAACCCAAACACCGTCAGCGCCCCAGGCGCGACCGATGTGTTCACCTACACCGTGCGTGACGCCGACGGCGATGAGAGCACCACCACCATCACCATCGATGTCCACGATATCTGCCTCGTCGCCACACCCGAGCACGAAATCAGCGTCTACGAAAAAGCCCTCGACCTGAACCAGGACGGCCAGGACCTGGCCCCCGGGACTGTCACGGGCAGCGCCCCGAATGCCACCAGCGAGACCGCCAGCGGCAGCCTTGTCGGCTCGATCAGCGGTGCCGTTGGCGCGGTCACGTTCGCGCTGGTGGGCAACGCCGCCGGTGCCTACGGTCAACTGTCGCTTCAGCCCGACGGTTCGTATACCTACACCCTGACGACGCCAGCCACCACCACGCCCCAGGCCAACGATGGCCCGAACGTGCTGAGCGAAAGCTTCACCTACCAGGCCACGGACTCGTTGGGCAACACGGTCACCAGCACCATCGTCATCGACATCGTCGACGACGTGCCCAACGCCCATGCCGATGTTGCCTCGGTGCAGGAGGGCGGCACGGTCAACGGCAATGTGCTGGACAACGACGTGCTGGGCGCGGACGGTGGCATGGTGGTTGGCGTACGCGCCGGCAGCGATACCTCGAACCCTGCCGTCGGTGGCTTGAACACCCAGATCAATGGCACCTACGGCTACTTGACCCTGGACGCCAACGGCAACGCCGTCTACCACAGCAACCCGAACACCGTCGGCGCACCGGGCGCCACCGATGTGTTCACCTACACCGTGCGCGATGCCGACGGCGATGAAAGCACCACCACCATCACCATCGACGTGCACAACAGCTGCCTGGTCGCCGCACCGGACCACGAAATCAGCGTCTACGAAAAAGCCCTCGACCTGAACCAGGACGGCCAGGACCTGGCCCCCGGGACTGTCACGGGCAGCGCCCCAAATGCCACCAGCGAGACCGCCAGCGGCAGCCTTGTCGGTTCGATCAGCGGTGCCGTTGGCGCGGTCACGTTCGCGCTGGTGGGCAACGCCGCCGGTGCCTACGGTCAACTGTCGCTTCAGCCCGACGGCTCCTACACCTACACCCTGACCTCGCCAGCCACCACCACGCCCCACGCCAACGATGGCCCGAACGTGCTGAGTGAAAGCTTCACCTACCAGGCCACGGACTCGTTGGGCAACACGGTCACCAGCACCATCGTCATCGACATCGTCGACGACGTGCCCAAGGCTCACTGCGATTTCGCCTCGGTGGTGGAGGGCGGCACGGTCAATGGCAACGTGCTGGACAACGACGTACTCGGTGCCGACGGTGGTGCAGTCATCGGCGTACGTGCCGGCAACGACACCTCGAATCCAGCCATCGGCGGCCTCAACAGCCAGATCAGTGGCACCTACGGCTACCTGACCCTGGACGCCAACGGCAACGCCGTCTACCACAGCAATCCCGATGCTGTCGGCGCACCAGGCGCGACCGATGTGTTCACCTACACCGTGCGCGACGCCGATGGCGATGAAAGCACCACCACCATCACCGTCGATGTACACAACAGCTGCCTCGTCGCAGAAACCGACCATGACGTGACCGTCTACGAAAAAGCCTTGGACCTGACCCAGGACGGCCAGGACCTGGCCCCCGGCACCGTCACCGGCAGTGACCCGAGCGCCACCGGTGAAACCGCCAGCGGGACCTTGGTCGGCTCGGTCAGCGGTGCCACGGGTGCCGTCACCTTCACCCTGGTGGGCAATGCCAGCGGTGCCTACGGCCAGTTGCTGCTCCATCCCGATGGGTCGTACACCTACACCTTGACCTCGCCGGCCACGACCACACCCCATGCCAACGATGGCCCGAACGTGCTGAGCGAAAGCTTCACCTATCAGGCCACGGACGCACTGGGCAACAGCACCACCGGCAGCCTGGTGGTCAGCATCGTCGATGACATACCAAAGGCCGTTGCGTCCGAGCGTTCGGTGACGGCGGTGGAGGTCGATTCGAACCTGCTGATCGTGCTTGATGTGTCCGGCAGCATGAAAGACGATTCCGGCGTGCCGGGGCTCTCGCGTATGGATCTGGCCAAACAGGCAATCAGCGCCTTGCTCGACAAATACGACGACATGGGCGACGTCAAAGTCCAGCTTGTGACCTTCAGCGGCAGTGCCACCGACCAAAGTGCCGTGTGGGTGGACGTGGCAACTGCCAAGACGCTGATCGCCGCGCTGAGCGCTCACGGTGACACCAATTACGATGCGGCCGTGGCGATGGCCAAGACGGCGTTCGCAACTCCCGGACAACTGACCGGCGCACAGAACATTGGTTATTTTTTCTCCGATGGCAAGCCGACCTTGGGCGAAATCGGCGCGGCGGACGAGGTCGCGTGGAAAGCCTTTCTCGATGCCAACGGCATCAAGAATTACGCCGTCGGCCTGGGCAGCGGTGCCAGAAACGTCAACCTCGACCCGTTGGCTTATGACGGCAGCACGCACACCAATACCAACGCGGTGGTGGTCACCGACCTGAACCAGCTCAACTCGGTGCTTTCCGGCACCGTGCAAGGCGCGCCGGTCACCGGCAACCTGCTGGGCGAGGGGGGCTCGTTCGGCGCCGATGGCGGGTTTATCAAGAGCCTGGTGGTCGATGGCACCACGTACAGCTATGACCCGGCGGCCAACGGGGGCCATGGCGCGCTGACCGCCAGCGGCGGGCTCAACCATGGCTCCTTCAATACCGCCACCAACACATTGAGCATCGCCACCGACCACGACGGTACCCTGGTGGTCAACCTGGATACCGGTGCGTTCAGCTACACCTCCCAGACGGCCACCAGCACCTTGATCACCGAGCACATCGGCTACACCGTCAGCGACCATGACGGTGACCTGGCGAGCTCCAACCTGGTGATCAACGTCGTGCCCAACAGCCCACCGATCGCTGCCGACGACAACATCATCACCAACGTGCTGTCGGGCAACATCGTGATCCCGGGCGAGTTGCTGCTGGGTAACGACAGCGATGCCAACGGCGATCCGCTCACCGCGTCACCCACCAGTTTCAATACCGGTTGGGTCGCCAAAGGCGCGGACTTCACCGGCAGCACCGGCACGGCCAGCTTCACCGGCAACAACGTGCAGTCGATCAACCTCAGCCGCAGCGCTTTCGTCGCCAATACCGCGAGCATGACGGCGATGCTGGTGGTCAGCGGTGCATTGGGGATGGTGTCCAATAACAACACCAACGATGAAGACCGGCTCAACATCAGCCTCAAACAGGGCGAAACCCTGACCCTGGACCACAACCTGTCGGCCGGTCACATTGCGATGGAGTATTCACTCAACGGCGGGCCGTTCATTGCGATCAACGACGGGGCTTCCTTCACCGCTGCAGCGGATGGCAATTACCAGATCCACGTCACCAATATCGCCAATCCCGGCGGCGGTAATTCCAACGCGGCGGAGAACTATCAACTGACCCTCACCGTCGACTATGCCGGGGCGCAAGACAAGACACCGGATTACCACGGCAGCTACACCGCCAGCGACAACCACGGCGGCAGTGACAGCGCAGCGGTAGGCATCAGCTATCAGGCGGACCATACCCTGACAGGCACCAGTGGCGACGATGTGCTGTTGGCCGGCAACGGCGACAACCTCCTCAACGGGGGCGATGGCAACGACGTACTCAGTGCCGGTTCGGGCAACAACACCCTGAACGGTGGGGCAGGCAATGATCTGCTCTACAGCGGCACGGGCAACGACCTGCTTGATGGCGGTACGGGCAACGACACCGTCAGCTACGCCCACGCCACGTCGGCAGTCACGGTGAACCTGGGCCTGTTGGCGGCGCAGAACACCCTGGGCGCGGGCACCGATACATTGAGCCACATCGAAAACCTCGTGGGCTCGAATTTCAATGACACCCTCACCGGCGACGGCGCCAGCAACCGCCTCGACGGTGGCCTGGGCCATGACGTGCTCAATGGCGGTGGCGGTGACGACCTGCTGATCGGTGGCCTGGGCAACAACACCCTCACCGGCGGCAGCGGCGCCGACACCTTCCAATGGCAGGCGGGCAACAATGGCCACGACGTGATCACCGACTTCACGCCCGGCATCGACAAGCTCGACCTGTCCCAGCTGTTGCAAGGGGAGAATGGCAGCGCGGCGTCACTGGATGATTACCTGCATTTCAGCGTGAGCGGCAGCGGGGCGTCGCTCATCACCAGCATCGACGTCAGCGCCATCGCCGGCGCCACGCCGAACCAGACCATCGACCTGGCGGGCGTCAACCTTGCCAGTCACTACGGCGTCGCGCCAGGCGCGGGGGGGATCATCGGCGCAGCGGACACGGCGACCATTATCAATGGGATGTTGAATGATCATTCGTTGAAGGTGGATACGGTGTGAGGTGAGCTGAAATGACAGAGCCCGCCATTTTCCTGAGTGGAAATGGCGGGTTTTTATATTCCGCTCCCAAATCCCTTGTGGAAGCGAGCCTGCTCGCGATGACGGCGGCACGGACGACATCTCCATCAACTGAACCACCGCCATCGCGAGCCAGCTCGGCTCCCACGGATGTGATGGCGGCAGAGCGGACTGACGTTATCCGGCGTTCAGTTCGCCCACTGCCAGCATTTGATGGTGACTCCGGGCGTTGGCGCTCGCGCGCTCATATCGTGCCCACAATGATGATGAACGTCGCCGCCTTGTCATTGGAGGTCGCGGTTATCGTCACGAAACCAGATTTGTTCCCGGCGATCAGCTTCGGCGACACTGCCTCACCATGGCTATTGGTCGTCGCTGTCGGCGTCTGATCGGCCCCGACGAATCGGGTTCCAGTCTCCCTGTCATCGGTAATCGTGTAGGTGACCCATGCATCCTCTACCGGATCCCGACCTTCATCCAATGTCCGTGCCGTGAGGGGAAGAGGGAACTCGGTACCCTCTGGCGCGATCTGTCCTTGCCCCGTTATCACCGACAGATGCTCCACAGCATCCGTCGGGTCACCGTCTTGCGACACCACCCGCAAGTGGAACGTGGCCGTCCTGCCGCTCGACATGGCAGTAACCTGCAATGTACCGGCCCTGGAGTCGGCGACCAGCGTTGGCGACGTCGCGTCACCCACGGTGTTCGTCTGCACGGTGGGTGTCTGATTGTCCCCTTCGAACCGCGTCCCTGTTCCACCGTCATCAGTGACCGCGAAGGTGACATCCGCGCCCACGACCGCCGCGTCCATCGGGTCTTTCGCCCGTGCGGTCAAGGGTTCCGGGAACCGGCTGTGCAGTGGGGCGGCCTGAAAATTCCCCGCCTGTGCTCGTAGTGACTGAACCTCGCCTGGGCCCCGCGACATCACGTTCAGGGCGAGGTTGTTCGCTCCGCGGATCTGTCCTGTATAGGACAATAGTCGTACCCGGCCATCGCTGACCAGGCCGTCGGGGGCGGTATCATCCACGCGCAGCGCCACCGACTGTGCCGTGGTCCAGTTCGCTGCGCCTGACAAGGTGCATGACGCGGCCTTGCCGTTCTCGGCGATCCATTGGGTGGTTCCGCTCTGGCAGGACACGTCGGTGATCGTGGTATGTGTGGGGGCGTGATAATACAGCTGTTCACCGGGTGCCCCGGCCACCGGGGATTGCCCATCCACCTGCGTCACGCGCACGGGTACCTGTACGCCCACCGCTCCCGGCTTGGCCATCGGCACGCCCGGCTGCTCCACCGGGACACTGCCCTCAGGCAACTTCTCGTCGAAATATCCCGCGATAGCGGGCCAGATGCTGCTCATCTGCGCGCCAGCGTTGTACCCCGAACTGAAACCAAAGTTCAGGGCAATCACTGCGTTGGTTCGTGCATCGATCACTGGCGATCCGGAAGACCCTGAGTCGGTATCGCAGTTGTATTTTGCGAAATCAGTGCGACCGTTGTTGCGTACTTCGGTTACCCAGCAGGGATGTCCGTCATCATGAAGACGCGAAATCCGTTTCGGCCCCGCCAAGGGATGCCCTGCAACGTAGACCGGGTCGCCGACCTCCGAGATACGGGTATCCAGGCCCAGGTAGCCGAAGGCATCCAATACGCCGCTGTCGACCGCCTCCTGATCCAAGGCCAGCAGCGCAAAATCGGCCGACCCATCGGAGGCCAGGAGCCGCTCGACCGGAACCCGGACAGCAGGCTGAACTGCATCCGAGTCGCAGCTGGATTCCTCGTAATCGAACTCCACGACCATCCGAGCCAGATCCGGGTTCTCACCCACGACATGCAGGTTGGTGAGTACCAGGTTTCCAGGGCCTACCCGCCACGCAGTCCCGTAGCTGCTCCCTGTATAAAGCCGGCCCACGGCGCGTGAGCGTTGGTATTTTGCCGGTTCCGACTCCTGTACACACCGAGCCTTCTCGAGCTGACTCTCGCCGATGATCTGGCCCGGAGTGATCGGGATGGGAGGCGCAGGCTGCGCGGCGGCAGCGACGGCCGCCCCCGCGACCATTACCAGCCCAGCACAGGACTGTATCAACCCATGGGCAGCCGACCGCAAGGCCAGCGGCACCGGAGTTTTTTTCAGTCGGGTCAGCATGGCAGACGCTCCGTTCGCGTAGGGACGATGGAGCGATTTATGCGGTGGAATGGGTTGACTGCCTACTGTCAGAGCTGACAGGGTTAAGCAGGTCACAGACGGATGGTCGGGGCTTGCTTAAGGTTTGCGCAGGGTTTTTTGCTTGAGGATGTAAATTGTCACCAGCACTGCGCTGGTGAGCATGAACCCCCGCGCCCATGGCAGTGGCACCAGGTAGCAGGACAACAGGATACTCGCCCACATCAGCCCGATGGCATAGGCCTTGCCCTTGAGCGGGATGCCGTTGCCGCTGAGGTAGTCGCTGATCCACGGGCCGAGGCGGGGATGTTCGACCAGCCATCGGTAGAAGCGCGGCGAACTGCGGGCGAAGCAGGCCGCGGCCAGCAGCAGGAAGGGAGTGGTGGGCAATACGGGAACGAAAATGCCGATGACTCCCAGCACCACGCTCAGCCAGCCGATGGCCAGTAGAGCGTAACGCAGGATCAGCGGGCGGTTGCCGACTGGCGAGGGCACCCGGTCACTCAGTGGTGGCGAGGCTTGAGGATCGCCGGTTTCTCGTCCGGGGCGTTGCACAGCAGGTACAGGGCGGTGAGGGCTTCGGGGATCTGGACGATCATGTCGTCCATCAGGTTCGCGTCCGCGGCGATGTCGGAAAATTCCGGTTGCTCGTCGAACAGGCCGGAACCCACCATGATCGGCAGGAGCATTTCGCTGACTTCCTCTTCGGCGGTTTCGAACCAGGCGGCTTCGCGCAGGAACACGCCTTCCATGAAGCCGATGCACCAGCCTCGCAGCTCCGAATCGTCCGGGTCATCGCCCAGGTCCAGTTCGCATGGCAGCTCGAATTCTTCGTCGGAGGCCAGTTGACGGGCGATATGGGCCTTGAGGCCGACCAGGGTGGCTTCGATTTCGGCGCGCTGGGCTTCGTCGCTGTAATGCGGCTCTTCGGCGAACAGGGCGTCGATCCACTCACGATCCGGCACCGTTTCGGCGCAGATCGACAGGGCGGTCAGGTAGCCGTGAGCGGCCACGTAGTCCAGCGCTTCCTCGTGCAGCTCATCGGCGTCGAGGAAGACTTGCAGGCGGGTCAGTTGCTCAGCGAAGGACATTACGGGCTACCTTGGGGAATAAACAATGCGGGAATTCTAGGCCTTCTTGAGCGCCCAGGCCAGCCGCGTGGTGTATTTGCCTCCACTTGGGGGCACGGGCGGGCCGCTATACCTGTAGGAGCTGCCGTCTTGATCTTTCGTTTCTCGACTCAATGGGCAGTGGAAAGATCGCAGCCTCGTTGCACTCGGCAGCTCCTACAGGGCGCATGGCGTGCAATCGCCTATTTGACACCTCTTGTCAGCAGCGCCCTTCGCAACGAAGGCCTCGGGTATACTGCCGCGTTTTGTGATGCCCTGCGGCGTCCCGCCGGTTCGAAACGCGCACTTACGATTTGCCGGTGCAGCTTTTTTGATTCTGAACCAGCCTTGCAGGGATGTTTCGGTGATTTTTGGAGTTTCTATGCTCGAACAGGCTCAACGCGTCCTCAAGGATATCTTCGGCTACGACAGTTTCCGTGGCCGTCAGGGTGCCATTATTGAGCGCGTGGCCAGCGGTGGCGATGCCTTGGTGCTCATGCCCACCGGCGGCGGCAAATCCTTGTGCTTCCAGGTGCCGGCGCTGCTGCGCAACGGCCTGGCGGTGGTGGTTTCGCCGCTGATTGCGCTGATGGACGACCAGGTCGCGACCCTCGAGGAACTGGGGGTTGCCGCCGCTTCACTGAATTCCACCCTCAGTGCCGAGCAACAGCGGGACCTGGCGACGCGGATCAAGCGCGGCGAAGTGAAAATGTTGTACCTGGCCCCGGAACGCCTGGTACAGCCGCGCATGCTGGCGTTCCTGCAGAGCCTGGAAGTCGCCCTGTTCGCCATCGACGAAGCCCACTGCGTGTCTCAATGGGGTCACGATTTTCGACGTGAGTACCTGCAACTGGGGCAATTGGCGGAACTGTTCCCCGACGTGCCGCGCATCGCGCTGACCGCCACCGCCGACAAACGCACCCGCGAGGAAATCGTCGAGCGCCTGCACTTGCAGGGGGCCGAGCGGTTCCTGTCCAGCTTCGACCGTCCCAATATTTTCTACCGCATCGTGCCCAAGGAGCAGCCACGCAAGCAACTGCTGGCGTTTCTCGCCGAGCGCCGCAGCGATGCCGGCATTGTCTATTGCCTGTCGCGCAAAAAGGTCGATGAAGTGGCGGCGTTCCTGTGTGAGCAGGGGTTCCCGGCGTTGCCGTATCACGCCGGCCTGCCCAACGACCTGCGGGCCTACCACCAGAAGCGCTTCCTCAACGAGGAAGGCCTGATCATGGTGGCCACCGTGGCGTTCGGCATGGGCATCGACAAGCCCAACGTGCGTTTTGTCGCACACCTGGACTTGCCCAAGTCCCTCGAGGCGTACTACCAGGAAACCGGGCGTGCCGGCCGTGATGGCTTGCCGGCCGATGCCTGGATGGCCTACGGCCTGCAAGACGTGGTGATGCTCAAGCAGATGCTGCAGAACTCCGAAGGCGATGAGCGCCACAAGCGCCTGGAACAGCACAAGCTCGACGCCATGCTCTCGCTGTGCGAAGAGACCCGCTGCCGTCGCCAGACCCTGCTGGCCTATTTCGACGAAGACATGCCCCAGCCTTGCGGGCACTGCGACAACTGCGTCGATGGCGTGGAAACCTGGGACGCCACCGAACCGGCCCGCCAGGCCTTGTCGGCGATTTTCCGCACCGGCCAGCGCTATGGCGTCGGGCACCTGGTGGACGTGTTGCTGGGCAAGGACAACGAGAAGATCCGCAACTTCGGCCACCAGCACCTCTCGGTGTTCGGCGTGGGCAAGGCGCGCACCGAAAGCGAGTGGCGTTCATTGTTCCGGCAACTGGTGGCCCGCGGCCTGGCAGACATTGACCTGGAAGGCTATGGTGGCCTGCGCTTGTCCGAAACCTGCCGGCCCTTGCTCAAGGGCGAGGTTACCCTAGAACTGCGCCGCGACCTCAAGCCGGCCACGGCGATCAAGAGCAGCAAGAGCCAGGCCAGCCAATTGGTCCGTGGCGAAGAGCGCGATCAATGGGAAGCCTTGCGTGCCTTGCGTCGCAAGCTGGCCGAGGAACACGGTGTGCCGCCGTACGTCATCTTCCCCGATTCGACGCTGCTGGAAATGCTCCGCAGCCAGCCCACCTCCCTGGCGGAAATGGCCCGGGTCAGCGGCGTGGGGGCGCGCAAGCTGGAGCGTTATGGCGAAGCCTTCCTCCAGGTCCTGGGGGGCGAGGTCGAAGCGCCGAAAGCGGTGGCCGATGTGCGCCACGAGCTTATCACGCTGGCCCGGGCCGGCATGACCCCGCTGCAGATCGCCGGGCAATTGCAGTGCTCGGAGAAAAACGTCTACACGATGCTGGCCGAGGCCATCGGCAAACAGCAGTTGTCCCTGGAACAGGCACTGGATCTGCCCGAGGAACTGATGGGCGAGGTACAGGACGCGTTCCTGGACGGCGAAGGCGAGTTACCGCCGGTGTCCGAAGTCGCCGCGCTGTTTGTCGGACGGGTGCCCGAAGGTGTGCTGTATTGCGTCAGGGCTGCGTTACAGTCGGAATTTGAAGTCTGATCAGTGAGTTGCGCTCCTTTAACGATTCAGTACAAGGCGAACCTTGCTTGAATCCAAAGCTCATGCTTAGCTGACTAATAATTAGTTTTTCTCTATTTCAGATCTGATGAGTTTTTTATGCCGTTAACCGATCAACACCGTTTTGGCATGCAGTTGGCGCAAATGTCTCGAGGCTGGCGCGCCGAACTGGACCGCCGCCTGGCCGGGCTGGGCCTGTCCCAGGCGCGCTGGCTGGTGCTGCTGCACCTGGCCCGTTTCGAACAGGCGCCGACCCAGCGTGAACTGGCCCAGAGTGTCGCCGTCGAAGGCCCGACCCTGGCCCGGTTGCTCGACAGCCTCGAGACCCAGGGGCTGGTGCAGCGCCAGGCGGTGGCCGAAGACCGTCGGGCCAAGAAAATCGTGCTCTGCGCACCGGCCCTACCGTTGATCGAACAGATCGAAACCATTGCCACGCAATTGCGCCGGGAGCTGTTCGAAGGTGTCGACGAGGCGGACATGCGCGTGTGCATGCGGGTTCACGGCACGATCCTGGCTAACCTGGAAAAATCCTGAGGCAGATCCCTGGCGTCAGACTTTTGAGATTCGCCGGTTAGCGAACTATAACCAGTACTAGGCGTTCCTATTGGGAGCGTTTACGCCGCGGTTGGTTCTGGTAATCGAAAGGGATGCCCATGCTTGTAAGTTTGCAGTCCACGTTGCGCAGTTGGGTCAACGTGTCGATCGTCGTGGGTGCCCTGGGGTTTTCGGCCTTGGCGTCCGCGCTGGGCCTTGGCGAGATCACGCTCCATTCCGCCCTGAACCAGCCGTTGCGCGCCGATATCGCCCTGGTCGATGTGGCCGGAATCAGTGAAGGGGATCTGTCGGCCAGCCTGGCGAGCCCGGACGACTTCAGTCGTGCGGGTGTGGAGCGGGTGTTCTTTCTCAGCAACCTGCGCTTTACGCCGGTATGGCGGGGTGAGCGCAGCTTCATTCGGGTGACGTCCAGCAAGCCGGTGGAAGAGCCCTTTCTCAATTTCCTGGTGCAGCTCAATCAGCCCAATGGGCGCCTGCTGCGCGAATACACTGTGCTGATCGACCCACCGGGCTCACCGGGTATCGTGCCGGCCCGTGACGAACCGGCCACGGCCCAGCAGGCTGCGATGCCGAGCCAGGCCACTCCGGCCATCAAGCCGCCCCCGGCGGTACAGGGCAAGCGTTACACGGTCGTGCAGGGAGACAACCCCTGGGTGATTGCCCAGCGCCTGCATGACGCCGGCAGCAACGCG
Organism: Pseudomonas sp. NFACC24-1; assembly: GCF_900115235.1. Lineage (NCBI taxonomy): Bacteria > Pseudomonadati > Pseudomonadota > Gammaproteobacteria > Pseudomonadales > Pseudomonadaceae > Pseudomonas > Pseudomonas sp. NFACC24-1. The sequence goes on from NZ_FOVS01000009.1 coordinate 12,505, forward strand.
TCGGTCAATGAGTTGATGCAAGGGATCCAGGCCTTGAATCCCGGCAGCGACCGGCTCTCCATCGGCCAGCGCCTGTTATTGCCCGACTCGGCCGTGCTGCCGACAGCGGCTGCATCCACCGCTGGCCAGGCGTCCGCCGCAGCCGATGAGCAGTTGGCCGCCAGCGTGCTGCAGAACCAGGAGCAGCAGAAGACCATCGAGGCTCTGCAGGCGCGGCTCCAGGCCCAGGACGAAGAAATCGCCGGCCAGCGCAAGCAGATCAGCGAATTGCAGACCCGCCTGGCCGAGACTCCAGTCCCCGTTGCGTCGACGCAACCGGCGCAGCCTGAATCGGAGCCGGCTCCAGACGTATCCCCCGTGACCGAACCGGTTGCAGAGCCAGAGGGCATCAATTGGACATGGGTGGCGGGGTTGATGGCCCTGTTGGGGTTGCTCGCATTGTTACTGTTCATTCGGCGTCGCCAGCAGCAGGGCGAGTTGGAGCCGATGACCGAGCGCCCCGAGCCGATGCTGGAGGAGGGTGACGAAACCTTTGCATCAATCCCCGAGACGGAGCCGTCCGAGGCTGCGAACTCGTTCAACAACGGTGATGCGCCCCAGGGTGATGTGCTTGAGGGCGTCGGGATCTACCTGACCTACGGCCGTTTCACCGAGGCCGCCGGGCTGTTGCGCGCGGCATTGCTGGCCGAACCGGAACGCACCGACCTGGGCCTCAAGTTGTTGGAGGTATTGGGCAAGCAGGGCGATGTCATCGGTTTCCAGGCCCAGGAACATCATCTGCTGGCACAAGGCGTCGATGCCGGGACGCTGGAGGATATCCGCGGGCGCTATCCCAAGGTTGCCTTGATTCCCGCACCGATAGCGGAACAGGCACAGCCCCTGGCGCCGGTTCTTGCGCCTGAACGTGAACAGGCACCCAATGACGAGTTCGAGCTGGACCTGGACGCACTGTCCATGGAAACCAGCTGGGACCTGGCGGATGACCAGGGCACCGTCGCCGAAGAAAAACCTGCGACGCCACTGCCCGACAACAGTGTCGAGGGCTTGTCGCTTTCAGGTTTCGACGAACCGGAGTTGCAATGGGAAGCGCCCCTGGAAACCGAGTCGCTGGACGATGATTTCCTCGATGGCTTTGCCGATGAAGAGCAGGCGCTGGAATTTGAGCCGCTGGCCCTTGAACCTGTTTCCCTGGACGGCCTGTCCCTCGAACCCCAGGGCCCGGAGCATTCGGTCAAGCTGGAAGAGGCACAGAACTGCATCGACGATGGCGACCTGAAGACCGCCATCACCCTGCTTGAAGAATTGCTCGTAGAAGGTGACGAACCCCTCAAGCAGACCGCCCGGGTGCTGCTGGCGGGGATTCGCTGAGATCCATCGAGGTTGTGGCGGCTGGTCTCATCGCGAGCAAGCTCGCTCCCACGGAATCTGCGCGTTCATGTGGGAGCGAGCTTGCTCGCGATGACGGTCTGTCAGGTTATCAATCCAGCCCAGGCAAACACCCAGCCCCTCAAAACGTCTGTCCCAGGTTCAGGTACACCGCCTGTTCATCGTCGTCGTTGAAGCCATAGCTGAAGTTCAATGGCCCCAGCGGTGTATCGAAACCGAGGAAAATGCTGGCGGCGTTGATATAGCCACTGTCGAATTCATTGTCGTTGTTCCAGGCCCGGCCGCGTTCCAGGGAACCGCCGATGTACAACGGGAAATCCAATGGCAGGTAGGCCCGCGGTGTGAGGCGGCGGTAATACACGGAACGCATCAGGCTCATGTTCTGTCCGGATACACCATCTTCGCGAAAGCCGGACAATTGCCGCGCGCCACCGAGCACAAAGCTGGAGGTCACGACCTCCGCGGTGTCCAGGGTGCGGCCGTAGCGCCCGCCCAGGATGAAGGTGTCCGGGCCGCTGCTAAGCGCCTTGTCCAGTTTGAATTCCCACTGGCGGTAGCGCTGGTCGGAGCCCAGCCCCGGTTCGTATTGGCGCCAGCTCAGGCCGATGTCTTCCCCTTCATGGGGGAAATACACGCTGTCGAGGGAGTCGAACGAATACTTGAGTTCGTAGAAACCTTCGTTGAAGTTCTCGCTGGGCTGGTCGTGGTCGCCGATGCGCACATCGGCCTTGCCCCAGGCCTGGCCGACACCGAAGCGGATTTCGCCGCTGTTGCCGATCTGGCGGCCCACGTTGAGCCCGAAGCCATAACGTTCGACGCGATACTGGGCCACCGGATCGTTGTCCAGGATGGACTCCACATTGCGCGATTCGAATTGCCCATAGGGGGCAATGAAGTAGCGCGAGCCGACGTCCAATGGCTGGTAGAACTCACTGTACAACTCCTGCTTGTCGCCGATCTGCGCCCGGGTCAGCCACTCGGCGCCCAGGCGATTGATGCCGTTGACCCGATAGCTGGCCCCCAGGTTGAAAGCGCTGTCGCCGCGCATATCGTCCGACAGGCTCAGCCCCAGCCGCAGGTAGTCGGTGCCGGTGCGTCGGCCCCGGGCGCTGATCACCAAGGTGTGGTCCGGGCCCTTGTGGACCACGCGGTATTGCACCTGTTCGAAGTAGTCCAGGCCGTACAGCGTGCCCATGTCGGTCTGCAGGCGGCCCAGGTCCAGCGGTTCGCCGATCTGCTGGCGAATGTAGTAGCGAATCACGTCATCGCCGACTTTCGAGTCGTTCTCTACGCGGATGGCGGTGATGACCGGTGTGCGTTCGCTGGGCGCGCGCGCGGCCATGAGTTCGGCGTCGGGCGCTTCGGAAGGGCGTAGCGGGGCCAGGCGTGCCTGGAGTATCCGGGTGGCGCGATAGCCGGCGTCGATCATGTCCCGGGCCCGGCCGAAGTCGGTGGAGCCGAAGCTCGCCAGGGCCGGCTGGATCAATACGTCGCTTTTTTTCAGGGTGGCCAGTTGTTCTTCAGAGTTGCGCCGGGTCATCAGGGTGGTCGACTGGTTCAGCACATCGACCACCGTGACCAGTTGCTTGCGGGTGCGCAGCGGGGTGCCGATGTCGACCACGATGGCCACATCCACACCCATGTCCCGGGCCACATCCAGCGGGATATTGTCGGCCATGCCGCCGTCCACCAGCAGCCGGCCGTCCAGCTCCACCGGGGCGAACACTGCTGGGATCGACATGCTGGCGCGAATGACCTTGGGCAGGTGGCCTTTGCGGAACACGACTTTTTCGCCTGTGGCGATGTCGGTGGCGACGGCGCGAAACGGGATCGGCAGTTTGTCGAAGTCCCGCGTGTCGCTGGCGTGGGCCAGCAGGCTTTCGAGCAGCAGGGCCAGGTTCTGGCCCTGGATGACCCCCAAGGGCAGGCCGAGGCTGCCGTCGTCGCGAAAGCTCAGTTTCTGTTTCACCAGGAAGTCGCGGTCATCCTGCTTGCGCCGGAATGGCACGTCCTTGCGTGGCGGGGCATCGGACAAGGCCTGTTGCCAGTCGATGCCCAGGGCGAGTTTTTCCAGTTCGTCGATCTTGTAGCCCGAGGCATACAGCCCGCCGATCACCGCGCCCATGCTGGTGCCGGCAATGGCATCGATCTTGATGCCTTGCTCCTCCAGGGCCTTGAGCACGCCGATGTGGGCCAGGCCCCGCGCCGCGCCGCCGGACAGCACCAGGCCGATTTTCGGGCGTGGCGCTTCGACGGCGGGCTCGTTGGCATGGCCGGACAGGGGCAACAGCAGCAGAAGCAGAAGCAGGAGGGGGAGCAGGCGGCGCATCGTCTATCTCGGGGCGGGCGATCAAAGGCAGGTATTATAACGACGCCTTCGAACCCAGGAGTTCACCCGCAATGACCGAGCACAAGCCTGAAGTTGTCATCACCTATTGCACCCAGTGCCAATGGCTGCTGCGTGCCGCCTGGCTGGCCCAGGAACTGCTCAGCACCTTCGGCGACGACCTGGGCAAAGTGTCCCTGGTGCCGGGCACCGGCGGTGTGTTCCACATCAGTTGCGACGGTGCGCAAATCTGGGAGCGCAAGGCTGATGGCGGTTTTCCCGAGGCCAAGGTCCTCAAGCAGCGGGTCCGCGACCGGATCGACCCGGAGCGGGACCTGGGCCACAACGACCGGGTTCAGTGAGACGCGGCTTGGGCGCCCATCCCCGGTTTCTTCGAACCGCCCAGCTGGCTCGAGATCACGATGGCCGCGATGATCACCACGCCGCCCACCAGCATCCGCAGGGTCGGGCGTTCGTCGAACAGCCACCAGGCCATGGCGATGCCGTAGACCGGTTCCATGGCGAAGACCACCGCCGCCGTGCGGGCCTTGATCACCGCCAGGCTGGCGACGAACAGGCTGTGGGCCAGGCCGGTGCAGAACACGCCGAGCAAGCCGATCCACAACCAGTCGAGGGGGCGAACGTCGCTCAGTTGTGGCGCGGCCATCGGCAACAGGCACAGCCCGACCACTACGTTCTGGCACAGCGCGGCCTGCACGGGCGGGACATGGGCGGAGCCGGCACGGTTGGTCAATGACAACAGTGAAAACAACAGCCCTGAAGCCACGGCCCAGAGCAGGCCGGTGGTGGCACCGCTGGCCAGGTCGAAGTTCGGCGTGACCAACACCAGGCCGACGCTCACCAGCACCACCAGCCAGATTTCATTGGCGCGAATCCGCTCGCGGAAGATCAGCCCCTCGAGCAATACCGTGAAGGCCGGGAAACTGGCGAACCCCAACGTGGCGATCGCCACGCCGGCCACCTTCACCGCGATGAAGAAACTCACCCAATGCCCAGCCAGCAACAGGCCGCCCAGCAGCAGTCGCCGGCCATCCTGTGCCCGCAGTTTCTGCCAGCGACTGCTGCTGGCGAACCGAGCGAACACCGCCAGGGCCAGCACGGCGAAGACGGCGCGACCGAACACGATGACCGCTGGCGAAGCCGCGGCGAGTTTGCCGAAGACACCGGTCAGGCCAAACATGAGTGCACCAATGTGCAGGGCGCCGAGGGCGGTACGAGGTGTCATTTCAATCCTTTCAACAGATAAGCCAAAACCGACGGACAAACATCGATCCCATGGGGGTATTTAAGCGTTGGGGAGGTGCTGGCGTCTGTCGCGATCCTAGCGATTTTTAGCGCGAAGCTAGCGCTGACGCCGCAGCTTGCCCGGCGAGACGCCGAATTCGCGCAGCACCGCCGCGGCGAAGGCACTTTGGGAGCTGTAGCCGACGCGGTGGGCGATCTCACCGATGGGCAACTGCGAATCACGCAACAACGCCACGGCCTGGTGCAAGCGGCGGCTGCGGATGTACTCCATCGGGGTTTGCCCGCACTCGGCGACGAAGCGTGCGTGCAGGCGGGCGTTGGAGAGGCCGGCGATTCGCGCCAGGTCCGCCACTTGCAGCGCATAGGCGGCGTTCTGGTCGATGTGGGCATTGAGCGCGGCGTAGGGCAGGCGCCGGCCGCCGTGGGTTGCCTGGCGAGCGTTATTGAGACTCGCCAGCAGCAGCACCGCGCCTTGCTGGGCGATCACCGGATCGTCCACCGGGCTGCCCGCCAACCAACTGACCAACTGGCTTTGCCCCGCATCCAGGGGCAGGCGAGCGGTGTCGTCGAGCAAGCGGCGGCTGGCGTCGGCGTGATCCCCCAGGCATTGGCCGAGCCAATCGTCACTGGGCACATCCAGCACCAGGCAGCGACTGCCCTGGGGACTGCCGCAGGCATGATGGGCACCGGCGGGTACTACCACGAAACTCTGCTGCACCACCTGGCTGCCACGCCCTTCGACCTCGAAATCCAGCGCGCCGGACAACCCGAACACCAGTTGCGCGTGGTCGTGGCTGTGGACAATCAAATCGTGGCTGTAGTGGCGTAGCGTGAGGATCGGTCTCATCGCGGTCTCCCGTGTCAGGCCGCCAGCATACACCGAGGGCACACCGCCCCGCGCTGTCATGTAATGGACTTGTGTTTGTCATGGGCCATTAACCGCTGGCGTGCACAGTGGCGAAAACGATCAGAGGGTTGCCCAATGACCAGCGCCGAGCTCGCCAAACCCAGCCGCAAGCAGCGTGTTCGCACCCTGTGGATTTCCGATGTGCACTTGGGCACCCGGGATTGCCAGGCCGAGCACTTGTCGCAGTTTCTCAAGGGCTACCACGCCGACAAGATCTACCTGGTGGGTGACATCATCGATGGTTGGAAACTGCGCGGTGGCATGTATTGGCCCCAGGCCCACACCAACGTCATTCGTCGCTTGCTGACCATGAGCAAGCGCGGCACCGAAGTGATCTACGTCACCGGCAACCATGACGAATTCCTGCGGCGCTATTCGAAGCTGATTCTGGGCAATATCCAGTTGGTGGATGAAGCGGTGCACGTCACCGCCGATGGTCGGCACTTGTTGGTGATCCATGGCGACCAGTTCGATGTCATCACCCGTTACCACCGTTGGCTGGCGTTCCTTGGGGATTCGGCCTACGAGTTCACCCTCACGCTGAATCGCTGGCTCAACCATTGGCGGGCTCGTTATGGCTACGGCTACTGGTCGTTGTCGGCGTACCTCAAGCACAAGGTCAAGACCGCCGTCAGCTTCATCAGCGATTTCGAAGAAGCCATCGCCCACGAGTGTGTGAAGCGCGAACTGCATGGCGTGGTCTGTGGGCATATCCACCACGCCGAGATGCGCATGGTGGGCGAGGTGGAATACCTCAATTGTGGCGATTGGGTCGAATCCTGCACGGCGCTGATCGAGCATTGGGACGGGTCGATCGAGTTGTATCGGTTGGCGGAGGCCCAGGCGCGGGAGGCGTTGCTCAAGGCCGAAAAGGTCGCTGAACCTGCGTGAGTCTTACACCCTTTGTGGCGAGGGGATTTATCCCCGTTGGGCTGCGCAGCAGCCCTCTCGGTTTATCAGGTAGATCGCAAACTCAGGTAGTCATTTTGGGGCTGCTGCGCAGCCCAGCGGGGATAAATCCCCTCGCCACAGGGGGCACTGTGTCTGTCAGGGCGGCGTTTGTTCCGCCATCGCCGCCTTGTAGATCGATTGCTTGGGCGTGGCAAAGACCCTTTCCAGCATCGGCTCGAAGAAACTCAACGGCAGGGTGTCGTATTCGGCATCGAATGCCGCCGCGTCGTACTTCGCACAGAACTCAATGGTCGCCTGGTATTGCGGATGGCCACTGAATTGCTCGCGCAGGTGCCGGTCCATGCCCAGGTGATGGAAGAAGTAATAGCCCTGGAAAATCCCGTGCTTTTCCACCATCCACAGGTTATCGGCGCTGATGAAGGGCTTGAGGATCGCCGCGGCGATGTCCGGGTGGTTGTATGAACCCAAGGTGTCGCCGATGTCGTGGAGCAGGGCGCAGACCACATATTCCTCGTCCCGCCCGTCACGGTAGGCGCGGGTGGCGGTTTGCAGGGAATGAGTCAGGCGATCCACCGGGAACCCGCCGAAATCGCCGTCCAGCAGCTTCAAGTGGGCCAGAATCCGGCCCGGCAATTGCCGCGCGTAGGCGCTGAAGTCGGCCGCGATGATCGCCCAGTCTTGCTGGGTGCCTTCTTCCATGTGGGTAAAGCGCGCGTGGTTGCTCATCGGCAGTCCTTATTAGAACGCGACCTTGCCCAGCAGCATGTCGCGGTACATGACGAAATCGCCGAGCAGGCTGTAGAGCGGATGCTGGAAGGTGGCGGGACGGTTCTTTTCGAAGAAGAAGTGCCCGACCCAGGCGAAGCCGTAGCCGGCCACGGGCAGGGCGAGCCACAGCCACCCGTTACCCATGACGAGAGCGAGGGCGAACACCAGAATGACCAAGGAGGTGCCGATGAAATGCAGTCGCCGGCAGGTGCTGTTGCTGTGTTCGCTGAGGTAATACGGGTAGAACTCGGCGAAACTATTGAATCGTTTAGCGTTTTCCACGACGGCTGGCTCTGTGGTTATTGTTCTGATACTTGAAGTCTAGAGCCATCAATCGCTACGGCCAGTGACAATCAGCGCCACTTTAGTATCCTTCGCAAATCCAGCCGTACCCTGCGGCTCGTCATGCAAGTAAAACGTCATGAGCGAACGAACCACTTCTTCAAGCTGGGCGATGGGGATTGTCAAGGCGTTGGAAATGGACGGCCTGGATTGTCGGGTGCTGTTCAAGCAACTGGGGCTGGACTTCGATGCGCTGGACGATCCGGATGCGCGTTTCCCCCAGGACTCGATGACCCGGCTCTGGCAACGGGCCGTGGAGTTGTCGGATAACCCGGCCATTGGCTTGAACATGGGCAAGGTGGTGCGCCCGGCCTCGTTCCATGTGGCTGGTTACGCCTTGATGTCCAGTCGCACCCTGGTGGAGGGTTTCCAGCGGCTGGTGCGTTACCAGCGGATCATTGCCGAAAGCGCCGATTTGAGTTTTCGCCAGTTGGAAGAGGGCTACGGGCTGATCCTGACGGTGCATGGCGACCACCTGCCGCCAACCCGTCAAAGTGCCGAAGCGTCCCTGGCGTGTGCGCTGGCCCTGTGCAGTTGGTTGACCGGGCGTACCCTGCACCCGGTGAAGGTGTTGCTCCAGGGCGCGGAACCGTTGGACCTGGCGCCTTATCACCGAGCCTTCCCCGCGCCCCTGGTGTTTGGCGCGCCTTATGACGCGCTGATCTTTGAGCGGGCCGACATGGAGGCGCCGCTGCCGACGGCCAACGAAGCCATGGCACAGCTTCACGACCGGTTTGCCGGGGAATACCTCGCGCGTTTTTCGGAAAGCCGCGTGACCCACAAGGCGCGACAAGTATTGTGTCGGCTATTGCCCCAGGGGGAACCCAAGCGAGACGCGGTGGCGCAGACGTTGCACCTGTCGCAGCGCACCTTGCAGCGGCGCTTGCAGGAAGAGGGCACCAGTTTCCAGAGCCTGCTCGAAGACACCCGTCGTGAACTGGCCGAGCAGTACCTGGCGCAGCCAGGCATGACGCTGCTGGAAATCGCCTATTTGCTGGGGTTCGCCGACCCGAGCAATTTCTTCCGGGCCTTTCGCCGCTGGTTCGACACCACGCCCGGCGAATACCGGGCGCGCTTGACGAGCCAGCCTGAACCGGTCAGTGGCGCCAGAACGCCGGGATACACAGCACGAACACCGTGATGATCTCCAGCCGGCCCAGCAGCATGCCCCCGGACAGAATCCATTTGGCCGCGTCCGGCAGCGGTGCGAAGTTACCGGCTGGCCCGATGGTTTCCCCCAGCCCCGGGCCGACACCGGACACGGTACTGGCCGCGCCGGTCAGGGCCGTCATCCACTCCACGCCCAGCAGTGACAGCAGCAGGGCGATCACGCAGATGGTGATGGCGAAGAAGAACGAGAACGTGAGGATCGAGCGGACGATTTCTTCGTCGAGGCGATGACCGTTGTACTTCTGCTTGATCACCGCACGGGGGTGGATCAGTTGGTTGAGGTTGGCCCGCAGCAGAATGTAGGCGACCTGGAAGCGGAAAATCTTGATCCCGCCAGCTGTCGAGCCCGAACAGCCGCCGACGAACCCCAAGTAGAAGAACAGCATCAAGGAGAAATTGCCCCACAGGCTGTAGTCGCCCAGGGCGAAGCCGGTGGTAGTGACGATGGACGTCACGTTCAGCGCCACGTGCCGCAGCGCGTCCAGCCAATGCAGGTCGGTGGTCGCCCAATACCAGGTGCCGAGTACCAGCCAGGTGACCAGTAGCACGCCGATGAGCCCTTGGACCTGCTGGTCCTTGATCAGCGCCCGGCGATTACCGCGCAGCGTCGAGACATACAGGGCAAATGGCAGGCTGCCGAGGATCATGATGACGATGGCGACCCAGTGCACCGCCGGCTGGGTCCATTTGGCCAGGGACAGGTCCGAGGTGGAGAAACCGCCGGTGGAGATCGCCGACATCGAATGGTTGATGGCATCGAACAGGCTCATCCCGGCCCACCAGAGCGCCAGGGTGCCGAGGATGGTGATGCCCACGTAGGACGCCACGATCAGTCGAGCCACCATGTGGGACCGGGGCATGACTTTTTCCGAGCGGTCCGAGGACTCGGTCTGGAACAGCCGCATGCCACCGATGCGCAGCAGCGGCAGGATCGCCACTGCCATGCCGATGAAGCCGATACCGCCGAGCCAGTGCAGCAGCGAGCGCCACATCAGGATGCCCGGGGACATGGTGTCCAGGCCGCTCAGGACGGTGGCGCCGGTGGCGGTGATGCCCGACATGCTTTCGAAGAACGAATCCGTATAGCTGATGTGCTGGGTCAGCAGGAAGGGCAGGGCGGCGAAGATACACACCACCAGCCAACTGCTGACGGTCAGCAGGTACATGTCCCGCGGACGCAGGTGGATGTGTTCCGGGCGTCCGGGAAGCACCAGCGCCAGGCCGGCGACGAAGGTAATCATGCTCGACCAGAGGAACGACGGCAGGTCGCGGGTGCGCTCGAAGACCAACAGGGTGGCCATGGGCACGACCATGAAGATCGCCAGGGTGATCAGGAAGATGCCGATGATGAAACCAATGATCCGCAGGGTCGGCAACGCCATGAAGTCCGCTCAGGCTGTAAAGGGAAGGGCGCCATTCTACCCGCGACAAGCGGCATGTAAACCGGCAGCCGGCGGCGCTTCCCGCTAGAATAGCCAAACATTTTTTCAGGAGGTGGCCGATGCAGGCTCTCGACGCTTTGCTCAACCGTGTTTCCGTCCCGCGCCTGGTGGAGCCGGCACCCACGCCGGAACAGCGCGAGGTCATGTTCGCCGCGGCCATGCGGGCGCCGGATCACGGCCAGTTGCGGCCATGGCGCTTTCTGACGGTCGAGGGGCAGGCGCGGCATCGCATGGGCGAACTGCTGGCCGAAGCGGCCAAATTCAACGACCCGCTCGTCCCCGAAGCCGTCGTGGAAAAAGCCCTCAACGGCCCATTGCGCGCGCCGCTGGTGGTGGTAGTGATTGCCCGTCTGCAGGACCATTTCAAAATCCCGAAATCCGAGCAATTGCTGGCGGCCGGTTGCGCGGCCCATGGCATCTTGCTAGCCGCGTATGCCCAAGGGGTGGGTGGGGTGTGGCGTACTGGTGAGCTGGCGTATTCGCCGCATGTGGCCAGGGGGCTTGGCCTTGAAGAGGGGGAAGAGGTGATCGGTTTTCTCTACCTGGGCACACCGCAGAAAGAAGCGCGCACGGCGCCGCAGGTGGAAACCGCAGAATTTGTTAGCGAGTGGACAGGCCTGTAGGTAGGGCGTCTGGCGCAGCTCCTGTGGTGAAGAGGACTTATCTGTGGCGAGGGGATTTATCCCCGTTGGGCTGCGTAGCAGCCCCCACCCTGGGGTGACCTGACATTCCAAGGTGTCTGATCTAGGGCTGCTGTGCAGCCCAGCGGGGATAAATCCCCTCGCCACAAGGGGATCTATTCAGCTATTTAAAGGCTGGTTATCTGCACGCGTCAGCAATCGCCTCGGCCAGCAGGTCCAGGCGCGTGGCGTCGATGCCGGCCACGTTGGCCCGGCCGGTGCCGACCATGTAGACACTGTGGCGCTCGCGCAGGTGCTTGACCTGTTCCGGCGTCAGGCCAGTGTAGGAAAACATCCCGCGTTGCACGCCGATATGGGCGAAGCGCTCGCGCAAGCCATGGGATTCGAGGGCTTCCAGCAAACCGCTGCGCAATTGCGCGATGCGCAGGCGCATGGCCTGGACTTCATCGGCCCACAGGCTTTTGAGTTCCGGGTCGCCGAGGATGGTCGCCACGACGGCCGCGCCATGGTCCGGCGGTGTCGACCAGAGGTTGCGAGCGATGTTTGCCAGTTGGCTGCGGATGTCCACCAGTTTCTCGCCATCCCGGGCGCAGACGATCAACGCACCGGTACGGTCGCGGTACAGGCCGAAGTTCTTCGAACAGGAACTGGTGACCAGCACCTCCGGCAGGGCCTGGGCAAACAACCGGACCGCCCAGGCGTCCTGCTCCAAGCCATCGCCGAAGCCCTGGTAGGCGAAGTCGATCAGCGGCAGCAGGTCGCGGTCGCGCACCACCTCCAGCACCTGGCGCCATTGCTCATGGGACAGGTCGAACCCGGTGGGGTTGTGGCAGCAGGCGTGCAGTAGCACCACATCGCCTTTGGGTGCCTGGTTCAAGGTCGCCAGCATCGCCTCGAAATCCAGGCGGTTATCGACGCCCACGTAAGGGTAGTGGCTGGCCTTGACCCCCGCCGCGGCGAAAATGGTTTCGTGGATCGGCCAGGTCGGGTTGCTCAGCCATACACCACGGCCCGGCAGGCACTGGGCGATGAAGTCGGCGCTCAGGCGCAGGGCACCGGTACCGCCCGGTGTCTGGGTGGCGCCCGCGCGTTTTGCTGCGATCAGCGGCGAGTCGGCGCCCAGTACCAGCTCATTGATCAGTTGGCCGAACGCGGCGTCACCATGACCACCGATGTAGGTCTTGGTGGTCTGGCGATCCACCAGTCGCTGCTCGGCCCGTTTCACCGACTCAAGAATCGGCGTCAGGCCCTGGGCGTCCTTGTAGACACCCACGCCCAGGTCGAACTTGCTCGGGTTGCTGTCCGCCCCGTAGGCCTCCATCAGGCCGAGGATCGGGTCGCCGGGTACCCGGCCGATGGCATCGAAATGCATTACTTGCGGCCCTCGGCGGTCTTGGCCACATCATCGGTGCGGGCGGCCATGATGAAGTCGTTGCGGTGCAGGCCCTTGATGGAGTGGCTCCACCAGGTCACGGTGACTTTGCCCCATTCGGTGAGCAGGCCGGGGTGGTGGCCTTCGGCCTCGGAGATCTCGCCGACGGCGTTGGTGAACGCCAGGGCGTGCTTGAAGTTCTTGAACAGGAAGACTTTTTCCAGCTGCATGACGCCGTCGCGCACTTCGATGTTCCAGTCGGGGATCTGCTTGATCAGCACCGGCAGTTCTTCGTCGCTGACTTGCGGGGCATCGGCGCGGCAGGCTTCGCAATGGGCTTGGTTCAGAGTGTTCATGGTGTGTTCCTGAATCGAATATTTGGAAAGCGTCGATGCACCCACGCTAAAGCAAAGCGGCGTCGTGCAACAGACTCAATTGGGATTAAAAGAGGCGGTTCACGCCGCTTTTGGTGGGAATTTCGGGGCATGCAAGCCCAGCTCCCGACCGCGCTTGACCATGCCCATGATGTCTTCGTGAGCCAGGTCGAACAGACGCTTGAGTTCGGGCAGCACGAAATACACCGGTTGCAGGATGTCGATGCGATACGGGGTGCGCATGGCTTCCAGCGGATCGAAGGCCTGGTGTTCCGGCTCGTCCGACAGGCAGTACACGGTTTCCTTGGGCGAAGACAGGATGCCGCCGCCATAGATGCGCCGGCCCTGCGGGGTCTGCACCAGGCCGAACTCGATGGTCATCCAGTACAGGCGCGCCAGGTAAACCCGTTCTTCCTTGGACGCCTGCAGGCCGAGTTTGCCGTAGGTGTGGGTAAATTCCGCAAACCAAGGGTTGGTCAGCAGCGGGCAGTGGCCGAAGATCTCGTGGAAAATATCCGGCTCCTGCAGGTAATCCAGCTCTTCCCGGGTGCGAATAAAGGTCGCCACAGGAAACTGTTTGCTGGCGAGCAATTCGAAGAAGGTCTGGAAGGGAATCAGCGCCGGCACCCGGGCGACTTGCCAGCCCGTGGTCTCGCCCAGCACCTTGTTGATTTCGTCCAGTTGCGGGATACGGTCGTGGGGCAGGCCCAGCTTGTCGATGCCATCCAGGTATTCCTGGCACGCACGGCCTTCGATGACTTTCAACTGGCGGGTGATCAGCGTGTTCCACACCGCGTGTTCTTCAGCGGTGTAGTGGATAAAACCTTGCGCATCGGGCTCGCGAGCCACGTACTGCGTCTGCTTCATGCTGCTCTCCTGCTGATTTCCCTCGGGGGGATGATGTGTTTGTTGTTATGTCCAGCGATGCAATAGAGATAACGCGAAGCAGCGGTGTGCGCATCGGCTTGGCGAGGATGGATTGGGCGAACGACGGGTTGATTCGTAAAGTTTTCGTTACGAATTGGCTGGCGCTACGATCTTTCCGGGACTTTCAGGTGGGAAACTGCCTACATCTGTCACATAATCTTGACGATTATTTACCTCGCCACGCCGAAAACCTCTATGGCGAGGGAGCTTACTCCCGCTGGGGCGTGTCGTGGGAGCTGCCGAAGGCTGCGATCTTTTGATCTTTCGCTTGAGATTCAAGCGGCAGGTGAAAGATCGCAACCTCGCTTCGCTCGGCAGCTCCTACATGGCGCGCTTTTTCTATCTCATACGCACCCGGGCCTTTCCATGCGCATCAAAGTCCACTGCCAGAACCGCATCGGCATCCTGCGAGACATCCTCAACTTGTTGGTGGAGTACGGCATCAACGTTGCCCGAGGGGAGGTCGGTGGTGAGCATGGCAACGCGATCTACCTGCACTGCCCAAACCTGATCAACATCCAGTTCCAGGCGCTGCGTCCGAAATTCGAAGGCATCGCCGGGGTGTTTGGCGTCAAGCGCGTAGGACTGATGCCCAGCGAGCGTCGGCACATGGAACTCAACGCCTTGCTCGGCGCCTTGGAGTTTCCGGTGCTGTCCATCGATATGGGTGGCTCTATCGTCGCGGCCAACCGGGCGGCGGCGCAGTTGCTCGGGGTGCGTGTCGACGAGGTGCCGGGCATCCCCCTGTCCCGCTACGCCGAGGATTTCGACTTGCCGGAACTGGTGCGCGCCAACCAGTCGCGTATCAATGGCCTGCGGGTCAAGGTCAAGGGCGATGTGTTCCTGGCGGACATCGCGCCACTGCAATCGGAACACGACGACAGCGAGGCCATGGCCGGTGCGGTGCTGACGCTGCACCGGGCCGATCGGGTGGGCGAGCGGATCTATAACGTGCGCAAGCAGGAGTTGCGCGGCTTCGACAGTATTTTCCAGAGTTCGAAAGTGATGGCGGCGGTGGTCCGTGAGGCCCGGCGCATGGCCCCGCTGGACGCGCCGCTATTGATAGAAGGCGAAACCGGCACAGGCAAGGAATTGCTGGCCCGCGCTTGTCACCTGGCGAGCCCGCGCGGGCAATCGCCATTGATGGCACTCAACTGCGCCGGGCTGCCCGAGTCCATGGCCGAGACCGAACTGTTTGGCTACGGGCCGGGGGCCTTCGAAGGCGCCCGGGCCGAAGGCAAGCTCGGCCTGCTGGAGCTGACCGCGGGGGGAACGCTGTTCCTCGATGGGGTCGGGGAGATGAGCCCGCGCCTGCAAGTGAAATTGCTGCGCTTCCTGCAGGACGGTTGCTTCCGTCGTGTCGGCAGCGATGAAGAGGTGTACCTGGACGTCAGGGTGATCTGCGCCACCCAGGTCGACTTGTCCGAACTCTGTGCCCGGGGCGAATTCCGTCAGGATTTGTACCACCGCTTGAACGTGCTTTCCTTGCACATCCCACCCCTGCGCGAATGCCTCGATGGCCTGGAGCCGCTGGTGGAACATTTCCTCGACCAGGCCAGCCGCCAGATCGGTTGTGCACTGCCCAAGCTGGCCCCGGCGGCGATGGACCGCCTCAGTCACTACCATTGGCCGGGCAATGTCCGACAGCTGGAAAACGTGCTGTTCCAGGCTGTTTCCCTGTGCGACGGCGGGAAGGTGAAGGCTGAGCACATCCGCCTGCCGGACTACGGCGTGCGCCAGCCCCTTGGCGATTTTTCCCTTGAAGGCGGGTTGGACGAGATCGTTGGGCGTTTCGAGAAAGCCGTGCTGGAGCGCCTGTATTCCGAGCACCCGAGCAGCCGGCAATTGGGCAAGCGGTTGGGGGTCTCCCATACAACTATCGCCAACAAGTTGCGTGAGTATGAGGTCGGTAAAGACGCACCGTAAGGCAACCGATTATCGGGGTCACCGGGAGTTGGCCGATTTTTTGCTGGGGTACCTCCACATCAAGAGTCAGCTGTCGGTTTCATGGCGTTGCAGCCCGCCGATATAGACCGCGATGCAACGCCGCGTCAGAGGAGCTCCCGAGCCGTGTGCCATTTTTCAGTCACCCGAGTAGTGTACCCATGGCCGATTCCATTACCGTTACCAGCCCGCTGCTACCTCCTCTGGAAGAGTTCACGCCTTACCTGCAGCGAATCTGGGACAGTAAGCGCCTGACCAATGGCGGACCCTTCCACCAACAACTGGAACAGGAGTTGGCCGAATACCTCGGGGTCGAGCATCTGTCGCTGTTTTCCAACGGTACCCTGGCTTTGGTGACCGCGCTCCAGGCCTTGCGCATTACGGGTGAAGTCATCACGACGCCTTATTCGTTCGTGGCCACCTCCCACTCGCTGCTGTGGAACAACCTCAAGCCAGTGTTCGTGGACATCGACCCAGTGACCAAGAACCTCGATCCACGGCGTATCGCCGAGGCCATCACTCCGGCGACATCGGCGATTCTTCCGGTCCATTGCTATGGCATTCCCTGTGATGTCGAGGGCATCCAGGCCGTCGCCGATACCTACGGACTCAAGGTTATCTATGACGCCGCACATGCCTTCGGGGTCCGGCATAACGGCGCAAGCGTTCTCAACAACGGCGACCTGTCGATCCTCAGCTTCCACGCCACTAAGGTCTTCAATACATTCGAAGGCGGCGCCATCATCTGCCGTGACGAAAAAATCAAGCAGCGTATCGATTACCTGAAGAATTTCGGTTTCGCCGATGAAGTCACGGTCATGGCTCCCGGTATCAACGGGAAGATGAACGAACTGCAGGCGGCGTTCGGAGTGCTGCAGTTACGCTACATCGATGAGGCCCTGAACCGTCGGCAAAAGGTGTTTGAGTATTATCGGAGCGCCCTGGAGGGCATTCCCGGTATCAGCCTGCTGGAGCAACCGCAGGGGCTGGACTGGAATTTCGCTTATTGTCCGATCCTGGTCGATGGTGAGCGGTTCGGGGTGAGTCGGGATGAGCTGTACGACCGCTATCGCGCAGAAAACATTCTCGTGCGCCGGTATTTCTACCCGCTGATATGCGAGTTTCCAATGTATCGCGGTCTTCCCAGTTCGGACCTCTCCCAATTGGGCAATGCCTACAACGTGTCCCGCCAGGTACTTTGCCTGCCGATCTATCCGGATCTCGATCCGCAGACCCAGGCGCGAATCATCGAGGTACTGCTCAGGGCCCGGGTGGCATGAGCCAGGCCAATACCTCGAAGAAGTGCGCCCCGGCAGCTGACGAGCAGTACCGGGTTGCGCTCATGCAACCTTATTTCCTGCCATACCTGGGTTATTTCCAGCTGATCGCCGCTGTCGACTGTTTTGTCATCTACGACAATGTGCAGTTCATCAAGAACGGCTGGATCGAACGCAACCGTTATCTGCTGGAGCAGGAGCCGAAGTGGTTCCGTGTACCACTGAGCAAGGGCAGTCACACTCAGCAGATCATGGAAAAACGTATTGCCGAGACGTTCGATCCTGGCGATATCCTCAACAAGCTGAGTTTCGCCTATCGCCGCGCGCCCCACGCTCCGTACCTGCTGGCGTGGCTGGAAGCGCTGCTGGTCGAACCGGCTTCGAGCATTGCCGAGCTCAACGAACGAATCCTGCGAGCCTGCTGCGCGCTGATAGGGTTGCAAACACCGATCATGCGCTCCAGCGATCTGTCGATTTGCGCGGACAGCAAAGCCCAGGATCGGGTACTCGAAGTGGTCCAGGCCTGCGCCGGCACTCACTACCTCAATCCTGTCAATGGCGGTCACCTCTACCAGGCCGAGGTATTCCAACAGGTTGGTATTACCCTTGAGTTGCTCAAGGCGACCTTGCCCGACTACCGGCAGGGAGGGCGTGAACAACCCTTCGTGCCCGGCCTGTCGATTCTCGACGTCTTGATGTACAACGACGCGCAGACCGTGGGGGCCTGGGCAAAAGGTGGAGAAATTGTCCGTGCCTGAAGCCATCGGCGGTTATTTCGAACTGGAACTGCGTAAAGGACATAATCCTTACCCGCAGGCCGTTGCCTTCAACTCGGCCCGCTCGGCCTTCAAGGCTCTGGTAATGGCGCGCAGCCTGCGCCGGGTTCATTTGCCTTTTTACATCTGCGATGTCATGCAGGACGTGCTGCGCGGATCCGGCATCGAGGTGTTGCGCTATGCATTGACCGAACGGCTTGAGCTGCCGGACTTCCCTGCCCTGCAAGCCGATGAAGCATTGCTGTTCGTCGATTACTTTGGACTCAAGGCCGACTACATCGGCCAAGTACTCGCTGTTCGCTACGGCGAGCAATTGATCGTGGATAATTCCCAAGCGCTGTTTTCCCGGCCGCAGCCTGGGATTGCAACCCTGTATTCACCCCGTAAGTTCGTCGGCGTTGCCGATGGTGGCTGGCTGGCCAATGCGCCCGCTGATCTGCCGCAAGCGCCGACCAGTCGCTCGCAGGGGCGTTTTGCCGCGCTGCTGGGGCGTCTTGAAGACCCTCCGCAACATCACTATGCAAGCTTCCAGGCATTGGAACAGGCATTGGAGAGCGATGGCATCAAGGCCATGGCCGCCAGTACCGCGCGCCTGCTCGACAGTATCGATTACCACGAAGTTGCCAGGCGCAGGATAGACAACCTGGCGCATTTGCGCGGGCGCCTGGACCACCTCAACCGCTTTGCCGTCTGGCCCGCGCAGCCCGTTGCTGCATTGTGTTACCCGCTGCTGGTCAAGTCCGCCGAGACGGCGCTCCGGCTACACGCTCAACTGCTGGACCAACACATCTATGTACCCAGCTATTGGCGTGAAGTGCTGAGCAGCCCAACGGCGCCGCCCATAGAAAAGGATTGGGCACAGTGCTTGCTGCCGCTGCCGATCGACCAGCGATACAACGTCGATGACATGAATCGTCTCGCCGACGCCATCCTTCAGAACACGGGGAAATCATGAGCATTCTAGGTCAACGCATCCTGCTCAGGGCGCTGGAGCTCGAGGACTTGCCGCTGTTGCATCAGTGGTCCAACGACGAAGCCCTCTGGAGTCTGCTGGGTGGCTGGCATTTCCCCACATCGCGGGAAGCACAACGGGACTGGCTGCTGGGTCTCAAGAACGACTCGCTCAACCAGCGCTTCGGTATAGAGGTCCCGGGCCATGGCCTGATCGGTACGGCGAACCTGGTCGGTATCGACTGGAAAAACCGCACAGCCGAACACGGCATGATGATCGGTGATCCCTCCCTGCGCGGCCAAGGCCACGGCACCGACGTGATCGCCACGGTGATGCGCTATGCCTTCGACGAACTGGGCCTGAGTCGTCTCTCGACCACCATCATCGAGTACAACGCAGCGTCGCTGGCGACCTACACGCGCAAGACCCCTTGGGTCATCGAGGGCGTACAGCGCCAGTGGTACTACCGCAAGGGCCAGCGTTGGGATCGCATCATGCTTGGCGTGAGCGCCGAGGAGTATCGCGCATGGCAAGCTGCGCGGGGGGACAGCCTGTGAATCCGATCTTGCAGGAGCTGCAAGCGAACGGCTACGTCTGCCTGCCCTCGCTGATTACCGATCCGTTGCTTGACCAGCTGCGTGAAGACCTGGCGTGTGCCATAGACCGTTGCCGTCGGGTACAACTGGAGAACGGTATCACTCAGCGAACCGAGCAGACCGCGCACCATATACTTGCGCCAGACACCCGTTTCGTCGAATTGCTCGATCGATTCGCCGAATGGGGGATCGTCGACGTCCTGCGGCATATGCTGGGCGGTGCTGCGATTCTCAATTCGTTCGGCGGCCTGAACAACCTGAACAGCACTGATGCCTACGTGCGTAACGTGCACCGGGACGTGCGTTCCTGGTCAGCCGAGTCCATGCAGATGGCCCAGGCGCTGGTATTGCTCGACGACTTCACCATCGACAACGGCGCAACCCTGTTTCTGCCAGGCTCGCACTCCGCTCCTGAAAAACCCGACCCTCAGGTATTCGAGGCTCAGGCCCGCAAGGCCTTGGGCAGCGCCGGTTCGATCTACTTGTTCGACTCACGTATCTGGCATGCCGCCGGCGTCAATCGTACCGACCAGCCACGACGCTGCCTGACATTGACCTTCACGCGAAGCTATTTCAAACCGCAGTTCGATTATTGCCGAGCTTTGGGCGAAGACTTCTGCCGCTCGCAAACACCGAGCATGCAACAACTGCTGGGGTGGTATGCCCGTACTCCCTCGACCCTCCATGAGTGGTACCAACCTGAAGAACATCGTTTCTACAGGAAAAGCCAGGAATAACGCCATGTCCGTACGTGATTACAACAAAGAGTTTCAGGATAACGCTCATCGCAGCTACTTCTACGACTTCGATGCGCGCCTGCGACGCTACATGCTGGACAGCTTCGGCCCCTGGCTGGCGGAGGGA
Organism: Pseudomonas sp. NFACC24-1; assembly: GCF_900115235.1. Classification (NCBI taxonomy): domain Bacteria; kingdom Pseudomonadati; phylum Pseudomonadota; class Gammaproteobacteria; order Pseudomonadales; family Pseudomonadaceae; genus Pseudomonas; species Pseudomonas sp. NFACC24-1. The sequence goes on from NZ_FOVS01000009.1 coordinate 32,747, forward strand.
CCGACCCTGGAAATGGGCTGCTTCGAGGGGGCTTTTACGACACTGTTCGCAGAGCGCTTTGCCGACCTGACGGTCATCGAGGCGGCCAGCGACCTGATTGACGTCACCCGGAAAAAGGTCGGCTCAGGCGTCAAGTTCGTCTGCAGTACCTTTGAAGAGGCCGAGCTGGAGCCGCGCTTCGATAACATTTTCCTGATCCACACCCTGGAGCACCTCGACGACCGCCAGGCGGTGCTCAAGCGCGTGCGGAACTGGCTCGCTCCCGGCGGTCGCCTGTTCATCGCCGTACCGAACGCCAATGCCCCTTCGCGGCAGATCGCCGTCAAGATGGGCTTGATCGAACACAACAGTGCCGTGACCGAAGGCGAGCGGCTGCATGGCCACCGGATCACCTACACCCTCGACACCCTCGATCACGAAGTACGCAGCGCCGGTTGGCAAGTGAGTCACCGTGGCGGGGTGTTCTTCAAGCCATTGGCCAACTTCCAGCTGGACAAGGCCCTGGAAACCCAATTGATCGATGATCGCTTCATGGATGCCTGCCATGCGCTGGGGATGGTCTATCCAGACCTGTGCGCCAGTGTCTTCGTCATTTGTGAGCAGCCCTCCAGCCCCAAGGCAACCATATGATCACCCCATCCGTGCATGGCAAGCCGCGTCACCCTTACTACATTGGTGCCCCTAACTATCGGGAGACCTCTTCGGGGGTATGCGTGCTGCACTACCTGTGCCACGTCCTGAACCTGTCCGGCTACGAGGCCTATGTCACCCCATGCCAGGTCAACCCGAAACTGCGCACGCCGATCCTGACCGATGAAGTGCGGCGGCACCATCGGTCAATCGGCTTGGCGCCGATTGCGGTCTATCCCGAAGTGATGGACGGCAACCCGGTTGGCGCTCCAATCGTGGCGCGTTATCTCCTCAATCGCGAAGGCTTTCTCACCGGCCGTGCGATCAGCGTGCAGAAGTCAGACCTGTTCTTTTATTACACCCAGGATTTTGGCGGTGACGGCCAGAGCAGCAACTTGCTCCTGTTGCCCGTCATCGACTCGGAGTTGTTTTCGCCGCCAACCGAGCCGGTGCAGCGTAGTGGCAACTACCTGTATCTGCACCGCTTCGACAAGACCAAGGTCGACTATTCGCTGCTGCCGGACGATATCGAAGTCCTGAGCATGGCCAACCCCAAGACCCTGGCCGAGCTGGCGCAGATTTTCCGAACCGCTTCAACGCTTTACAGTTACGAGATCTCAGCGACGTGCACCGAAGCCATGCTCTGTGGCTGCCCGGTTATCTACATGCCCGGCGGTCACGTCAAGACCCAGCCTTTCGTCGAGCAGTTTGGTGATGCGGGCTCGGCGCTCTATGGCGAGGTGGGCGGACTGGAGCGCGCCCGCGCAACCGTGATGCAGGCGCGCAGGCGCTGGCTGGACCTTGAAAAGGCCTTTTGGCCTCAGTTGGAGCGTTTCATCGATATCACTCAGCAAGCTGCCATCCAGCATGCCATTGATGTCCGCGTACCTTCCGTCAAGGACTGGCTGCGTAACCGCGTACTGACGCCGATCCAGCAGCAACTTGTCGACAAGCGTCGTCAACAACTCAGCGGACAAACCAGCCTGACGCTGTTGGTGCGCGATCCCCTGGGCGATTTCAATGCCTTGAGCGATACCCTGGAAAGTCTTGCGTTGTGGCGATCACGCTCATCGATCAGCTTGCGCATGGTGGTCCTGAGCACCTCGCCATCGCCTGTCAATCTGCCCGACAGCCTGCACTGGCTGACATGTGTCAACCCGGGGGCCTTCGAACTGAACGAGATTCTGCAGGCAGACGACAGCGACTGGATCATGCTGCTGACGGCTGGCGATGAGGTCCTGCCCGCCGGCACGTTGATGCTCGATCTGGAGCTACCGGGTGCCGATGGCTGCCGAATGATCTATTGCGATGGCATGTATCGCTCGGAGAATGGTGCTCAAGCGATTTTTCGACCTGATATCAACCTCGACTACCTCTTGAGCCTGCCATTGGCCATGGCCAGCCATTGGCTGATCCGTCGCGGGCTGGCGCTGGAGGTTGGCGGTTACGACCCGCAAGTGCCCGCAGCACTTGAATTGGACTTGATCCTGCGACTGATCGAAAGCGGTAGCATGAACGGCATTGCCCACTTGAGCGAACCGCTTGTGGCAAGCAACACACCCCTCCTTGTCGATAACCCGGATGAGCGCCTTGCCCTGCAACGGCACCTGGACAATCGCGGCTACGCGAACGCCAGGGTCCTGCAGGAACCGACCCGCCATTACCACATCAAGTACGGTCATGATCAGCAGCCCTTGGTGTCGATCCTGATTCCTACCCGGGACCAGTTGCCACTCTTGCAGCGCTGCGTGGACAGCCTGTTGTCGAAGACCCGCTACCCCTATTTCGAGATCATTCTGATCGACAATGGCAGCGAGACCGAAGAGGCGCTCACCTGGCTGAGCGAGATGGAGTCGATTGGCGGTGACAAGATCCATGTCATCCGCTTCTCCTCTGCGTTCAACTTCAGCGCTATGAACAATTTGGCGGCCAGCCGTGCGCGCGGCGAGTACCTGGTGTTGTTGAACAACGATACGGCAATCATTCGCGAAGATTGGTTGGACGAGTTGCTCAATCACGCCTTGCGCCCGGAAGTTGGGGTCGTCGGCGCCAAGCTGATTACTCCGGCGGGCACCGTGAAGCATGCAGGCCTGATCACTGGCCTGCGCGGCCCCGCCGGCAGCCCTTTCATCGATCAGGCTGCCAACGGCGGCGGTTACATGCAGCGCCTGTTGGTCGACCAGAACAGCAGTGCGGTCAGTGCGGCCTGCCTGATGATCCGCACAGCGATCTATCTGGAAGCTGGTGGTATGGACGACGCGCAGTTCCAAGTCACCTGCAACGATCTGGACCTGTGCCTGAAGGTGGCGAACCTTGGCTACCTGAATGTCTGGACACCCCATGCCGTGCTCTTGCATGAGGGTGAGGCGACCTGGTCAAGCGTCGGCAAGGACCCACTCAACCAGCAACGCTTCGCCATGGAACAAGAGCAGGCCTTGAGCAAATGGTTGAGCGTCTTGGCCAATGATCCCGCCTACAACAGCAACCTGTCGTTGCGCGGTTCCGGCTTCGAACTGGAAGCTATCAACGAGTTGACCTGGCGCCCGCTGTCCTGGCGACCGCTTCCGGTAGTGCTGGTACATCCTGCGAAGTCGGCAAAAGCCGCCAATCTGCGAGTTGTCGAGCCGTTCACTGCTTTGCGTGACTGCGGCAAAATCGAAGGTTGCATCAGCAGTAGCCTGTTACCGGCAACGACGCTTGCGCGCTACAACCCCGATATCATTGTCTTCCAGCATCAGGCCGACCCGCTGCGTCTGGAGCAGATGCAGCGCATCAATACCCTCTCAAAAGCCTTCAAGGTCCTTGAGTTGGATGCATTGACGCCAGCGATCCCTGGGTGGGCGACTTCACTGCAACAAGCGGCAAGCCTGGTCGACCGCATCATTGTGGCGACGCCTGCGATGGCTCAAGCCTGTGCCGGACTGCACCGCGATATTCGCGTCCTTGAAACGCGTCTGGATAGCAGATGGCGCAACCTCCCCAATGTGCGCCAGACGTTTGACATTCCTCGCATAGGCTGCGATATCGACCCGGCGCAGCCCTTCGTTCAGCCGTTGATCATCGAGCTGATGCAAGCGCTGGCCGGTCAGGTGGAGTGGGTACTGTGGGGTGATGTGCCAGCGTATCTGCGACCGCTCGCCAGCGAGGTTCATGATGACGTTCACGACAATCCCGATGTCATGGCAAGCCTCAATCTGGATATTGTCCTCGCGCCTCGGGGCTTCGGCCAGGCAGGCGAAGGCGCAAGTTCGCTGGATCATCTGCAGTATGGCGCTTGCGGCTACAGCGTGATCGGCAGCGATACCGCCGATTACCCGGGTGATCTCGCCATCACGCGCGTGGCTGACAGCCGGGAGCAATGGCTGGAGGCAATTCGTGATCACTTGGCTGACCGGCAAGCCTCACGGCGCCAAGCCGCGCGACTGCGCGAGCAAGTGCTGGACAACTGGGTCTTCGACGATGCCTATGCGGCGCAATGGATCAAGGGGTGGATGCCTGACTGACGCAGACCTCAGAGGCGGCAGGGGAGTGCACCCAGCCGCCCCTGGGGGGTAAGGGTCGACACTTGCCACTTACCGGCATAACTGCGCCGGTTTTTCGTCTTCGATACATCTCCACAAGCCCACCAACCCCCTCAAGCCCTTTGTTTACAGGCCTGCGTGGCATCTAGGGGAAGTTGGTCTGCAAATTGCTTGAGGCTGTGCAACACAGCAGTGGACGGCAAACGTCCGGCATGCAGAGGAACGACAGTGGACAAGTACCTTTATGTGGCAATGACCGGCGCCAGCCAGAACGCCCTGGCGCAACGGGCCCATGCCAACAACCTGGCGAACATCTCCACCAATGGTTTTCAGAAAGACCTGGAGCAGGCGCGCTCGATGCCGGTGTTCGGCGACAGCTTTCCGGCGCGGGCCTTTGCCCTGTCCGAGCGTCCCGCTACTGACTTCACCCCGGGCGCGCTGGTGGAAACCGGTCGTGACCTCGACGTCGCGGTGAGCGGGCCGGGCTGGATGGCCGTGCAGAACCCCGACGGCGGTGAAAGCTACGTGCGCACCGGCAGCCTCAATGTCGATGCCTTGGGCGTACTGCGGGCCGGCAACGGCATGCCGGTGATGGGCAACGGCGGTCCGATCGCCGTGCCGCCGGAACAGAAAATCGAAATCGGCCAGGACGGCACCATCAGCATTCGCGCCATGGGTGAAGGCCCGCGGGTGATGGCTGAAGTGGACCGCATCAAGCTGGTCAACCCGGACCTCAAGAACATGACCAAGGGCCTGGATGGCTCGATCCGTACCAAGGACGGCCAGCCGGCGCCCATCGATGCCAACGTGCAGTTGGTGTCGGGTTTCCAGGAGGCGAGCAACGTCAATGCCGTGGATGAAATGACTTCGGTGCTGGCTTTGGCCAAGCAGTTCGAGCTCCACGTCAAGATGATGAACACCGCCAAAGAAGGCGATGAAGCCATGGCTCGGGTCTTGCAGATCTAATCATTAATTACAGCGCTGCGCCGAAAAACAGGCGTACGAGGAGAATCGAATGCTTCCGGCTCTATGGGTTGCCAAAACAGGTCTGTCCGCCCAGGACACCAACCTGACGACCATTTCCAACAACCTGGCGAACGTTTCGACCACGGGTTTCAAACGTGACCGCGCCGAGTTCCAGGACCTGCTGTATCAGGTAAAGCGCCAGCCTGGCGCCCAGTCGACCCAGGACAGCGAATTGCCGTCGGGCCTGCAAGTGGGTACCGGTGTACGCATTGTCGGCACCCAGAAGAACTTCAACGCCGGCAGCCTGCAGACCACCGAGCAGCCGCTGGACATGGCCATCGACGGTCGCGGTTTCTTCCAGATCCTGCAGCCGGACGGCACCACGTCCTACACCCGTGACGGTACGTTCCACCTCGACTCCAACGGCCAGATCGTCAACGCCAGCGGGTTCGCCCTGGAGCCGGCGATCATCATTCCGAACGATGCGCAGACCTTTACCGTGGGCCGTGACGGCACCGTGTCCATCACCGTGGCGGGCAACCCGGCCGCCCAGGTGATCGGTAACCTGCAGACCGCCGACTTCATCAATCCGGCCGGCCTGCAAGCGGTGGGCAACAACCTGTTCCTGGAAACCGCTGCCAGTGGCGCGCCGCAAGTCGGCACCCCGGGCCTGAACGGTTTCGGCACCACGCTGCAGAACACCCTGGAAACCTCCAACGTGAGCACCGTCGAGGAAATGGTCAACATGATCACCACCCAGCGTGCCTACGAGATGAACTCCAAGGTGATCTCCACCGCCGACCAGATGCTCTCGTTCGTTACGCAGAATCTGTAATCGTCACAACGCCCGTCATTACGTAGACAGGGCGGCCCCAGGGTCGCCTGCAACACCAAGAGGTAGGGTCATGAAACGCTTCGTATCTGTTCTGGCACTGAGTGGCATCACCGCACTCGCGGGCTGTGTCGCGCCGACACCCAGGCCCAATGACCCGTATTACGCTCCGGTGTTGCCGCGCACGCCGTTGCCGGCTGCCGCCAACAATGGCTCGATCTACCAGGCCGGCTTCGAGCAGAACCTGTACAGCGACCGCAAGGCCTTCCGGGTCGGTGACATCATCACCATCACCCTGAACGAGCGCACTCAGGCCAGCAAGAACGCCAACTCGCAGATCGACAAGACCAGCGAGACCAGCGTCGGCTTGACCTCGTTGTTCGGCTCCAGCCTGACCACCAACAACCCGGTCGGTGGCGGCGACCTGAGCCTCAACGCCGGGTACAACGCTGACCGCGCCACCAAGGGCGACAGCAAGTCCGGCCAGAGCAACAGCCTGACCGGCTCGATTACCGTGACCGTCGCCGATGTGTTGCCCAACGGCATCATCGTCGTGCGCGGCGAGAAGTGGCTGACCCTCAACACCGGTGACGAACTGGTGCGCATCGCCGGCATGGTTCGCGCCGACGACATCGCCACCGACAACACCGTTTCGTCCACCCGTGTGGCCGATGCGCGCATCACCTATTCGGGCACCGGTGCCTTTGCCGATGCGAGTCAGCCAGGCTGGTTCGACCGTTTCTTCCTCAGCCCGAAGTTCCCTTTCTAGGTGGCCCAGTTGAATCTTAAGCAGCTGTTGATCGGTGCTCTAGTGATGTCCGCAGCCTTTACCGCTCAGGCCGAGCGTTTGAAGGACATCGCCAGCATTTCCGGTGTGCGCTCCAACCAGTTGATCGGCTACGGCCTGGTCGTGGGCCTGAACGGCACCGGCGACCAGACCACCCAGACCCCGTTCACCCTACAGACCTTCAATAACATGCTGTCGCAGTTCGGCATCAAGGTGCCGGCCGGCTCTGGCAACGTGCAGTTGAAGAACGTTGCAGCGGTGTCGGTCAGTGCCGATCTGCCGGCGTTCGCCAAGCCCGGTCAACAAGTGGATATCACCGTTTCGTCCATCGGTAACTCCAAGAGCCTGCGTGGCGGTACGTTGCTGCTGACGCCGCTCAAGGGTATCGACGGCAACGTCTACGCCATCGCCCAGGGCAACCTGGTGGTGGGCGGTTTCGATGCCGAGGGACGCGACGGTTCGAAGATCACCGTCAACGTTCCGTCGGCCGGTCGCATTCCCGGAGGTGCGTCGGTGGAACGGGCGGTGCCGAGCGGTTTCAACCAGGGCAACAGCCTGACATTGAACCTCAACCGTTCCGACTTCACCACCGCCAAGCGCATCGTCGACAAGATCAACGACATGCTCGGCCCAGGTGTGGCCCAGGCCATCGATGGTGGGTCGATCCGTGTCACCGCGCCGCTGGATCCGAGCCAGCGAGTCGACTATCTGTCGATCCTGGAGAACCTCGAGGTTGATCCGGGCCAGGCGGTGGCGAAAGTCATCATCAATTCGCGTACCGGCACCATCGTCATCGGCCAGAACGTCAAGGTTTCCCCGGCCGCCGTGACCCACGGCAGCCTGACCGTGACCATCACCGAAGACCCGATCGTCAGCCAGCCTGGGCCATTGTCCAACGGCCAGACCGCCGTGGTCCCGCGTTCGCGGGTCAATGCCGAGCAGGAAGCCAAGCCGATGTTCAAGTTCGGCCCGGGTACGACCCTGGATGAGATCGTCCGGGCGGTGAACCAGGTCGGCGCGGCGCCGGGCGACTTGATGGCCATTCTCGAAGCCTTGAAACAGGCCGGCGCGTTGCAAGCCGACCTGATCGTGATTTGAGGGGCGAGTCATGGATATGCGCAAGGGCGCTTTGATCAGCGGGGATTCGGGTTCCTACTCGGACCTGAATCGCCTGAACCAGCTCAAGGTCGGCGACAAGAACAGCGACGGCAACCTGCGTAAAGTGGCGCAGGAATTCGAGTCGCTGTTCCTTGGCGAGATGCTCAAGTCCATGCGTTCGGCCACCGAGGCCTTGGGCAAGGACAACCCGATGAACACGCCGGAAGCCAAGCAATACCAGGAAATGTACGACCAGCAATTGGCCGTTTCCATGTCCCGCGAAGGCGGCGGTATCGGCCTGGCCGATGTGCTGCTGCGCCAGATGTCGAAGAACAAGCCACTGGCGCCCGGTGAGGCGGCGACGTTGTCGGCGGCCAAGCAGCAAGAGGCCCTGGACAAGGTCGCCAAGGCGCCGGTCCCGACGCCAGTGGCGGCGGGGACCTTGCCCACCGACGGTCCGTTGTCGCGTACCAATGGCCAGCGTCCGTTGTGGGCTTCGCGGGCCGTGAGTGCGCCGCAAGGCGCCGAGGGCGTCCACCGCAACGACATGGAATTGCTCAATCAGCGTCGCCTGGCCCTTCCGCCAAAACTGGCCGACCGCCTGCTCGCCGGGCTGGTGCCTTCGGCCTCGGCCAATGCCGATGTCCCTGCGCAGAACCTGCTGCCGGATCGCGCCATCGCCGCCATCAAGCCGACCACCGGCGAACTGGCCAATGGCGACTGGCTGGCCGCGCTCAAGGCTTCCGAGCCGAAAGGGGACATGCAGGTCTATGGTCGCGCCGTGGCCCAGCCACCGCTGGCACCGGCGCGCAAGGCCTTCCGCGATGCCGATGAATTCGTCAACGCCATGCTGCCAATGGCCAAGGAAGCTGCCGACCGCATCGGTGTCGACCCTCGTTACCTGGTGGCCCAGGCTGCCCTGGAAACCGGTTGGGGCAAGTCGGTGATGCGCCAGCCCGATGGCAGCAGCAGCCATAACCTGTTCGGCATCAAGGCCAGCGCCAACTGGAAGGGCGATTCGGCACGGGCGATCACCAGCGAATTCCGCGATGGCGCGATGGTCAAGGAGACGGCCGAGTTCCGTTCCTACGCCTCGTACCGCGACAGTTTCCATGACTTGGTCAACCTGCTGCAAAGCAACAGCCGCTATCAAGATGTGCTGAAGTCGGCCGATAACCCCGAACAGTTTGTACGCGAATTGCAGAAGGCCGGTTACGCCACCGACCCGCACTACGCCAGCAAGATTTCGAACATAGCCCGGCAGATGACGAGTTACCAAAACTACGCTTCTGCAGGCGCCACCACGACTTTATAAGGTCTGAACCATGAGTTTGCTCAATATAGGGATGTCGGGTCTGTCAGCAAGCCAGACTGCGTTGGTGACCACGGGTAACAACATTGCCAACGTCGATACCGCTGGGTATTCGCGTCAGCAGACCGTGCAGACCACCAAGGCCTCGAACCAGTACGGCAACGTGTTCATTGGTTCCGGCACGACCCTGGCCGATGTGCGCCGGGTGTATAACGCCTTCCTTGAAGCACAACTGAAAACCACCACGTCGCTCAACAGTGACGCGGCGGCCTACCAAGGGCAGATCACGCCGCTCGACTCCCTGCTGTCGGACAGCGGCACCGGCCTCAACGGCGCACTGACCAAGTTTTTTGCCTCGGTGCAGAACGTCAACGCCAAGCCGGGTGATGATGCATCCCGGCAGTTGCTGCTCAGCGATGCCCAGGCCTTGAGCAACCGTTTCAATTCGATTTCCAACCAGTTGACGGAGCAGAGCCAGAACATCAATGGCAACCTGTCGAACATGGTCGACCAGGTCAATAACCTGGCGGCCACCGTTGCGCAGTTGAACAAGAAAATTTCCGAAGTCTCCAACGCCGGTGGCGCCCCCAACGACCTGCTCGATGCCCGCAGCGAAACCATTCGCCAACTGTCGACCTTCACCGGCACACAGGTTGTCGAGAACGGCAGCAGCCTGGACATCTACCTGGGTTCCGGTCAGCCGTTGGTAATGGGCAACATCGTCAATACCCTGGAAGCGGTGCCGGACAAGAACGATCCGGGGCGCATGGGCATCCAGCTCAACAGCGGTTCCAGCTCCATGGACCTGACGTCGGTGCTCACCGGCGGCGAGATCGGCGGCCTGATGCGTTACCGCAGTACCGTGCTCGACCCGGCCATGAACGAGCTGGGGCGCGTGGCCCTGGTGGTCGCCGACCAGATGAACAGTGTCCAGGCCTCGGGCATCGACATGAACGGGGCCTTCGGCTCCAACTTGTTCACTAACATCAACAGCGCCACGCAGATCAGCCAGCGCAGCGTTGCGTCGTTGAACAACAGCGCCGGCTCCGGCAACTTCAACATCGCCATCAAAGACTCCGGCAAACTGACCACCAACGACTACAAGGTGACGTTCACCAGCGGCACGGACTACACCGTCCAGCGCCTGCCGGACGGCACCTCGATGGGCGCGTTCAACACCGCGACCACGCCACCTCCGGTGATCGACGGTTTTTCGATGACGTTCGCCAACGGCACCGCCGTCGCCGGCGACTCGTTCAAGCTCACGCCGACCCGCAACGCGGCGACCAACATCAAGACCGAGATGACCGACTCCAAGCGGCTGGCGATTGCCGCGCCGTTGGGCGCCGCCATCGTGCCGGGGGGCAGCGGCACACTGACCATCCCGGCCAGCGGCCAGCCGAGCATGACCACCAAGCTGGACATCTACGACGCAGCCACCACGACCATCATCCAGAACGGCATCAAGAACTCCATGCCGGTCAAGGTGGTGTTCGGCGCGACGTCCGCCGATGGCACCAGCCAGGCTTATCAATTGCTCGATGCCAAAGGTGTCCAGATCAGCAATGGCACGATCAAGCCCGGCGAAAGCAACACCTTGAGCCTGAGTGTTCCGCTCAAGGACGCCAGTGGCAACCCGATCATGGATTCGTCTGTGCCGCCGGTTCAACGCACCGTCACGTTCGACATGTCCATTGCCGGTGCTCCATCCAACGGCGCCTCGATCAATGTCAGCCTCAGCCAGGCCGGTAGCCTGGACAACCGTAACGGTACTGTCCTGGCCGGTTTGCAGACCGCCAAGACCGTAGACACCGGTTCGGCCAGCAAGGGTATTTCCCTGAACGATGCCTACGGCAAGCTGGTGGAAGGCGTCGGCGCCAAGGCCGCCCAGGGCAAGCTCGACAGCGCCGCCACTGGGGCGATCCTGGACAATGCCAAGACCGCCCGCGATTCGCTGTCGGGTGTGGACCTGGATGAAGAAACCGGCAACCTGGTCAAGTTCCAGCAGTACTACACCGCGTCTTCGCAGATCATCAAGGCGGCGCAGCAAATCTTCAGCACATTGATCAACAGCCTTTAAGGAGCCGTAGCCCATGCGCATTTCTACCTCTCAGTTCTACGAAAGCACGGCTGCGAACTACCAGAAAAACTTCGCCAAGGTGGTCAAGACCAGCGAGGAAGCCAGCAGCCTGGTGCGCGTGAACACCGCCGCGGACGATCCGGTGGGCGCCTCGCGCTTGCTGCAACTGGGCAACCAGGCTTCGATGCTTTCCCAATACGAAACCAACGTCACCACCATCAAGGCGACCCTGGGCACGACCGAAGCGGTCATGACCAGCATCGGCAACGTGCTGCAGCGCGCCAAGGAATTGGCCGTCAGTGCCGGTAACGCCGCCTACACCGACGCGGACCGTAAAGCGGTTGCCTCGGAATTGGGGTCGATCGAAGATCAGTTGCTGAGCCTGATGAACACCAAGGATGAAAACGGCAAATACATCTTCTCCGGTTCCAAGGGCGATGTCGTACCGTTCACCCGCAACGGCGATGGCACCTACAGCTACAACGGCGACCAGGTGACCCTGGATCTGCCGATTGGCGACACCATGTCGATGGCCACCAACAGCACCGGCTGGGAAGTGTTCCAACAGGCTGTCAACACCAGTCGCACCCAAGTCACCATGACTGCGCCGGCGGTGGATGATGGTCGCGTGGTACTGACCAACGGCCAAGTGTCGTCCAGCGTGACCTACAACAGCCAGTTCCGCAGTGGCGAGCCGTACACAGTGGAATTCGTCAGCGGCACCCAATTGAAAATCACCGACTCGGGTGGCAACGATGTGACCGCCGAAGCCAGCAAGGGCGGGGTCATCGAGCCTAGTAACCAGATCGGGCAGACGGTGAGCTTTCGCGGTGTCGACTTGACCTTGAACGTCAACCTTCAAGCAGGCGATGTTGCAGGCACGGTCTTGCCCGGCCATACCTTCACCCTGGCTGCCAAACCCGATTCGTTCACCCCGGCCCGCAGCCCGGGCAACACCACCGCGACCCAGATCACCGGTAGCGCAATCACTGATCCGACGGCCTACCACGCCAGCTTTCCGACGGGGGCGGCGGTGCTGAAGTTCACCAGCGCCACGGATTTCGACCTGTACGCCGCGCCACTGACCGCCGACAGCAAACCGGTGTCCAGCGGTACCCTGGCGGGCAACGTCGCCACCGCTTCCGGCGTGAGTTTCACCCTCAATGGTGCCCCGGCCGCCAACGATCAGTTCAGCATCGCGGTCAATACCCACGAGACGCAGAACATCCTGGACACCGTGAACCAGTTGCGGACTGCTTTGAGCACGCCGGCCGATGGCGACAACATCGCCATCCAGAAACTGAATGCGTCACTGGCTTCGGCGATCGGCAACCTGGCCAGCGGCACTGACCACTTGACCAGTGCATTGAGTTCGGTCGGTGGTCGTGGCCAGTCGCTCGATACCCAGAGCGATACCAATCAGAGCTTTGTCCTCGCCAACTCGCAGACCCAGTCGGCGATTCGTGATTCCGACCCGGCCGAAGTGATGACGCGCTTGACCTTGCAGCAGACGATGCTGCAGGCGTCGCAGTTGGCGTTCAGCAAGATCGCGCAATTGGGGTTGTTCAACAAAATGTGATCCAGGACAGGGACCGTGACGCTATAAGCGGTCCCTGACCCGTTCCTCTATACGATTCAGGACGTCCTGCTCTCGCCTGAGTTGACGCCCAACGGTTGAGAGCCATGCGTGTGAAATCAGCTCCTCTTGTCAGCATTGCCATCCCCGCGTACCACCCACGCTTTTTCCGCCTCGCCTTGCAAAGCGCGCTCGAGCAGACCTACGAGAACCTGGAGATTGTCATCTGCGACGACTGCCGCACCGATGCAATCGAGCAGATTGTCCAGGAAGTTGGCATGGGCTCCACTGTTACGGTGCGTTACCTGCGCAACCCGACCCGGCTGGGGTTCCAGCAGAATCTGTTACGCTGCCTTGAAGAGTCCCGGGGCGAGTTCATCAAGTTCCTGTGCGATGACGACCAGTTGCTGGCGTTCTGCGTCAGCCAACAGGCGGCCATCTTGCAGGAGCATGCGCAAGTATCGCTGGTGATCAACAAGCATCATTTAATCGATGCCGACAACTATGCCTTGCCGGTCCGCGTTGAAAATACGGGCATTACGCAGTTCGATGCGTTGTTCAACGGCAACGACATGCTGGCGTATTTTGAAAAGACCACCCGTAATATTCTCGGTGGTTTGAGTGGCGCATTGATGCGTCGCACAGATGTCGACGCCCTGCTGCCAGCGTTGGCGCGGCCCGGCGAAGGCTTCGAGGCTGTCCTCGATTTTGCCTTGTTCATCTGCCTGTTGCGCCGGGGCAATCTGGTCCAGCTTTATGCCGAGGGAAGCGGCCAGCGGTTGCACCCCGAGCGCCTCGAGCGTCAGCACAAGATGGTTGAGGCGGCCACGGTAGAGCTGACCTGGCTCAAGGAAATGCTGGCTCAGCGCAGTGGCGAGCCGGCGCCAGCCAGTGGCTGGGTGCGTTACCAGTCGCTGGGGCAGCCCAAGGAGCCAGGGGCGCCCGAGTGGGAAGAAATCAACGTCTATTCAGTCATTGCGACTCGCCAGGGCGTCATCGGCTCGCAAGTCGGCACGGACATCGAAAGCTACGCAGACCTCTATGCACAGTGGCTGACATGTCGACGTTTCAGTCCATTGCGCAAGCAAGTCTTGTCCCGGCAGATTGCCCGCTGGGCCTATCGACCGATGATCGTTCCCGTCATCATCGATGAGCAAGATGATCCTTATGCGCTGGGTATTACCCTGCAGAGTATCGCTACCCAAGCCTATGCCTGCGAATCGGTGCTGTTGCTGTCCAATGGGCGCCAGGCCGTGGACAACCATGTCCTGCGCCTTGGCCTGCAAGCGGACTGGGCGCAGCAGCTCAATGGGCTGTTGCCTCAACTGGACGGCGCCGACTGGTTCTACCTGCTGCGTGCCGGCGATCGCTTGACGGAGTCTGCGCTGCTGATCATGGCCGATCGGATTGTCAGCTCGCCGGCTGCTGCCTGTCTCTACAGCGATGAAGGTGCGCTGGTGGATGACAAGTCGGTGGAGCCGATCTTCAAACCTGACTTCAATCTCGACCTGATGCGCGCTTATCCCTATGTTGGTCGGACACTGGCTTTCGAGCGTGCCCGATTCCTGGCCTCGGGTGGATTCGATTCGAGCCTGGGCGAGCTGGCACCCCATGACTTGATCTGGCGGCTGGTGGAAACGGACGGGCCACAGGTCGTTGGGCATATTCCTGAAGTCCAGGTCGAGTCGACGTTTTCGTTTGCCCAATGGCTGTCGTTGCCGGAAGTCATCGAGCAAAACGCCCGGCTGATCGAAGCTCATCTACAGCGTATCGGCGTGCCTTACCGGCTTCACCCAGGACCGCTACTGGCGTTGGTCCCGCGCATCGAATACCTGTTCGCCGAGCGCCCCCTGGTGTCGATCGTCATCAGCGTCAAGGATGACCTGGGCGCGCTGGAGCGTTGCGTCAACAGCCTGATCAGCACGACTGCGTACCCGCATTACGAAATCATCATTGTCGATAACGCCAGTGAAAACGCCGAGCTGCAGCATTGGCTGCGGGCCATGGCCGAGCTGGGCAGTGAAAAGTTGCGAATATTCCTGCACCCGGAAAGCAGCAGCGAAGCAGTGATCCGCAACTTCGCCGCGCAGCATGCCCGCGGTGAATACCTGTTGTTGCTCAACCCCAATTGCATCGTGCTGGAAGCCGCCTGGCTGGATGAGTTGCTCAATCATGGACAACGTCCCGAGGTCGGTATCGTGGGGCCTCGTACACTCAACCAGCAAGGCCGGGTCATCGACGCCGGCATGATCATGGGGCTGGGTGGGTTGGCGGGCAGGGCCTTCGTCAACGAATCGGTCACGTCTGGCGGCTATATGCAACGCTTGCAGACGGTACAGAACTGGAGCGCTGTCGGCGATCACTGCCTGTTGGTGCGCAAGCAGGTTCTGGAGGAGGCCGGTGGGTTCGATGAGTCGATCACAACACAGCGCATCAACGCTCTGGAGCTATGTCAGCAGGTCGGAAAAGACGGCTACCTGATCGTCACCACGCCTTACAGTGATGTCGTGCTGGTGTCCGGCGTGGAAGCCAGTCGCGATCCTTCGTGGAAGCAGCGGCTGGAGCTCGAACAAGAGGCGTTCTATCAGCGCTGGTTGCCCAGGATTGCCAACGATCCTGCCTACAACCGTAACCTGACCCTGGTCGGCAAAAGCTTCTGCCTCGAGCCCGGACCACGCACCGGCTGGAATCCATTGATCACCCGCAACGTTCCTTCGATCCTGGGGCTGGCGGTCAATACCTCGGCGGTGGGGCATTACCGCGTCAGCCAACCGTTATTCGAACTGGAAGCGGCTGGGCGAGTCGTGGGGCGTGTTGCCTACGATACGCCCTCGATCATCGACATCGAGCGCCAGTCACCGGATGTGATCATCCTTCAGGGTCGCTACAACGTGGGTAAGTTCAAGGACATCACTCAAGTCAAGACTTACTCCAACGCCATGCGCATCTACGAATTGGATGACTACATCGCCAGGGTCCCGGAAAAAAACGAACACCGCCGCAATATGCCGGACAATCTCGAGGACTTGCTACGCCAGGGGATCGGCCTGTGTGATCGGGTGGTAGTGTCCACTCATCCGTTGGCGGATGCTTTGTCGAGCATGCATCACGATATCCGCGTGGTACCGAACATGCTGGCTGCCGGCCTGTGGAACCAGCTCAGAAGCCAGCGTGCAACCTCCAGCAAGCCGCGTATCGGCTGGGGCGGCGGCACCAGCCACCGTGGCGACCTGGAGCTTATTGCCGATGTCGTTCGGGAATTGGCCGACGAAGTCGAATGGGTGTTCTTTGGCATGTGCCCCGATTTGCTCAAGCCTTATATCCATGAGTTTCATCCGGGCGTGAGCCTGGCGGCTTATCCGGCGAAGCTGGCCAGCCTGAACCTCGACCTGGCCTTGGCGCCGTTGGAGTTCCATATCTTCAACGACTGCAAGAGCAACCTTCGCCTGCTGGAATACGGTGCGTGCGGCTATCCGGTCATTTGTTCGGATACCGAGGCTTACCGGGGGCACCTGCCTTGTACCCGGGTCCTCACCAACAGCACCGAAGAATGGCTGGAGGCAATCCGTATGCACCTGGCGGATCCGATTGCCAGCTACCGGATGGGCGACGAATTACGTGAAGTGGTGCTGCGCGACTTTATCTTGCGCGGCGATAACCTGCAGTACTGGGCCAATGGTTGGCTACCGGATTGAGAGTTTCAACTCACGAAACTCCCGGTGTCGCTGATGCGGTCACCCCACTTGTTAAGGAATGAATATGCAAAGCAATGTCCCAACAGGATCGACTGCGCCGTTGAATGAACGGTTTACCCTGGTGCTACTCGCTCACGACCAGTCGACTGCCCTGCGGCGGGCGTTGCGCCATTACCGCGACAGTTCGTTCGCCGTACTGGTGATCGACTCGTCGAGCCTGGTCGACGCTGATATCAAGGCAGCGTTCCCCGGCGTGCAATACCTGCACGCGCCCACGGCCATTGGTTTCGGCGACAAGGTTCGCCAGGCCGTCGAGCGCGTCGCCACGCCTTACCTGGCGATAGCCGAAGCCGAGAGTTTCCTGCTGCCGCCGGCGCTGGAACAGGCGTTGAATTTCCTGGAAGCGCACGCTGACTACAGTGCCTGCCAAGGCTACAGCCTGGCGTTCGAGGCCCATGCCGATCGTGTCGACTATTACTTGCTCGATCGCAAGGGCTGTGAGGATTATTCCGGCCCATCGGCCGAAGCCCGGCTGGCCGTTTTTGCCGAGGATTGCCCGTCCCTGGTGAATGCCCTCACGCGCACTGAAACCCTGCGGCGCAGTTACGCTGCGTTGCCTGCCGGTTTTGATTCGCGGTTGCAGGAGGCCGGTCATTGCTATGGGGTGGTGGCGGATGCCAGGGTTCGCTTGCTGGACATTCCTTATGGCCTGCATGAACGTAGCCGCGTGGCGAAGCCACAGAGCCAGGTTGCCACGGCGCCAGGCTCCGTGGACTTGCGTGCGGTCGCTGAACAGGAGCGTTTTGCCACGGCCCTGGCCGGTGCCTTCGGTACGGATACCTCGGTGCGGGACTATGCCAAGGCCATCGTCAAGAAACTGGACGAGCGTTCAGTGCCACAGACCAGGAAGCTGTTCGAGTCGATCTGGGATTCGCGGCGTGGCGAGCCGGTCCGTCGTTTCGAACCGACGCAATACGTTGAGATGCCGTTCTATAACCAGGCTTTTTTCGACGTGCTCACTTCGCTGGAATTCCTGCTGCATGCGGCGCCAAGCGGGCAGGTGCAGTTGAAAGAGCTGGAAGCCGTCATGCTCAGGCAGAAGGAGCTCTCCCGCCCCCAGCGCAACACCAGCGCCGAGCCGCTTGATGAACAGCTGGCGAGGGCTTTCCTGAGTTATGCGTTCAACCAGGATCTGGTGAAGCAACTGCTGGAGGTCATGCAGGCCAAAGGTGACAAGCGCTACGTGCAAATGCTCCAAACCTGGGACCAACGGCTCAAGGCGGCGGCGTTTGAAAATACCGCGAGGCTGTTCGACGTCACACGCTCCGGTCAATTGCTGCGCTGGCTCGAGGCGCGTGAGCCGAGTGCCAGTGAAGCTCGGAAAGTGTCCCAATACCTGGCCGCTCGCAACGGTGGCCCGACGTTTGGCATTTTGATCCTGGACCTGGACGCCGACATCTTCAAGATGCAGGCAACCTTCGACAGCGTGATCAATGGCTATTGCCGGGCGTTCAAAATTGTCGTGTTCACCACCGGTGAGCTGCCGAGCGAGACTACACCGCAGAACGTCCTGCATTTCGTCAAAGTCAACGAAAGCAATTACATCGACAAAATCAATCAGGTTGTCAGCCAGAGCGATTGCGATTGGATGGTCATGGCCGAGGCCGGCGATGAATTGACGCCCGGCGGGCTGTTCCGCGCGGGTGTGGAATTGCTGGCCGCGCCGCATTGCCAGGCCGTGGCAATGGACGAGCTCCAGCGCCAGCCTGACGGGACCCTGGCCGATGTTTTCCGGCCAGGGTTCAACCTTGACTTGCTGCAAAGCGCTCCGGCGTTGATGGCCCGTCATTGGCTGGTACGCCGGGAGACGTTGGTGAAACTCGGCGGTTATTCGCGCGAGTTCAAGAACGCGATGGAGTTCGACCTGCTGCTGCGTCTTATCGAGCAGGACGGCCTGGAGGGGCTTGCCCATCTGGATGAGCCTCTGCTGATTTGCCAGGCGCCTCCAGTGGAAGACAACGCCGATGAACGCAAGACATTGCTGCGTCATCTGGCGGTTCGCGGTTATCAGGCCGATGTGAGCGCGGTCGTGCCGGGCACGCATAAAATCGACTACCGCTTTGCCGAGCGCCCCATGGTGTCGATCATTGTCCACGGTGCCTGCGACCTGACGACCCGACAACGCTGCCTGCTCAGCGTCCTGCAGCGCACGCGATATCAGCGCTACGAGGTATTGCTCTGCGCCGCCGCGGCAGACAATGCTGTGCTGCGTACCTGGCTCCAGGGGCAGGGGCACCAGGCAAGTCGTGTTCGCTTGTTGGATATCGAACCAGGCACGGCGACGGGCGCATTGATCAACGCTGCCAGCCAGGAGGCCAAGGGCGACTATCTGGTGACGCTGGCGGCAGACGGTGAAGTGGTCAACGTCAACTGGATCGAATCGCTGCTCAACCAGGCCTTGCGTCCGGAAGTCGGCGTGGTCGGTGCCAAGCTGGTCGAGCGCGACGGACGTATCACCCAGGCGGGCCTGATTCTGGGCTTGAACGACGAAGTCGGCTCGGCATTCGTGGGCGAGCCGAAGACTGCCAGAGGCTACATGAACAGGTTGGTCGTCGAGCAGAACTGTTCGGCGGTGTCGTTTGCCTGCCTGATGATTTCCAAGCAGCTGTTCGAAGCGGCTGACGGCATAGGCAGCGATTTGTTCGACGATGCCTTGGGTGATGTGGACCTGTGCCTCAGGGTCGGCCAGGCCGGTTACCTGACGGTATGGACGCCGCATGTGCAGGTTATCCAGTCCGGCGTGCTGGCGAGTACGCCACAGGCGTGTGCGGCGCTGCGTGAGAAGTGGTCCGGGGTGTTCGCTCAGGATCGGTTCTATAACGGTAACCTGGCGCTGCAAGGCGCTGGTTTCGCCCTGGGGCCGGTGCGCAACGTACCCTGGACCGACTTGCTGGCATAACCCCGCCTTTCGAGGCGAGCCATCGACGCTGGCAGGTAAAACCTGCCGGCGCTCTCGCCCAATTGCACCGCCATCCTCAAGATTTCTGTCCAGCACCCAATACCGTCGTGGGAAATGACACGGCTTCGTTTGTCATGAAAAAATGCCCCTTCAGGACAAAACAGCGTGACGCATAGGTCATAAAGTGCATCTTCACTGTATTGTATTCCCCGGAGTGGAGGCCTGTTCGTTCGCCTGATAAGGCGTCCGCCCTTGGAAATCAACCATTTTTGACGCGCCCCTGAGCTTTCGGGGGTGAACCTAGTCGCAGTTCATGATCGGGAAGCCATGATGATTGGCATAAAAAGCATAGCGAGTTATGTGCCGACCGCTGGTGTGGATAACTACGCTCAGGGTGCCAAATTCGAGAAGGATGAAGAGTTCATCCTTGGCAAGATCGGTTCGGCGTTCCTGCCGCGCAAAGACGCTGACCAGGAAACTTCGGACCTGTGTGTCGAAGCAGTGAATGCATTGTTTGCCAACAATCCGCAGCTTTCGCGCGAATCCATCGACGCGTTGATCGTTGTCACCCAGAACGGTGATGAAGAAGGGTTGCCGCACACGGCCGCCATCGTGCAGGACAAGCTCGGGTTGCCGACCCATGTGGCGGCGTTCGATATATCGCTGGGCTGCTCGGGCTATGTATACGGCATTTATGCCCTGAAAGGCTTCATGGAGGCCGCAGGGTTGAAGAACGGGTTGCTGGTGACCGCCGACCCGTATTCGAAAATCGTCGACCCTGAAGACCGCAACACCACCATGTTGTTCGGCGATGCCGCTACGGCTACCTGGATGGCCGAGGGCGCCAGCTGGCAGTTGGGCAAGGCCAAGTTCGGCACCGATGGTTCCGGCGCGCCACACCTGAAGGTCAGCGACGGGGTGTTTTTCATGAACGGTCGCCAGGTGTTCAACTTTGCCTTGCTGAAAGTACCGGCTCATTTGCACGAACTGCTGGACGAATCCTCATTGCAAGCCAGCGACATCGACGCATTCTGTATCCACCAGGGCAGTGCGGCGATTGTCGATGCCGTGGCAAGGCGTTTCGAGGGGGAGCCTGAGAAATTCATCAAGGACATGGTCGAGACCGGCAATACCGTGTCGTCGAGCATTCCGCTGCTGCTGGAAAAGCATGTTCTGGATGCTGACTGGAAGCGCGTGGCGATCAGTGGTTTCGGTGTGGGCCTGTCGTGGGGCTCGGCGATTCTGTATCGCGATTGATCGAACCACGTCCTTCCAATAGCGCTTCAGGTTGCCCTGGGGCGCTTTTTTTTGCCCGCGACATTGTTCTGCGGTTTATTGACGCCATTTTTCGGGCCTTCCCCCATGGCTAAACCCTTGTTTCACAAGGGGTGGCAGTCTGCTAGCAAATTTTTTGAAAAAAGCCCTCAAGCAAGTTCCCAATCCGACGATAACTATTACGAAGGTTCTCTAGGCCACACCCGGCGGTTGCCAGGGCCGGAAGCCGCAGTACCCAACCAACGAGGAATTCGTCATGGCTTTAACAGTAAACACTAACGTCACATCGTTGAACGTTCAGAAGAACCTGAACAAGGCTTCCGATGCTCTGTCCACTTCGATGACCCGCCTGTCTTCCGGCCTGAAAATCAACAGCGCCAAAGACGACGCCGCCGGCCTGCAGATCGCTACCCGTATGACCTCGCAAATCCGCGGTCAGAACATGGCGATCAAAAACGCCAACGACGGTATCTCCATGGCGCAGACCGCTGAAGGCGCGATGCAGGAGCAGACCAACATTCTGCAACGTATGCGTGAACTGGCCATCCAGTCTCGTAACGACAGCAACAGCGCAGATGACCGTATTGCTCTGAACAAAGAGTTCTCGCAGATGAGCGACGAACTGACCCGTATCGCCAACAGCACCAACCTGAACGGCAAGAACCTGATGGACGGCACCGCGAGCACCATGACCTTCCAGGTCGGTGCTGAAAACGGTTCTGACAACCAGATCACCCTGACTCTGAGCGCCAGCTTCGACGCTGCTACCCTGGGTGTTGACTCGGCGATCACCATCGTTGGTTCCGACAGCGCTACTTCGGAAACCAACTTCTCGGCCGCCATGGATGCAATCACCAGCGCGATCGACACCATCAACAGTGCTCGTGCCGACCTCGGTGCTGCTCAAAACCGTCTCAACAGCACCATCTCCAACCTGCAGAACATCAACGAAAACGCCAGTGCTGCACTGGGTCGCGTACAAGATACCGACTTCGCTGCTGAAACTGCACAACTGACCAAGCAGCAGACTCTGCAGCAAGCGTCTACCTCGGTTCTGGCCCAGGCCAACCAACTGCCATCCGCTGTACTGAAGCTGCTTCAGTAATAGCTGGATGAGTTTTAGCGGGGGAGTGCGCTTGCGTGCTCTCTCGCTTTTTCCGTTCAAGAGGTGATGGACATGGATATGAGCGTGAAGCTGAACTTGTCTTATCCAGCGGCGAAGCCGGCACCTACAGTGGCCGACAAGCCCGTGGAGAAGCCTCAAGCCGACGTTGCTACCCTGACCCCGGTCAAGGAAACTCCTAAGGACGCTGCCGCCGAGCAGGACAAACTCAAGAAGGCCGTTCAGGAAATCGAGAAGTTCGTCCAGTCGGTCAAGCGCAACCTGGAGTTCTCTATTGATGAGCCTTCAGGCAAAGTAGTGGTCAAAGTGATTGCCAGTGGTTCCGGTGAAGTGATTCGCCAGATCCCGAACGAAGAAGTTCTGAAGCTGGCCAACAGTTTGAATGATGCAAACAGCTTGTTGTTCAGCGCCGAAGCCTGACAATCGGCACGAATTTTGTTGTTATGTTCTTTTGGGCGTTGTAAAGGTCAAAAGGCCGGCGACACACTGAAGGGAGTCCCACATGGCAAGTCCAATTCTACCTGGCTTGGGTCTAGGCTCTGGCCTCGATACCACTGCGATCGTCAAGGCGCTGGTCGATTCCGACAAGGCCGCCAAGCAAGGTCAGATCACCCGAGCGACCACGACGACGACCAACAGTATCTCCGGGGTGGGAACCCTGAAGTCGTTGTTGGCGGCGTTCAACACCGCCATGAAGGACTTGTCCAGCACCACGACCCCGCAATTCTCGGGTTTTGCTGCCACATCCTCCGCCCCAGGTGTTGTCACGGCTACCGCCGGCAACTCGGCGGTGAATGGCACTTACGCAATCAAAGTCACAAACCTTGCCACGGCATCCAAGGTCACTTCGGCGGCCTTTGCCGGGGGGACGACCAGTGCCATCCCCAGCGGCACGCTGACGATCGCGCAAAAGGGGGTCAACTACAACCTCAATGTGCCGGATGGTTCGACCTTGCAGTCGGTTCGCGACGCGATCAATGCTGACACTTCGCTCAAGGCCGCTGGCGTCAGTGCCAACATTGTGACCGACTCCTTCGGTTCGCGCCTGGTACTGGGCTCCACCACTACCGGGGCGGGTTCTGATATCTCGGTGAGCGGCATCGCGGGGCTGGAGATCGATGGAACGAATGTCGTAGGTGCCGGCAATACTCCACTGACGGCTACCTCGGCGGGTGCCATCGGTGCTTTGGCCCTGGATGCCAATTTCTCTGTCGATGGCATGGTGCTGACCAGCAAGAGCAATACGGTAAGCACGGCGATTTCCGGATTGACGTTGAATTTGGTCGGAGTGGCAGGCGACGGCACTTCAACCCTAACGGTGGCGCCGAACAACGATGGCCTGAAAGCCTCGATCCAGAAATTCGTCGATGCCTATAACGCGATCGCCAATAGCATCACCGCACTGACCAAGCCGTCGCTCGACAGTGATGGGAAGCTGACGGTGTCGGCAAAATTGACGGGTGACGCGTTGCCGCGCGCTCTGCTGGCATCGATTCGAACGCCTTTGTCTGAAACCGGCGCTGGCGACAAGCTGACGTCGCTGGCCCAGTTGGGTATTACCACCGACCAGAAGACGGGCGCGTTGAACTTCGATACCACCAAGTTCAACACGGCGATGAACGACAAGAAGCTCAGCGGTGAAGTCCAGACGTTGTTCACTGGCACCAATGGCCTGCTGGAGCGCATGGGCAAGGCCATCGAACCCTACAGCCAGACGGGCGGCATCCTCGATCAGCGCACTACGGCGCTGAGCAGGACCCAAACCCGCCTGAAGAACGATCAGGAGGCTTTGGATCGCCGGGTCGAGACCCTGACCGCCACGCTGACCAAAAAGTACAACGACATGGATACCCTGGTCGGCAAGCTGAAGGCGACTGCGAGCAACATCACCTCGATGTTCGAAGCATTGACGGCGCAACAGAAAAACAGCTGATTTTCGACGGATGCAAAAAGCCCGGCAACGTTTTGACAACGTTCCGGGCTTTCGGCTTTTAGGTCTAAAGTTTTTTGACGCAGCGTCGATACGCTGTTTATACGAACCGAAGTTTTTTGATGAGGTAGAACATGAATCCGATGTTAGCCCTTCGCCAATACCAGAAGATTGGCGCCCAGGCGCAAACCTCCGAAGCAAGTCCCCATCGTCTTGTACAGATGCTCATGGAAGGCGGGCTGGATCGTATCGCCCAGGCCAAGGGTGCGATGGAGCGCAAGGATATTGCAAACAGAGGCATCCTGATCAGCAAGGCCATCGGCATCGTCGGTGGTTTGCGTGAAGGCCTGGACCTGGAAAACCAGGCCGAGTCGGTCGCTGAATTGGATGCTCTTTACGCTTACATGATGAAACGTTTGGCCGAAGCCAACGTCAAGGCCGATCCGAAGATCCTCGACGAAGTCGCCGATCTGCTTCGCACGGTCAAGGAAGGCTGGGACGCCATTGCCGCACCTGGTCCGCAATTCTAAGGAGCACGCTCATGAGTCTTGTCCTGCAGCGAATCGAACAAACCCGTGATGCCTTGGTCGATGCCCTGGCCGAGCGAAACTGGGAAGCCATCGGTCAGTTGGACCTGGCTTGCCGTTCCTGCATGGAAGACGTCCTGGGCGAGTCCCAGGTGGATGAGGCGGCGTTGCGGATCAATCTTGAGGAATTGCTGGGGGTGTACCGGCAATTGCTGGAGGCGGCGACAGGAGAGCGTCAGGCGATCGTCGACGAGATGCAGCAGATCCATCAAGCACAGAACGCCGCAAAGGTTTACCATCTGTTCGGTTAATGCTCAGTTAATCCGAGCCCGTTGCGCCATAAATTTGACTGTGCACGGTTTTTTGACTTAACTAGTATCTGTTTACAGATTTAAGGCGTCTACAGGCATGACAAGTCTGCAAGCGTCTAGCTTGCCCCTAATTTCGGGCATTGGGTTGACTAGGGAAGTTGCTATTGCATGTGGCGTGAAACCAAAATTCTGCTGATCGATGACGATAGCGTTCGGCGCCGCGACCTGGCGGTGATCCTGAATTTTCTTGGCGAAGAAAATTTACCCTGCGGAAGCCATGATTGGCAGCAGGCTGTCGGCTCGTTGTCGTCCAGTCGTGAAGTCATCTGTGTCCTTATCGGGACCGTAAATGCTCCCGCAACGCTTTTGGGCTTGCTAAAGACACTCTCAACCTGGGATGAGTTCCTTCCGGTTTTGTTAATGGGAGAAAATTCTTCCCTTGACTTGCCTGAAGACCAGCGTCGCCGGGTACTTTCCACCCTCGAAATGCCGCCCAGCTACAGCAAGCTGCTCGATTCGCTGCACCGCGCGCAGGTTTATCGCGAGATGTACGATCAGGCCCGCGAGCGCGGCAGGCATCGCGAACCCAACCTGTTCCGCAGCCTCGTCGGCACCAGCCGGGCGATCCAGCACGTGCGCCAGATGATGCAGCAGGTCGCCGATACCGACGCCAGCGTGCTGATCCTGGGCGAGTCGGGCACCGGCAAGGAAGTGGTCGCGCGTAACCTGCATTACCACTCCAAGCGCCGCGAAGCGCCATTCGTGCCAGTCAACTGTGGCGCGATCCCGGCCGAGTTGCTGGAAAGCGAACTGTTCGGCCATGAGAAAGGCGCCTTCACCGGCGCGATCACCAGCCGCGCCGGGCGTTTCGAACTGGCCAACGGCGGTACGCTGTTTCTCGACGAGATCGGCGACATGCCGCTGCCGATGCAGGTCAAGCTGTTGCGGGTCCTGCAGGAGCGCACCTTCGAGCGCGTGGGCAGCAACAAGACCCAGAGCGTTGATGTGCGCATCATTGCCGCTACGCACAAGAACCTCGAGAGCATGATCGAGGTCGGCAGTTTCCGCGAAGACCTCTATTACCGCCTCAATGTTTTCCCGATCGAAATGGCGCCACTGCGTGAGCGCGTCGAAGACATACCGTTGCTGATGAACGAACTGATCTCGCGCATGGAGCACGAAAAGCGCGGTTCGATCCGCTTCAATTCGGCGGCGATCATGTCCCTGTGTCGCCATGGTTGGCCGGGTAACGTCCGCGAGTTGGCCAACCTGGTGGAGCGCATGGCGATCATGCACCCGTACGGGGTGATCGGCGTGAATGAGTTGCCGAAGAAATTCCGCTACGTCGACGACGAAGACGAGCAAATGGTCGACAGCCTGCGCAGTGACCTGGAGGAGCGGGTGGCGATCAACGGTCACACGCCGGACTTTACCGCCAATGCCTTGTTGCCGCCCGAAGGCCTGGATCTCAAGGATTACCTGGGCGGCCTTGAACAAGGGCTGATCCAGCAGGCGCTGGACGATGCCAACGGTATCGTGGCCCGCGCGGCAGAACGCCTGCGCATCCGTCGCACCACCCTGGTGGAGAAGATGCGCAAGTACGGCATGAGCCGTCGCGAAGGAGATGAACAGGCGGATGATTGACGCCTGTTTTACAACCGCCTGATTCTTGGGCGGTTTTTTTTCGGCACGGGTATTGCTATAGCCCTCGCAACGTTCCGTTTAACTGACGGTCAGCCAAGCGAGAGAGCACGATGACCCAAGCCGCCCAGATGTCTCCTGTCCCCGAACCGGGACACATGCCGTCCGCCGAACAGGCAGGCCGGCTTGGTCTTGAGCAGGCATTTTCGCTGTTCAGCCAGATGTCCAGCCAACTGACTGATTCCTACAGCCTGCTCGAAGCTCGGGTCACCGAGCTCAAGGGCGAGTTGGCCGTGGTCAGCGCCCAGCGCATGCAGGAGCTGGCGGAAAAGGAACGCCTGGCCAATCGCCTGCAAAATCTCCTCGACCTGTTGCCCGGTGGTGTGATCGTCATCGACGCCCACGGCCGTGTGCGCGAAGCCAACCCGGCGGCCTGCGAGTTGCTCGGCCTGCCCTTGGAGGGCGAGCTGTGGCGGTACGTCATCGCCCGCTGCTTTGCGCCCCGGGACGACGACGGCCATGAAGTGTCCCTCAAGGACGGTCGGCGCCTGTCCATCTCGACGCGCTCGCTGGACGCCGAGCCTGGGCAATTGGTGCTGCTCAATGACTTGACTGAAACCCGTCACCTGCAAGACCAGTTGGCTCGCCACGAGCGCCTGTCTTCCCTGGGGCGGATGGTGGCCTCGCTGGCCCATCAGATTCGTACGCCGCTGTCCGCCGCGCTGCTCTATGCCAGTCACCTGACCGAGCAGCAATTGCCGATGGAAACCCAGCAACGCTTCGCCGGACGCTTGAAAGAGCGCCTGCACGAACTGGAGCACCAGGTGCGGGACATGCTGGTGTTCGCTCGCGGCGAGCTGCCGTTGACCGACCGTGTCACCCCAAAAGCCTTGTTGCAATCGCTGCAGGCCGCGGCGTTGACCCATGTGCAGGAGCTGCCGATCCGCTGGCAGTGCGACAGCCATGTCGGTGAAGTGCTGTGCAACCGCGACACACTGGTGGGCGCGGTGTTGAATCTCATCGAAAACGCGATCCAGGCCAGCCGCGGCGACGTCCGGCTGAAAGTGCACTTGTACACACGGAACAACACCTTGCGCCTGTCTGTCAGCGACAACGGCAGCGGTATCGAGCCGGTCGTGCTGGCGCGCCTGGGCGAGCCATTCTTCACCACCAAGACCACCGGCACGGGCCTGGGCCTGACCGTGGTCAAGGCCGTGGCCCGTGCTCATCAGGGAGAATTGCAGTTGCGCTCGCGGTTGGGCCGTGGCACGTGTGCGACGGTGTGTTTGCCGCTGTTTTCCAATGCGCCAGGGGTGGAGTGAAAGCAATGGCGATCAAGGTGTTGCTGGTTGAGGATGACCGGGCCCTGCGCGAGGCGCTGGCCGATACCCTGGTGCTGGCCGGGCACGACTACGCCGCCGTCGGTTCGGCGGAGGAAGCGCTGCTGGCGGTGGGCCGGGAAGCGTTCAGCCTGGTGGTCAGTGACGTCAACATGCCGGGCATGGACGGCCATCAATTACTCGGCCTGTTACGTGCCCGTCAGCCGCAACTGCCCGTCTTGCTGATGACCGCTCACGGTGCCGTCGAGCGAGCAGTGGACGCCATGCGCCAGGGCGCGGCGGATTACCTGGTCAAGCCGTTCGAGCCAAAAGCATTGCTGGACCTGGTGGCGCGCCATGCCTTGGGCAGTCTCGCGGTCGAGGGCGAAGGCCCGGTGGCCATCGAGCCGGCCAGTGCGCAACTACTGGAATTGGCCGCACGGGTCGCTCGCAGTGATTCAACCGTGTTGATTTCCGGTGAGTCCGGTACGGGTAAGGAAGTGCTGGCCCGCTACATCCATCAACAATCCCGGCGTGCCGGGGAACCGTTCATTGCCATCAATTGCGCGGCGATTCCCGACAACATGCTCGAGGCGACACTGTTCGGCCACGAAAAGGGTTCGTTCACCGGCGCCATCGCGGCCCAGGCCGGCAAGTTCGAGCAGGCCGACGGTGGCACGATCCTGCTCGATGAAATTTCCGAAATGCCGTTGGGCCTGCAAGCCAAGCTGTTGCGGGTATTGCAGGAGCGGGAAGTGGAGCGGGTGGGGGCGCGCAAGCCTATCAGCCTGGATATTCGCGTGGTGGCGACCACCAACCGCGACCTGGCTGGCGAAGTGGCGGCGGGGCGTTTCCGTGAAGACCTCTATTACCGTCTGTCGGTGTTCCCGCTCGCCTGGCGTCCGTTGCGCGAGCGCACCGCCGATATCCTGCCGCTGGCCGAGCGCCTGCTGAACAAACACGTCAATAAAATGAAGCACGCGGCGGCCCGGCTTTCAGCCGAGGCCCGGGCTTGTCTGGTTGCCTACCCGTGGCCGGGCAATGTCCGAGAGCTGGATAACGCCATTCAGCGGGCCTTGATCCTGCAACAGGGCGGTTTGATCCAGCCGGAGGATTTCTGCCTGGCCGGTCCGGTGGCCTGTGCGCCATTGCCCGCATTGGCGCAGGCACCGACCGTAACCCCCGTGCCACCGATGGACGTCGAGGGCGATTCGGTCGGCGCCTTGGGCGATGACCTGCGGCGTCGCGAGTTCCAGATGATCATCGACACTCTGCGCGCCGAGCGCGGTCGTCGCAAGGAGGCCGCCGAACGCCTGGGGATCAGCCCGCGCACCCTGCGCTACAAGTTGGCGCAAATGCGTGACGCCGGCATGGATGTCGAGGCTTATCTGTTCGCCAGTTGAATAAGCCCCAAAACCCCTGTGGGAGCGAGCTTGCTCGCGATAGCGGTGGGTCAGTCAAGTTGGGGGCGGATGTGATGGGGTATCGCGAGCAGGCTCGCTCCCACAATGGGCCTGTGCGCGCATTTGTTTTCCATCGCCATGGAGCTGGCACCCTTGTTGCTAATACCTGAATACCCGCTGAGTAAGTGTCAAAAAAATGCGGGCCGCCAGAGAGAGTAGACCATGAGCCAAGGTATTGAATTTAATCGGTTGATGTTGGACATGCGGGCCATGCAAATGGACGCCATGGCCCAGCCTAAATCGGTCGCGGTCCCCCAGGTGGGTGGCAGCAGCTTTTCCGACATGCTCGGTCAGGCCGTCAATAAAGTGAACGATACCCAGCAGGCGTCGAACCAGTTGGCCAGTGCTTTCGAGATTGGCAAAAGTGGCGTCGACCTGACGGACGTAATGATCTCCTCGCAGAAAGCCAGTGTCTCGTTCCAGGCGCTGACCCAGGTTCGCAACAAACTGGTTCAAGCCTACCAAGACATCATGCAGATGCCGGTTTAAGGAAATTATTGAGTCATGGCAGAAGCAGCCGTTGATAACGTTCCAGCCAAGGCCACTCCGGTAGACGGCAAACCGCCGTTGTTCGGCCTGTCCTTCCTGGAAAATCTCTCCGAGATGACCATGCTGCGTCAGGTGGGCCTGTTGGTCGGCCTGGCTGCCAGCGTGGCGATTGGTTTTGCCGTGGTGCTGTGGTCCCAGCAACCGGACTATCGTCCGCTGTATGGCAGCCTGGCGGGCATGGACGCCAAGCAAGTCATGGAGACCCTGGCTTCCGCCGACATTCCTTACACCGTCGAACCCAATTCCGGCGCCTTGCTGGTCAAGGCCGATGACGTCGCCCGTGCGCGCCTCAAGCTCGCCGCGGCCGGCGTGACGCCGACCGATGGCAACATCGGTTTCGAGATCCTCGACAAGGACCAGGGCCTGGGCACCAGCCAATTCATGGAAGCGACCCGTTATCGTCGCGGCCTGGAAGGTGAGCTGGCGCGGACCATTTCCAGCCTGAACAACGTCAAGGGTGCCCGCGTGCACCTGGCGATTCCGAAAAGCTCGGTGTTCGTGCGCGACGAGCGCAAGCCCAGTGCTTCGGTATTGGTCGAGCTGTATTCGGGCCGTTCCCTGGAGCCAGGCCAGGTCGTGGCCATCGTCAACCTGGTGGCGACCAGCGTACCCGAGCTGAGCAAATCGCAGATCACCGTGGTCGACCAGAAGGGCAACCTGCTGTCCGACCAGGCGGAAAACTCCGAACTGACCATGGCCGGCAAGCAATTCGATTACAGCCGTCGCATGGAAGGCATGCTGACCCAGCGGGTGCACAACATCCTGCAACCGATCCTGGGTAACGATCGCTATAAAGCCGAAGTGTCGGCCGATGTCGACTTCAGCGCCGTCGAGTCCACTTCCGAGCAGTTCAACCCGGATCAGCCGGCGTTGCGCAGCGAGCAGTCGGTGAATGAACAACGCACCGCCAGCAATGGCCCGCAAGGCGTCCCGGGTGCCCTGAGCAACCAGCCGCCGTCGCCGGCCAGCGCGCCGCAAACCACCGGTGGCGCCACGGCGGCCGCCGGCATGGTGCAGCCAGGCCAGCCGCTGATCGATGCCAATGGCCAGCAGATCATGGACCCGGCCACCGGCCAGCCGATGCTGGCGCCGTACCCGGCCGACAAGCGTCAGCAGTCGACCAAGAACTTCGAGCTCGATCGTTCCATCAGCCACACCAAGCAACAGCAGGGCCGTTTGAATCGCTTGTCGGTCGCGGTGGTGGTGGACGATCAGGTCAAGGTCAACCCGGCCAACGGCGAAACCAGTCGTGCGCCATGGAGCGCCGACGAATTGGCGCGCTTTACTCGCCTGGTGCAGGACGCCGTCGGTTTCGACGCCAGCCGCGGCGACAGTGTCAGTGTGATCAACGTGCCGTTCTCCCTGGAGCGCGGTGAAGTGGTCGCCGATATTCCATTTTATTCGCAACCCTGGTTCTGGGATGTGGTCAAGCAAGTATTGGGTGTGCTGTTCATCCTGATACTGGTGTTCGGCGTGCTGCGTCCGGTGCTCAACAACATCACCAATGGCGGCAGGAACAAGCAGTTGGCCGGCCTGGGTGATGTGGAGCTGGGCGGCATGGGCGGCCTGGATGGCGAATTGGCCAATGATCGCGTCAGCCTCGGCGGGCCGCAGAGCATTCTGCTGCCAAGCCCGAGCGAAGGCTATGACGCTCAGTTGAACGCTATCAAGAGTCTGGTGGCAGAAGACCCGGGTCGTGTGGCCCAGGTCGTGAAAGAGTGGATTAACGCAGATGAGTGATAATCGAGCCGCTGTTGCCAAATTGTCCCGGGTCGACAAAGCCGCGATCCTGCTGCTGTCCCTGGGCTCGACCGACGCCGCCCAGGTGCTGCGCCACATGGGGCCCAAGGAGGTCCAGCGCGTGGGCGTGGCCATGGCGCAGATGGGTAACGTGCACCGTGAGCAGGTCGAGCAGGTGATGAGCGAGTTCGTCGACATCGTCGGCGATCAGACCAGCCTGGGCGTGGGTTCCGACGACTACGTGCGCAAGATGCTCACCCAGGCACTGGGCGAGGACAAGGCCAACGGCCTCATCGACCGGATCCTGCTGGGTGGCAATACCAGCGGCCTGGACAGCCTCAAGTGGATGGAGCCGCGGGCGGTTGCCGACGTGATCCGTTACGAGCACCCGCAGATCCAGGCGATCGTGGTGGCTTACCTCGACCCGGACCAGGCTGGCGAAGTGCTGGGCAACTTCGACCACAAGGTGCGCCTGGATATCATCCTGCGCGTTTCTTCGCTCAATACCGTGCAGCCGGCGGCCCTGAAAGAATTGAACCAGATTCTCGAGAAGCAGTTCTCGGGCAACTCCAATGCCTCGCGCACCACCCTGGGTGGCATCAAGCGTGCGGCGGACATCATGAACTTCCTCGACAGTTCGATCGAAGGTCAGTTGATGGACTCGATCCGCGAATTCGACGAAGACCTGTCCGGTCAGATCGAAGACCTCATGTTCGTGTTCAACAACCTGTCCGATGTCGATGATCGTGGTATCCAGGCCCTGTTGCGCGAAGTGTCGTCCGATGTGCTGGTACTGGCCCTCAAGGGCTCGGACGAAGGCGTCAAGGAAAAAATCTTCAAGAACATGTCCAAACGGGCGGCCGAACTGTTGCGCGACGACCTCGAGGCCAAAGGCCCGGTGCGCGTCAGCGATGTGGAAACCGCACAGAAGGAAATCCTCACCATCGCCCGCCGCATGGCCGAAGCCGGGGAGATCGTTCTCGGTGGCAAGGGCGGCGAAGAGATGATCTAAGGTCGTTATGTCTGCCAAGAGTGATGAAGCGCCCAGCGACCTGATCCGCGCCCGGGACGTCGGTGGTTTCGACGTCTGGTCGCTGCCCAGCTTCGACCCTCACGTGCCCGAGCCTGAGCCGGAGCCGGTGGAAGAGCTGCCGGAAATGGAGGAGGTGCCGCTGGAAGAAGTCCAGCCACTGACCCTCGAGGAAGTCGAGAGCATTCGCCAGGAAGCCTATAACGAAGGCTTTGCCGTGGGGGAAAAGGAAGGCTTCCACAGCACCACGCTCAAGGTCCGCCAGGAAGCCGATGTGGCGCTGACGGCCAAGCTCCGTGCGTTGGAATCGCTGATGCTCAACCTGTTCGACCCCATCGCCGAGCAGGACACCCAGATCGAGAAATCCCTGGTGGGCCTGGTGCAACACATCGCCAAGCAAGTGATCCAGCGCGAACTGGCCATCGATTCGAGTCAGATCGAACACGTCATGCGTGAAGCGCTCAAGTTGTTGCCGTTGGGCGTGGGTAACGTGCGGCTGTACATCAATCCCCAGGACTTCGAACTGGTCAAGGCCCTGCGCGAGCGCCATGAAGAAACCTGGCGCATCGTCGAGGACGCGGCGCTGCTGCCGGGCGGTTGCCGGGTGGAAACCGAACACAGCCGCATCGACGCCACCGTTGAAACCCGCATCAGCCAGATCATGGCCAAGTTATTCGACCAACTGCACGAACAGGCCCTGCACCCGGCCGCCGCCGACCTGAGCCTGGAGTTGCCGGACGATCCCCAGATCAGTGCCGATGCCGCGCCGGCCGATGTGGAGCTGCAGGTGCCTGAATTGGACGCTTCCGTACCGGACAACCGCGATGCGCCTTGAGCGAACCAGCTTCGGCAAGCGCCTGGGCAGCTACGCCGAGGCCAGTGAGCTGGCCGGCCAACCGATCCTGGAAGGTCGCCTGCTGCGCATGGTCGGCCTGACCCTCGAAGCCGAGGGTCTGCGTGCCGCCATGGGTAGCCGCTGCATGGTGATCAATGACGACAGCTACCACCCCGTGCAGGTCGAAGCCGAAGTCATGGGCTTCTCCGGCAGCAAGGTCTTCCTGATGCCGGTGGGCAGCGTCGCCGGCATCGCGCCCGGCGCGCGCGTCGTGCCCCTGGCCGACAATGGTCGCCTGCCCATGGGCATGAGCATGCTCGGGCGCGTGCTGGACGGGGCCGGGCGCGCGCTGGACGGCAAGGGCGGCATGAAGGCCGAGGATTGGGTGCCGATGGACGGCCCGACGATCAACCCCCTCAAGCGTGACCCCATCAGCGTGCCGCTGGACGTGGGTATCCGTTGCATCAACGGTTTATTGACGGTCGGTCGCGGCCAACGCCTGGGGCTGTTTGCCGGTACTGGGGTGGGCAAGAGTGTGCTGTTGGGCATGATGACCCGCTTCACCGAAGCCGACATCATCGTGGTGGGGCTGATCGGTGAACGGGGCCGTGAGGTCAAGGAATTCATCGAGCACATCCTCGGCGAGGAAGGGCTCAAGCGTTCGGTGGTGGTGGCTTCGCCAGCGGACGATGCGCCGTTGATGCGGCTGCGGGCTGCCATGTATTGCACGCGCATCGCCGAGTATTTCCGCGACAAGGGCAAGAATGTCCTGTTGCTGATGGATTCGCTGACCCGCTTCGCCCAGGCCCAGCGGGAAATCGCCCTGGCCATTGGCGAACCGCCGGCCACCAAGGGCTATCCGCCTTCGGTGTTCGCCAAGCTGCCGAAACTGGTGGAGCGCGCCGGCAATGCGGAAAAGGGTGGCGGCTCGATCACCGCGTTCTATACCGTGTTGTCCGAAGGTGACGACCAGCAAGACCCCATCGCCGACTCGGCCCGGGGTGTGCTCGACGGTCACATCGTGCTGTCCAGGCGCCTGGCCGAAGAAGGTCACTATCCGGCCATCGATATCGAGGCGTCCATCAGCCGGGTCATGCCGTCGGTGATCAGTGCCGAACACATGAAGCGGGCCCAGCAGTTCAAGCAGTACTGGTCGCGTTACCAGCAAAGCCGTGACCTGATCAGCGTCGGTGCCTATGTGCCCGGCGGTGACCGCGAGACCGACACCGCCATCAGTCTCTACCCGGCCATGGCCGTCTACCTGCGCCAAAGCTTGAACGACAACATCGGCATGGGCGCCAGCGAGGCGCACTTGCAGACTATTTTCGCGCCGGTCTCAGGCACGTAACCGGCCATGGCCACGAGTCGTGCGGCGCGCCTGGCACCCGTTGTGGACATGGCGGAAAAGGCCGAGAAGACTGCCGTCCAGCGACTGGCGTATTTCCAGGGGCAAGTGGCCGTTGCCGAGAGCAAACTGGCAGACCTGGAAAACTTTCGACTCGAATACCAGGAGCAGTGGATTGCCCGGGGCAGCCACGGGGTGTCCGGGCAATGGTTGCTGGGTTACCAGGGGTTCCTGGCACAACTGGGTACCGCCATCGACCAGCAGCGCCAGAGCCTGGTCTGGCACCAGAACAACCTGGAGAAGGCTCGCCAGAGCTGGCAAGAGGCGTTTGCCCGAGTCGAAGGGTTGCGCAAACTGGTGCAGCGTTATATCGATGAAGCGCGACAGTTGGAAGACAAGCGCGAACAGAAACTGCTCGATGAGCTGTCCCAGCGCCTGCCACGCCAGAACCCCTACTGATGCGAAATGAGGATTTTGTCGGATGAACGAGGCAAAACCTTGCTCAGAGCTGTACCAGATGCTACACCTTGTACACGTATGTCCATGACAAGGAAGCCGATCATGTCAGTCGTTACCGAAGTATCCCCCGATGGGCATAAGCTGACGATTTCGATCAAAGGTCGATTCGATTTCGGGCGGCATCAGGAGTTTCGTGAGTCCTATGAGCGGCTCGATACGAAACCCGAGTCCATCGTGGTGGATTTGAAGGAAGCCACTTATCTCGACAGTTCCGCCTTGGGCATGCTCCTGCTGTTGCGCGATCATGCTGGCGGCGATGAGTCGGATATCCGAGTCGTCAACAGCAGTTCCGACGTCAAGAAAATCCTCGCGATCTCCAATTTCGACAAGCTGTTCGACATCAGTTGATCGCCATGCAATCGTCGTCGGAGCCACTGACGGTCCTGATTGCCGAAGACAGTGCCGCTGATCGACTGCTGTTGTCGACCATTGTCCGCCGCCAGGGTCACCACGTGCTCACCGCGGCCAATGGCGCCGAAGCGGTCGACGCCTATCTGGAACAGCGTCCGCACCTGGTGCTGATGGACGCGATGATGCCCGTGATGGACGGCTTCGAAGCCGCACAGAGAATCAAGCAACTGGCTGGGGACCAATTGGTCCCGATCATTTTCCTCACCTCACTGACTGAGAGCGAAGCCCTGGCCCGTTGCCTGGAAGCGGGCGGCGACGACTTCCTGGCCAAGCCCTACAACCAAGTAATCCTGGCGGCCAAGATCAAGGCCATGGACCGCTTGCGCCGGTTGCAGGCCACGGTGGTGGAGCAGCGCGACCAGATCGCCCGGCACCATGACTATCTGCTCAACGAACAACGGGTCGCCAAGGCCGTGTTCGACAAGATCGCCCACTCCGGCTGCCTGAGCGCGCCGAACATCCGCTACCTGCAATCACCTTACGCCTTGTTCAATGGCGACTTGCTGCTGGCCGCGTTCAACCCGGCCGGCGACATGCACGTCTTGCTGGGGGATTTCACCGGGCACGGTTTGCCGGCGGCGGTCGGGGCGATGCCGCTGGCGGAAGTGTTCTACGGGATGACGGCCAAGGGCTACGGCCTGGCGCAGATCCTGCGGGAGATGAATGCCAAGCTCAAGCGCATCCTGCCGGTGGACATGTTCTGTTGCGCAACGCTGTTGTGCCTCAGTTTCCAGCGTTGCACGGTGGAAATCTGGAACGGTGGCATGCCCGATGGTTACCTGCATGACAGCCTCAGCGGCGAGCGTACGCCATTGCCGGCGCGGCACCTGCCGTTGGGCGTGCTCGCGCCGCACTTGTTCGATGACCGCACCGAAGTGCATTCGATGTCCCTGGGGGACCGGGTGTTCCTGTTGTCCGATGGCGTAATAGAGACCAGTGACCGCGATGATCAGCCGTTTGGCGTGGAGCGGTTGCAGCAGGTGTTTTCGGCCAACCGTGAACCTGACCGTCTTTTCGAGGACATCCAACAGGCCCTGCGGGATTTTCGCGGTGAGGCCCGTGATGACTTCAGCATGGTCGAGGTGCGGCTGGTCGCACCGACGCAACTCAATCCGCCACCCCCGGTATATTCCGATAGCGGACAGTCCAGCCCACTGGACTGGTCGGTGAGTTTCGAGTTCCGGGCGCAGACCCTCAAGCGCTTCAACCCGATGCCCTACCTGTTGCAGTTGCTGCTTGAGGTCCATGGGCTCAGGGCGCAGAGTGGTGCTCTTTATAGTGTCATGTCTGAGCTCTACTCCAATGCCCTGGATCACGGGGTGCTGGGGCTCGACTCGAGCCTCAAGTGTGATGCGGCGGGTTTTGCTCGCTACTACAGCGAACGTAATACGCGCCTGGATGAACTGAGCGACGGTTACGTGCGGGTGCACTTGCACGTTTCGCCAAACGGCGAGGGTGGTCGCCTGGCCATCGAGGTCGAAGACAGCGGCGAGGGTTTCGATGTCGCCCGGGTGCTGGCACGCCCCGTGGACAGTGATCGGTTGTCGGGGCGCGGCGTGGGCCTGGTGCGCCAGTTGAGCCACCAGGCCCGCTGGTCAGACGATGGTCGTAGTGCGCGCGTGGAGTTTTTCTGGGAGGCTCTGGCATAATTGGCGTCATTCTTGATCAGGGAGCGAGCAAGTGAACGAGATTCATCTGGACCGCGACGTGCTCAGCACGTTGAAGGAAGTCATGGAGGAGGGGTATCTGGAGTTGCTGGATACGTTTCTCAACGACTCCGAGGCTCGCCTGCGCGTGCTGCATGAAGCGCGGGACGCTGAAAAATTGAGCGCCACCGCCCACAGCTTCAAGGGCAGCAGCAGTAACATGGGCGCCATCCGCCTGGCCGAGCTGTGCGGCGAACTGGAACAGCGTGCCAAGCAGCCTTCATTGGGCGGTATCGAGAATCTGGTCAACGAAATCGACAGCGAGTTCGCCCATGTCCGCAAGCTTTGCCGGGAAGAGCGTGAAGGCTTTCACTGCTGAGATTTGACGGCCAAGTAAACGTTGGCCCGTGCCTTGCATTGTCTAGTCTCGACTGTACCTATGATTCCAGTGCAGCGGAGACTTTTTTATGCCCGTTACCCCAAATTCACTGCTTCAGGCCTCTGTCCAGGCCAAGCCCAAGGTCGCCGTCAATTCACCGGCAGCGGCCCCGGACCTCGGGGATAGAGCCTCCAGCTTCGCTCAAGTCTTCGCCAGGCAGGCGCCTGCCAAAGCGGCTACGGCCCCGGAGCCTGTGGTGAAATCGACGCGCGACAAGGCCGCCGATAACACCGTCAAAAAAGACACCGGCAACGAAAGCCCTGCCGCTCCGGAACCGACGGTTGCCGATAGCGGCAAACCCTTGCCCGCGGACAAACCAGCCAGCACCGACGACAAGGCCGCCAGCGATACCAGTGCTGACTTGGCTGAAACGCCCGTGGCGGATGCCGCACCAGTCGATCCGAGCCTGGATCCTGGCGTGCTGCCGGACATGACTGTGGTGCCGGTCGCGACAGCCCCGGCGGAACCTGCCCCCGTGACGGTCACGACTGAGGTTCAGGTCGCCACGGCAGTCGCGGCGCCCGTTGTTCCATTGGCCGCCCCGGCCCAGCCTGCGGTCCCGGTTGTCGATCCAGCCTTCGACCCGGAGGCCGACCCTCTCGACGCATTGCCCGCCTTGCGCTTGGCAATGGAGCAGGGCGGCCATGTTTCCGCCACCAGCCAGGCGCAGCCCAAGAACGCTGCCCCGGTGTCGCTCGACGGTGAGCCGACGTCGGCGCAGACCTTTGCCGCCGGTATGGCCAGCATGCTCAGTGTGCAAGCCGATCAGAACAGCACCGAGTCCGGTAGCCAGGGGGGCGACAAGGCCTTTGGCGGCTTGATCAGCGAAGGCCTCAAGGACCTGGGCGCGGCGTCCAGCGACACTCGTGTGGATGATTTCGCCAACCGCCTGGCCGCGCTGACCCAGGCCGCTACACCCAAAACCGCCAACGCAATACCGGTCAATCAACCTATCGCGATGAATCAGAGCGGTTGGACCGAAGAGGTGGTCAACCGGGTGATGTACCTGTCCAGCGTCAATCTCAAGGCGGCCGACATCCAATTGCAGCCTGCGGAGCTCGGACGCCTGGATATCCGGGTGAACATGGTTCCGGACCAGCAGACTCAGGTCACGTTCATGAGTGCCCACTCCGGCGTTCGTGAAGCCCTCGAAGGCCAGTTGCATCGCCTGCGGGACAGTTTTAGCCAGCAGGGCATGGGCCAGGTCGACGTCAGTGTGTCGGATCAATCCCGGGGTTCGCAGAACCAGGAGCAGCAAGCCCAGCAGCAGGCCCGGGCCGGGCGTACGACGTCATCCGGCGGGCGGGTGGATTCAGCGGAGGAAGCGGGCCCGGCCGGTATCGCTGAAGTGGCCGCCAGCACAACCAGCGTCATTGGCACCAGCGCGGTCGACTACTACGCCTGATCCAACGATGCTCACCCCTGTGGGAGCGAGCTTGCTCGCGATAGCCGATTGTCAGTCATCCTTGCAGGGACTGGTTCATCGCTATCGCGAGCAAGCCCGCTCCCACATTGCTTTCATGGGGGCTGAAGAGCGTATCTGCCCGTCATCCTGGGTACCGACACTTCTGGCATAACACTTGCTCCTGCCTTGCCGTGCAACAGTGAAAACCCCGATTAGTGACGGATTATTGGCATGGCGAAGAGCGAAGCAGCAGCTGTAAAAGACCCTGCAACCAAAGGCAAACTCAAGCTGATCATCATGATCGTGGTGGGTTTGCTCCTGGCGATCGGTGTGTCCGTGGGGGCGACCTGGTATTTCATGCACAGTGCTCAGAGCAAGCCGGCAGTGGCGGTCGAGGCTGCGCCGGTAGGCAAGCAGCCGGCGATTTTCGAACCGATGGCGCCCGCCTTCGTGGCCAACTACACCGTGAACGGTCGTCAACGCTACATGCAGGTCAGCATTACTTTGCAAGGTCGCAACCAGGCTGACCTGGAAGCGCTGCGGGTGCACATGCCGCTGATCCGCAATAACCTGGTGATGCTCTTTTCCGGACAGAATTTCGACACCCTGGCCACGCCCGTCGGCCAGGAAATGCTGCGTCAGAAAGCCACGGCCAGCGTGCAGGAAGTGGCTCAGAAAGAGCTTGGCAAAGTGGTGATCGAACAGTTGCTCTTCACTAACTTCGTATTGCAGTAGGAACACGACATGGCCGTGCAGGACCTGCTGTCCCAGGACGAAATCGACGCGCTGTTGCATGGTGTCGACGATGGTCTGGTGCAGACCGAAAACGCTGCTGAACCGGGCAGCGTCAAAAGCTACGACCTGACCAGCCAGGATCGCATCGTTCGCGGACGCATGCCGACCCTGGAAATGATCAACGAGCGTTTCGCCCGGTACACTCGCATCAGCATGTTCAATATGCTGCGCCGCTCGGCCGACGTGGCTGTGGGTGGCGTGCAGGTGATGAAGTTCGGCGAGTATGTGCATTCGCTGTACGTGCCCACCAGCCTCAACCTGGTGAAGATCAAGCCGTTGCGCGGCACCGCGTTGTTCATCCTCGACGCCAAGCTGGTGTTCAAGCTGGTGGACAACTTCTTTGGTGGCGACGGTCGTCACGCCAAGATCGAAGGGCGTGAATTCACCCCGACCGAGCTGCGGGTGGTGCGCATGGTGCTGGAACAGGCCTTCATCGATTTGAAGGAAGCCTGGCAGGCGATCATGGAAGTGAACTTCGAGTACATCAACTCGGAAGTGAACCCGGCCATGGCCAACATCGTCGGGCCGAGCGAAGCCATCGTGGTCTCGACCTTCCACATCGAACTCGATGGCGGTGGCGGCGACCTGCACGTGACCATGCCGTATTCGATGATCGAGCCGGTGCGCGAAATGCTCGACGCCGGTTTCCAGTCGGACCTCGACGACCAGGACGAACGCTGGATCAATGCCTTGCGCCAGGACGTGCTCGATGTCGATGTGCCGATCGGCGCGACAGTCGCCCGGCGCCAGTTGCGTTTGCGGGACATCCTGCACATGCAGCCGGGGGACATCATCCCCGTCGAGATGCCGGAAGATATGATCATGCGCGCCAATGGCGTGCCGGCTTTCAAGGTCAAGATGGGCTCTCACAAAGGCAACCTGGCGTTGCAGGTGATTGAGCCGATCGAACGCCGCTGAGCAGTGTCAACTTCTTAAGTTTGTAACGGATTTTACGTTTTTTACTGATTTTTGCCCGCCGAGGACAAATGATGGCTGACGATATGAATACCCAGGATGACCAGGCGCTGGCCGACGAATGGGCTGCGGCCCTGGAAGAAACCGGCGACGCCGGGCAGGCTGATATCGATGCCTTGCTGGCCGCCGATAGCGGCAATCAGGGGTCCAGCCGCCTGACGATGGAAGAGTTTGGCAGCGTGCCCAAGAGCAACGAGCCGGTCACGCTGGATGGGCCGAACCTGGATGTGATCCTCGACATCCCAGTGTCGATCTCCATGGAAGTGGGCAGCACCGATATCAACATCCGCAACCTGCTGCAACTCAACCAGGGCTCGGTGATCGAGTTGGACCGCCTGGCCGGCGAGCCGCTCGATGTGCTGGTCAACGGCACCTTGATCGCCCATGGCGAAGTGGTGGTGGTCAACGAGAAGTTCGGCATTCGCCTGACGGACGTGATCAGCCCGAGCGAACGCATCAAGAAGCTGCGCTGAGTGAAAGGTTTCTTCGCCGCAGCGTCGATGCTGCCATTGAGCGTGCTGGCGGCCGAACCGGTTGCCACGGCGGCCGTTGCGCCGGCGGCAGGCAGCGGGGTCGCCGGGCAACTGGCGCAACTGGTGCTCGGCTTGCTGTTGGTGCTGGGCTTGATCTTCTTTCTCGCGTGGTTGTTGCGCCGCGTGCAACAGGCGGGACCGACCGGCAAGGGCCAGGTCATCGACATCGTCGGTTCGCGCGCGCTCGGGCCGCGCGACCGGCTGGTGCTGGTGCAGGTCGGCAACGAGCAGATTCTGCTGGGCCTGAGCCCGGGCACCATCACCGCCTTGCACGTCCTCAAGGAACCGGTGCAGGTACCCACCAGCGAGCCGGCCAGCCCCGAATTTGCCCAGCGCCTCATGGAGCTGCTGGGGAAAGACCAGAAGGATAAAAAGTAATGCCGTTGCGCATTCTGTTGGCATTGGCCCTGATGCTGGCCGCACCGTTGGCGTTCGCCGCCGACCCGCTGTCGATCCCGGCGATCACCCTGGGGACCAACGCCGAAGGGGCCCAGGAATACTCGGTCAGCCTGCAGATCCTGCTGATCATGACCGCGCTGAGTTTCATCCCGGCGTTCGTCATGCTGATGACCAGTTTCACCCGGATCATCATTGTCTTTTCGATCCTGCGCCAGGCCCTGGGCCTGCAACAGACCCCCTCGAACCAGATCCTCACCGGCATGGCGCTGTTCCTGACCATGTTCATCATGGCGCCCGTGTTCGATCGGGTGAACCAGGATGCGCTGCAACCCTACCTGGCAGAAAAAATCACGGCTCAAGATGCCGTGGCCAAGGCCCAGGTGCCGATCAAGGATTTCATGCTGGCCCAGACCCGCAGCAGTGACCTGGAGCTGTTCATGCGCCTGTCCAAGCGCACCGACATCCCCAGTGCCGACCAGGCGCCGCTGACCATCCTGGTGCCGGCGTTCGTGACGTCCGAGCTGAAAACCGCGTTCCAGATCGGTTTCATGATTTTCATCCCGTTCCTGATCATCGACCTGGTGGTCGCCAGCGTGCTGATGGCCATGGGTATGATGATGCTCTCGCCGCTGATCATTTCCCTGCCATTCAAGATCATGCTGTTTGTGCTGGTGGACGGCTGGGCGTTGATCATCGGTACGCTGGCGGGCAGTTTCGGCGGTGTTTAGGCCTTTTGTGCGGGTAGGACGATATGACGCCTGAAGTAGCGGTAGACCTGTTCCGTGAAGCGCTCTGGCTGACGACCATGATGGTTGCCATCCTGGTGATCCCCAGCCTGTTGGTGGGGTTGCTGGTGGCGATGTTCCAGGCCGCGACCCAGATCAACGAACAGACCTTGAGCTTCCTGCCGCGCCTGCTGGTGATGCTGGTGACGTTGATCGTCGCCGGCCCCTGGATGGTACAAACCTTCATGGAATACATCCTGCAGCTGTACGGCAGTATTCCGCAGTTGATCGGCTGACCCCATGTCGATGCTCGAGCTGACGGACACCCAGATCAGTTCCTGGGTGGCATCGTTCATCCTGCCGTTGTTTCGTGTCACCGCGGTGCTGATGAGCATGCCGGTCTTCGGCACGACCTTGTTGCCCCGGCGCATACGCTTGTATTTCGCCCTGGCGATCACGGTAGTCATCGCCCCCGGGTTACCACCGATGCCGCCGGTCAATGCCCTGGACCTCAGCGCGCTGATGCTGGTGGCCGAGCAAATTCTCATCGGTGCCTTGATGGGGTTCTCGTTGCAGCTGTTCTTCCAGGCATTCGTGGTGGCCGGGCAAATCATTTCGATCCAGATGGGCATGGCCTTCGCGTCCATGGTCGACCCCACCAATGGCGTGACGACGGCGGTGATCGGACAGTTCCTGACGATGCTGGTGACCCTGTTGTTCCTGGCCATGAATGGGCATCTGGTGGTGTTCGAGGTGTTGACCGAGAGCTTTACCACCATGCCGGTGGGCAGTGCATTGCTGGTCAATCATTTCTGGGAAATCGCCGGTAAGCTCGGCTGGGTCCTGGGTGCGGCGATGGTGCTGGTATTGCCGGCGATCACCGCGTTGCTGGTGGTCAACATTGCGTTTGGCGTGATGACCCGCGCGGCGCCGCAGTTGAATATTTTCTCCATTGGTTTCCCGCTCACCCTTGTGCTGGGCATGGTGATTTTCTGGGTCAGCCTCGGGGATATCCTCAATCAGTATCAGCCGCTGGCCACCCAGGCCTTGCAGCTTCTACGCGACATGGCACAGGCTCGCTGAACCATGGCCGAGAGCGAGAGTGGTCAGGACAAGACAGAAGATCCCACGGAAAAGCGCTTGCGCGAATCCCGGGAAAAGGGCGAGATCGCCCGCTCCAAGGAGCTCAACACGTTGGCGATCATGCTGGCCGGGGCGGGCGGGTTGCTGATTTATGGCGGCGGGTTGGCCCTGGACCTGCTGGAAATCATGCGCCTGAATTTCTCCCTGCCCCGCGAGGTGCTGCTGTCTCCGGGGGCCATGTCCCAGTATCTGTTGCACTCGGGCAAGATCGCGATCCTGGCGGTGCAGCCGGTCTTGATCTGCTTGCTGCTGGCCGCTTTCATCGGCCCGATTTCCCTGGGCGGCTGGTTGTTCGCCGCCGGGAGCCTGGCGCCCAAGTTCAGCCGGATGAACCCGGCCGCCGGTCTCAAGCGCATGTTTTCCACCACGGCGCTGATGGAGTTGCTCAAGGCGTTCGGGAAATTCCTGCTGGTCCTGTTCGTCGCGCTGACGGTGTTGCAGGCCGACATCGACGATCTGCTGCGCATTGCTCACGAACCGCTGGAGCAGGCGATTATCCACAGCGTGCAGTTGGTGGGCTGGAGTACGTTATGGATGGCTTGCGGCCTGATCCTGATCGCCGCCATCGACGTGCCGATCCAGCTGTATCAGAGCAAGCAGAAGCTGATGATGACCAAGCAGGAGGTGCGCGACGAGCACAAGGATGCGGAGGGCAAGCCGGAGGTCAAGCAGCGCATCCGCCAATTGCAGCGGGAGGTCTCCCAGCGGCGGATGATGGCGGCCATCCCCGATGCCGATGTGGTCATCACCAACCCGACTCACTACGCCGTCGCCCTCAAGTACGACCCCGAAAAAGGCAACGCTCCCGTGTTGCTGGCCAAGGGCAGCGACTTCTTGGCGCTGAAGATCCGTGAGATCGCCGTGGCCAATGAGGTGATGCTGCTCGAGTCCCCGGCGCTGGCGCGATCGATCTATTACTCCACCGAACTCGACCAGGAAATCCCTGGAGGCCTGTACCTGGCCGTGGCCCAGGTATTGGCCTACGTCTACCAGATCCGCCAGCACCGCGCGGGCAAGGGCAAACGCCCGGAGCCGCTCAAGGATTTGCCGATTCCGCCGGATTTGCGGCGTGATTCCTAGCGGGCTCGAACATTGTGCGGTGGCGATGCACGGGTTCCTGCATTATTAGTCCTCAGCGGCCGATTCTTTGCTGGCGCTAAGGTGTCTGCGCCACTTTCTTGTGGAAGCGATGTATCGGAAGATGAGCGTGTCGCCTTTTTTAAGTTGTACGGAGGCGCCTGTTTCCAGGTTGC
Source organism: Pseudomonas sp. NFACC24-1 (assembly GCF_900115235.1). Lineage (NCBI taxonomy): Bacteria > Pseudomonadati > Pseudomonadota > Gammaproteobacteria > Pseudomonadales > Pseudomonadaceae > Pseudomonas > Pseudomonas sp. NFACC24-1. The sequence goes on from NZ_FOVS01000009.1 coordinate 77,534, forward strand.
TGCCCATGACCGTGGCTGTCAGGGTAGCGTTAGAGGTCAGGATGACTTCGTCGTCCTGCCAGGCTGTGACAGGCAGGGTGATTTCTCTGACCCAGTCGCCGTCCCTGAAGTGCACACGCGTCTCTTCGGTGCCGGTGTCTATCATCTGGGTACCAGCCTGGGCCGCGCCGTAGCTGTGGATGGGGGTCTTGACGGCCTCCCACCTAGATTGGCTGTTGTACATGAAGAGGTACCTGTCGCCCCGCTGGCAGCGGTACACCCTTTGGTCGGCGCGGCGATGGATCTGGCTATGCCAGCCCTCGATAGCCGTTATCTCGGAAGATATCTCCACGTAACTGTAGATCGGGGCGGCAGTGGTTAAATTGATGTGATCCGTCCAGTTGTAATCTTCAGTCCGATATCTGATGAATTTTTCATCGACGCGGACCACGGGGACGTTGTCTCCAGACGTGTTGGGGGAGTAGACCATCGCCGGCTGTGTTACCCATTTTCCTTGGCTGCTGTCGTATATGAACAGCAGCAAATTGCCCTGTGCCAGGGTCATGCTATTTATTAGAAAGTCACTGTTGGAAACGTGCAGGGTCGTGTTCAACTGGGCCTTGCAGATGATGAGTAAAGTGGCGTTTGCGGTGCCGTTCATGGGGAGCGTCATCGAAGCGAGCCAATTGCCGTTGTATGTCTCCAGGGCGATTGCTCGATAGCCGTGGGGAATGTAGCCATTGGCGACAAGATCCCGGGGGGTTAGGTAGGCAGACGTCCGAAATTTGCTCCTGAAGCTATTGGCATGAATGCAATTATCGATATGCCGGTGGCGCAAGGACCAGTCGGTGTTGATGATGTAGAACTTCATGATCGGCGAATCGTCTGCGCCCGCTGCAAACCAGTTCATGACGTCCGGTGACATATCGTCCGGTTGCCCGACTTTAGTGTATTTGTGGGCCTGGATGGAGCGCAGTTCGTACTCCGGCTTTATCTCATTACCGACTTGGTCGATAAAACTCTTCAGCTCGCTGCTGGAGGGCATGTTTTTTTGTATCCAGCGCTGATTGACCCCAGGCCAGAACAGAGGGTCCCGTTGGCTGTGGTTGTAGGCAATCACCACATTTTTTTGTAAAGCCCACAGCTGCCTGAGCGTCAGGACATTCCACTTCGGTTCGATCAGCCTGCTGCCCAGCCGATTTTTTATAACCGTGGCCAACTCGCGATGTGCCGTGTCGGTAAAGTTTTTGAATTGATGAAAGTCGAGGATGACCACCTCGTTGCCGTAAGCCGTGTAGAGATTGATGGCAGCTTGAAGGCAGTCGCCTTCGATGGTTCTTCTGGAGTTCAAACTGTGGTAAATCATGAATCTTTTCGCGTCCCCTACGGGATAGCCAAAAAAGAACTCAACCCTTAAATCCAGCACCCGGATCCCCGTCTGCAACTGGCTATGGGGGGATACGTCCTGGCAGGTCTCATAGCTGTTGGAGTAGGGCGCCTGCTTATCCATTCCCGAGTTGTGGGTCCCGGGCAGTATCATTTCATCGATGCGCAGGCTCGCAGTGGCGCTGGGGTAGTAGCCCATCCAGTTTGGTCGCACATTATTGAACGGAGTGCAGATTCCGCTGTTGATACTGCCGCTCGGGCACCAGCCTACCCTGGGTGTCGAGAGCGGTTCATCGCCAGGTGCGGGATCGCAACGGGTGGGCTGCTCGGTATCGGGATATTCAGCGGGAGGATAAGGGGCAAGCTCGGGCGCCACATAGGGCTTCAACACGCCATGCTCGTCCAGGTCGTCCGGATGTACGCCCATTTGTTCAGCCAGTTCGACGAGGGAAATATTCTTGGTCATGACAGGCCTCCGTCTAGGGGGGCTGAATCGATGGATTGCAACCTCCCGAGTGGCCATTCAATACCTTAGTTGTCTGTCTCGACCACTCACAGAAGTACTAGGTTGACGCTTTTTAAGTTTCGTGCTTGTAGGGGGCTATGTTCCGGGCCGGGTGCTCTCATCCGAGTCAATTTCCTATCGCTTCCAAAGTTGGACGGCTTTTTGCAAAAGCAGGCCATATGACGCTACCAGCGTCAAAAGTTTGCTTCACAGGAACGGGGAAAATCGGTGGATCGCTCACAGTTACTCAGCACCGCGCGCAGCAATGTCGTAGACCTCAGCCGGGGTAATCTGGGCGTGCCGTTGTTGCTGCTGGTCATGCTTGCCATGATGATGCTGCCGGTGCCACCGTTCCTGCTGGACGTGTTCTTCACGTTCAACATCGCCCTGTCGATCGTCGTGCTGTTGGTGTGCGTCTACGCCCTGCGGCCACTGGATTTCGCCGTCTTCCCGACCATCCTGCTGGTGGCCACGCTGTTGCGCCTGGCGCTGAACGTGGCGTCCACCCGCGTGGTGATGCTCCACGGCCAGGACGGGCACGCCGCGGCCGGTAAGGTGATCCAGGCCTTCGGTGAGGTGGTGATCGGCGGTAACTACGTGGTCGGTATCGTGGTCTTCGCCATCCTGATGATCATCAACTTCGTCGTGGTGACCAAGGGCGCCGGGCGGATTTCCGAGGTGAGCGCGCGTTTCACCCTCGATGCGATGCCGGGCAAGCAGATGGCGATCGACGCCGACCTCAACGCCGGTCTGATCGACCAGAGCCAGGCCAAGCTGCGTCGCCTGGAAGTGGCCCAGGAAGCCGAGTTCTACGGTTCCATGGACGGTGCCAGCAAATTCGTGCGCGGTGACGCCATCGCCGGCCTGCTGATTCTGTTCATCAACCTGATCGGCGGCATGGCTGTCGGCATCTTCCAGCACAACATGTCGTTTGGCGACGCCGGCAGGGTTTACGCCTTGTTGACCATTGGTGACGGTTTGGTGGCGCAATTGCCATCACTGTTGTTATCCACAGCGGCCGCGATCATGGTGACCCGTGCTTCGGGCTCTGAAGACATGGGCAAGCAGATCGGCCGGCAGATGTTCGCCTCGCCCAAGGCCCTGGCCGTTGCCGCTGGCCTGATGGCGGTGATGGGCCTGGTGCCGGGGATGCCACACATTTCCTTCCTGACCATGGCCGCCGCCGCCGCGGGCGGTGCCTACCTGTTCTGGAAGAAGCAGAACGCGCAGAAAGTCCAGGCCCTGCAAGAGGTCAAGCGCCAGCAGGAGCTGCTGCCGTCGCCGGCCCGCGCCATGGAAACCAAGGAGCTGGGCTGGGATGACGTGACCCCGATCGATATGATCGGCCTGGAAGTCGGCTATCGTTTGATTCCCTTGGTCGACCGTAACCAGGGGGGGCAGTTGCTGGCGCGGATCAAGGGGGTGCGCAAGAAGCTCTCCCAGGACCTGGGCTTCCTGATGCCCACCGTACACATTCGCGACAACCTCGACCTGGCGCCGAGCGCCTATCGCCTGACCTTGATGGGGGTGATCCTGGCCGAAGCCGAGATCTACCCGGATCGCGAGCTGGCGATCAACCCGGGCCAGGTCTATGGCAGCCTCAACGGCATCACCGCCAAGGATCCGGCTTTCGGCCTGGAAGCGGTGTGGATCGAAATCAGCCAGCGGGCCCAGGCCCAGTCCCTCGGTTATACCGTGGTGGACGCCAGTACCGTGGTGGCGACCCACTTGAACCAGATCCTGTACAAGCACTCCAGCGAGCTGATTGGCCACGAAGAAGTCCAGCAACTCCTGCAAGTGCTGGCCAAAGGCTCGCCGAAGCTGGCTGAAGAGCTGGTGCCGGGCGTGGTTTCGTTGTCGCAGTTGCTCAAGGTGCTGCAGGCGCTGCTGGCCGAACAAGTGCCCGTGCGCGACATACGCAGTATCGCCGAGGCCATCGCCAACAACGCCTCCAAGAGTCAAGATACCGCCGCCTTGGTGGCTGCGGTTCGGGTCGGCGTGTCCCGCGCAATCGTCCAAAGCATTGTAGGCACTGAGTCTGAGCTGCCTGTGATCACCTTGGAGCCAAGGTTGGAACAGATATTGCTCAATAGTCTGCAGAAGGCAGGACAAGGCTCGGAAGAGGGTGTTCTGCTGGAGCCAAGCATGGCCGAGAAGCTGCAGCGTTCGCTGATCGAAGCAGCCCAGCGGCAGGAGATGCAAGGCCAACCGGTGATCCTGCTGGTGGCCGGTCCGATTCGCGCGATGCTCTCGCGATTCGGTCGCCTCGCGGTCCCGGGGCTGCATGTGCTGGCGTACCAGGAAATACCGGACAACAAGCAAGTGACCATCGTTGCGACAGTAGGGCCCAACGGCTGAGGTAGTGGTTTATGCAAGTGAAGCGTTTTTTCGCCGCCGACATGCGTCAGGCCATGAAACTGGTTCGTGACGAGCTGGGCGCTGAAGCAGCCATCATTGGCAACCGTCGTATCGCCGGCGGTGTCGAGCTGACGGCGGCCCTGGATTACAAACTGTCTGCGCTGGCCCCGCGGGTTCCGAACATGGAACTCGAAGACGAGCTGCGCAAGACCCAATCGCGTATCGCCAGCGCCCAGGCCGAACTGAGCCTGCGCAGCAGCGAAGGCGAGGGTGCCGCGGGCACCAATCGTCAATTGTTCGCCGGTCAGCCGCTGACCGCCGGCCTGCCGTTGACCGCTGCCGAGCCGCTGATCGAGCAGGCCCAGGCCGAACCGCGTCGTCCTGAGCCGGCACCCGCCGCGCCTGCCCGCGGCCTCGACCCGCGCGCCCTGGACTCGATGCGCTTCGAACTCAACAGCCTGCGCGAACTGATGGAAGTCCAACTCGGCTCCCTGGCCTGGAATCAGCTGCAAGGCAGCCGTCCGGCCCAGGCCAACCTGTGGCGTCGCCTGCAACGCATCGGCTTGTCCGGCCCGTTGTCCCGGGACCTGCTGGCGCTGATCAATGGTATCGAAGAGCCTCGCCAGGCCTGGCGCATGTTGCTGGCGCACCTGGCGCGGATGATCGCCACGCCGGAAGTCGAGCCGCTGGAGGAGGGCGGGGTGATTGCCATGGTCGGTCCCGCCGGCATGGGCAAGACCACCACCCTGGCCAAGCTCGCCGCCCGTTATGTACTCAAGTACGGCGCCCAGAGCATCGCGCTGGTGAGCATGGACAGTTTCCGCATCGGTGCCCAGGAACAACTCAAGACCCTGGGCCGGATCCTCAATGTGTCGGTGACCCATGTGGATCCGGGCCAATCCCTGGCCCAGGCGCTGGAGCCGTTGCTGCGCAAGCGCGTCGTGCTGATCGATACCGCAGGCCTGCAAGCCAGCGATCCGGCCCTGCGCATGCAGCTCGAAAGCCTGGCCGGACGCGGTATCAAGTCAAAAAATTATCTCGTGTTGGCAACCACCAGCCAGAAACAGGTTCTAACCGCCGCATACCACAGCTACAAGCGCTGCGGACTGGCTGGCTGCATCCTGACTAAGCTGGACGAAACGGCAAGCCTGGGCGAGGTGTTGAGCCTGGCGATCGGTCATGAACTGCCGGTGGCCTACCTGACCGATGGGCCGCGGATCCCGGATGATTTGCATCTGCCGCGCCGTCATCAACTGGTCAGTCGTGCCGTGAGTGTGCAAATGCAGGAAGAACCCAGCGAAGAAGCCATGGCTGACATGTTCGCTGACATCTACCACAGCCCGACCAAACAGGTCGGCTGAGGTAATCATGAATATTTTTTGTACCTACATCGATGGTCTGCCATGCATTGTTCCTTATGCGAACGCGCAGCCAGTAATGTGGCCTCCGTCTAAGAAGACAAGGTAAAGAACGAACATGGGCAGCATGCATCCCGTACAGGTGATCGCGGTGACCGGCGGCAAAGGTGGCGTCGGGAAGACTAACGTGTCAGTGAACTTGTCCCTGGCTCTGGCAGAGCTTGGCCGACGGGTCATGCTGCTGGACGCCGACCTGGGCCTGGCGAACGTCGACGTGCTGCTGGGGCTTACCCCCAAACGCACCCTGGCGGACGTGATCGAGGGCCGTTGCGAACTGCGCGACGTGCTATTGCAGGGGCCGGGCGGGATTCGCATCGTGCCGGCTGCCTCTGGCACCCAGAGCATGGTTCACCTGACCCCGGCCCAGCACGCGGGCCTGATCCAGGCCTTCAGCGACATCGGCGACAACCTCGATGTGCTGGTGATCGACACCGCGGCCGGCATTGGCGACTCGGTTGTCAGTTTCGTCCGCGCCGCCCAGGAAGTGCTGCTGGTGGTCTGCGACGAACCGACGTCCATCACCGACGCCTACGCCCTGATCAAACTGCTGAACCGCGACTATGGCATGAACCGCTTCCGCGTCCTGGCCAATATGGCCCAGAGCCCGCAGGAAGGGCGCAACCTGTTCGCCAAGTTGACCAAGGTCACCGATCGCTTCCTGGACGTCGCCCTACAATACGTCGGCGCCGTGCCGTACGACGAAAGCGTGCGCAAGGCCGTCCAGAAGCAACGTGCCGTTTATGAAGCTTTTCCACGTTCCAAATGCGCGCTGGCGTTCAAGGCGATCGCCCAGAAGGTCGATACCTGGCCACTGCCGGCCAACCCCCGCGGGCATCTGGAATTTTTCGTCGAGCGTCTTGTGCAACAAACAGCAGGGCCCGTGCTATGACAGCCAGCGGTTACAACCATCTCTATAAAAAATCGGCACGGGACGCCCAGTACGAATTGATCGAGCGTTATGCGCCACTGGTCAAGCGTATTGCCTACCACTTGCTGGCGCGGTTGCCGGCCAGTGTCCAGGTCGAGGACTTGATCCAGGCCGGCATGATCGGCCTGCTTGAAGTGTCGAACAAATACGACGCCAGCAAAGGCGCCAGTTTCGAGACCTATGCCGGTATTCGCATTCGCGGGGCGATGCTCGATGAGGTCCGCAAGGGCGATTGGGCGCCACGTTCGGTGCACCGCAATACCCGCATGGTCAGTGACGCGATTCGGGCAATTGAAGCGAAAACCGGGCGTGACGCTAAAGATCACGAAGTTGCGGCCGAACTCCAGTTGAGCCTCGACGATTATTACGGGATTTTGAACGATACCTTGGGCAGCCGCCTGTTCAGTTTCGACGACCTGTTGCAGGACGGCGAACACGAAGGGCTGCACGAGGATAACGCGAGTGCTCACATGGAGCCGTCGCGTGACCTGGAAGATGAACGTTTCCAGAGTGCGCTGGCGGATGCGATTGCCAATTTGCCGGAGCGTGAGCGGCTGGTCTTGGCGCTGTACTACGACGAAGAGCTGAACCTCAAGGAAATCGGTGAGGTCCTGGGGGTCAGCGAATCGCGGGTCAGCCAGTTACACAGCCAGTGCGCGGCCCGTTTGCGGGGGCGTTTGGGGGAGTGGCGAGCGCGTTGACAGGCAGTGTGGGGACACTGCGACGAGGCTGGCCTGGCAATGCTGCGCCAGTCTCCATCCGTTGTGCTCCAGACCGTTGTCGAGTGTTGTGCCGGATTGATTGAAATGGCGCGTCCAGGTGCTGGGCGCGTTTAAGACTGCTTGGAGGTCGAATTGGACAAGAACATGAAAATCCTCATCGTTGATGACTTCTCAACGATGCGGCGGATCATTAAAAACCTGTTGCGTGACCTTGGGTTCACCAACACGGCCGAAGCAGATGACGGGACCACTGCGCTCCCGATGTTGCACAGTGGCAACTTCGATTTTCTGGTCACCGACTGGAACATGCCGGGCATGACCGGTATCGACCTGCTGCGCCAGGTGCGTGCCGACGAAAAACTCAAGCATCTTCCGGTGTTGATGGTCACTGCCGAAGCCAAGCGCGAGCAGATCATCGAAGCGGCCCAGGCCGGTGTGAACGGCTATGTGGTCAAACCCTTCACGGCCCAGGCGTTGAAAGAGAAGATCGAAAAAATCTTCGAACGCATCGGTTAACGGCGCCACGGGGGAGCTATGGACAACGAATCTTCAATGGGCGATTTCGAATCGACCCTGAAAAAACATGCCCGCGAACTGGTCGACAGCCTTGAAAAAGGTCGTTTTGGCGATGCGGTTCAAATGATCCATGAGCTCAACCAGACCCGTGACCGCGGTCTGTATCAGGAAGTGGGCAAGCTCACGCGTGAACTGCACAGTGCGATTGTCAATTTCCAGATCGACCCGCACATGCCGCAGGCCGAGGAAGTCTCGCAGATCACCGACGCCACCGAGCGCCTGGGGTATGTGGTCAAGCTGACCGAAGCCGCGGCCAACCGCACCATGGACCTGGTGGAAAGCGCAACGCCGCTGGTCAATGGCCTGAGCGAAGAAGCCCAGGCCTTGAGCACCGACTGGGGCCGGTTCATGCGTCGTGAAGTCGGTGCTGAAGAGTTTCGGGAGCTGGCCCGCCGGGTCGACGGTTTCCTGACGCGCAGCAGCACCGAGAACCGCGCCGTGGCAAGCAACCTCAACGACATTCTGCTGGCCCAGGACTATCAAGACCTGACCGGCCAGGTGATCAAGCGTGTGACCCAGTTGGTCACCGAAGTGGAAAGCAACCTGCTCAAACTGGTGTTGATGGCCAGCCAGGTCGACCGCTTTGCAGGCATCGAACACGACCGTGAAGCGATGCTTGCTGAAAAAGATCCACAAAAACATCTCTCTCAGGGTGAAGGTCCGCAAATTCATGCCGATAAAAGAGAAGACGTTATGTCCGGTCAGGACGATGTGGACGATTTGCTGTCCAGCCTTGGATTCTGAGTTTTAGCCCTGTTTTAGGAGCAGCCATTAATGAGCTTCGGCGCCGATGAAGAGATCCTTCAGGATTTCCTGGTTGAGGCCGGCGAGATTCTAGAGCAACTATCCGAACAACTGGTCGAGCTGGAAAGCCGACCTGATGATGCGGATCTGCTCAATGCAATTTTTCGCGGTTTCCACACTGTAAAAGGAGGCGCCGGCTTCCTCCAGCTCAACGAGCTGGTGGAGTGCTGTCACATTGCCGAGAACGTGTTCGACATCCTGCGCAAGGGTGAGCGCCGCGTTGATTCGGAATTGATGGACGTGGTGCTCGAAGCGCTGGATGCGGTCAACAGCATGTTCAGCGAAGTGCGCGAGCGCTCGCCGATCACCCCTGCCACCCCCGAGTTGCTCGCCGCGTTGGCACGCCTGGCCGAGCCGCAATCGGCTGACGAAGCGGCACCGGTTGCCGAAGCGGTGGTTGAAGAGCCGGTCGCCGAAGAATCGGGCGACATCACCGATAACGAATTCGAACAGCTGCTGGACTCCCTGAATACCGTCAAGGCCCAGGCCGAGGCGCCGGCCGCTCAGGTCGCTCCTGCTGCGCAAGTCGCCGGGGCTGGCAGCGATGAAATCACCGATGCCGAGTTCGAGTCGCTGCTCGACCAGCTTCACGGCAAAGGCCAGTTCGCACCGGACGCGGTCGTCCCGCCGACGGCCCCGGCCGCCCCGAAAGCGGCGGGCGACAGCTCCGACATCACCGATGACGAATTTGAAGCGCTGCTCGACCAGTTGCACGGCAAGGGCACCTTTGCCGTTGACGCGCTGGATTCGGCCATCGCTTCAGCGCCGACCCCGGCCAAGCCTGCCGCCGCTGCCGCTGGCAGCGATCTGATCAGCGACCACGAATTCGAATCGCTGCTCGATGAACTGCATGGCAAGGGCAAGTTCAGCGAAGTCGGTACAGCGTCTGCCGCGCCTGCCGCCACCGCGGCGGCACCGGCGGCCAAGGCTGCTGCGCCCAAACCCGCCGCCAAGGCACCGGAACCCAAGGCCGAGCCCGCCAAGCCTGCCGCTGCCGCCGCGGCGCCAGCCCGGGCTCCAGCGGCTGCGCCAGCGGAAAAACCGGCCAGCGAAGCCGAGACCACCGTTCGGGTCGACACCGCACGCCTGGACGAGATCATGAACATGGTCGGCGAACTGGTGCTGGTGCGTAACCGTCTGGTGCGCCTGGGCCTCAACAGCCAGGACGAAGCCATGTCCAAGGCCGTGTCGAACCTCGACGTGGTCACGGCCGATTTGCAGACCGCGGTCATGAAGACCCGGATGCAGCCGATCAAGAAAGTCTTCGGGCGCTTCCCGCGCCTGGTTCGCGACCTGGCTCGCCAGCTCAAGAAAGAAATCAACCTGGAACTGGTGGGTGAAGAGACCGACCTCGACAAGAACCTCGTCGAGGCCCTGGCCGACCCGCTGGTCCACTTGGTGCGCAACGCGGTCGACCACGGCATCGAGTCGCCGGAAGAACGCGAAGCCTCGGGCAAGGTCCGCAGCGGCAAGGTAATCCTGGCCGCCGAGCAGGAAGGCGACCATATCCTGCTGTCGATCTCCGATGACGGCAAGGGCATGGACCCGAACGTGCTGCGTTCCATCGCGGTGAAACGCGGTGTAATGGACAAGGATGCCGCCGACCGCCTGAGCGACACCGAGTGCTACAACCTGATCTTCGCCCCGGGTTTCTCGACCAAGACCGAGATTTCCGACGTGTCGGGTCGTGGCGTGGGCATGGACGTGGTGAAAACCAAGATTTCCCAGCTCAACGGTTCGATCAACATCTACTCGACCAAGGGCCAGGGCTCGAAGATCGTCATCAAGGTCCCGTTGACCTTGGCGATCATGCCGACCCTGATGGTGATGCTGGGCAACCAGGCCTTCGCCTTCCCGCTGGTCAACGTCAACGAGATCTTCCACCTCGACCTGTCGCGCACCAACGTGGTGGATGGCCAGGAAGTGGTGATCGTACGGGACAAGGCATTGCCGCTGTTCTATCTCAAGCGCTGGCTGGTCAGCTCGGCGGCTCATGTGGAACAGGGCGAGGGCCATGTGGTTATCCTTTCGGTGGGCACCCAGCGGATCGGCTTCGTCGTCGACCAGTTGGTGGGCCAGGAAGAAGTGGTCATCAAGCCGTTGGGCAAGATGCTCCAGGGCACCCCGGGCATGTCCGGCGCCACCATCACCGGCGACGGCCGCATCGCGTTGATTCTCGATGTGCCAAGCATGCTCAAGCGTTACGCCGCCCGGCGTATTTGATTCTGGAGGGGGGCGGCCCAGGGCCGCGCCTCGTCTAACGGAGTGTTTATGGTAGTTAAAGTCCTGGTGGTGGACGATTCGGGTTTTTTCCGTCGCCGCGTCTCTGAAATTCTTTCGGCGGACACGAGTATTCAGGTTGTCGGTACCGCAACTAATGGCAAAGAGGCGATCGATCAGGCCCTGGCACTCAAGCCGGACGTGATTACCATGGACTACGAGATGCCGATGATGGATGGCATCACGGCCGTGCGGCATATCATGCAGCGCTGCCCGACCCCGGTCTTGATGTTCTCGTCCCTGACTCACGAAGGCGCCCGGGTAACCCTCGATGCGCTGGACGCCGGGGCGGTGGATTTCCTGCCGAAGAATTTCGAAGACATTTCGCGCAACCCCGACAAGGTCCGGCAGTTGCTGTGTGAAAAGGTCCATAGCATTTCCCGTAGCAATCGTCGTGTCGGTGCCTACAGCGCACCGGCGCCAGCCCCGGTTGCGGCGCCAAGCCCCGCGCCAGCGCCGACGGCATCGAGCAGCTTCAATCCAGCCCCGGTACGCAGCGCCCCGGCACCTGCGCCGACGCGTTCGGCACCTGCCAGTGCGACGTCGCCGGCACCCAAACGCAAAGCCTACAAGCTGGTGGCGATCGGTACGTCCACCGGCGGCCCGGTGGCACTGCAACGGGTCCTGACCCAGTTGCCGGCCAACTTCCCGGCGCCCATCGTGCTGATCCAGCACATGCCGGCGGCGTTCACCAAGGCGTTTGCCGAGCGTCTGGACAAGCTGTGCAACATCAACGTCAAGGAAGCCGAGGATGGTGACATCCTGCGTCCGGGCCTTGCATTGTTGGCGCCGGGTGGCAAACAGATGATGATCGACGGCCGCGGCGCGGTGAAAATCCTGCCGGGCGATGAGCGCCTGAACTACAAGCCTTGCGTGGACATTACCTTCGGTTCCGCGGCCAAGTCCTACGGTGACAAAGTTCTGGCGGTGGTGCTCACCGGCATGGGCGCCGACGGTCGTGAAGGCGCACGGCTGCTCAAGCAGGGCGGCAGTGCGATCTGGGCCCAGGACGAAGCCAGTTGCGTGATCTACGGCATGCCGATGGCCATCGTCAAAGCCGATCTTGCCGATGCGGTGTACGGGTTGGACGACATCGGTAGACACTTGGTCGAGGCCTGCCTGTAATGGATGTGCTCAGCCTGATTGGCATCATCATGGCGTTCGTCGCCATCATTGGCGGCAATTACCTGGAAGGCGGTCATCTGGGCGCGCTGGCCAACGGCCCGGCGGCGTTGATCGTGCTCGGTGGCACCATTGGCGCGGCGCTGTTGCAGTCGCCCATGAGCGCTTTCAAGCGGGCCATGCAGGTGCTGATCTGGATTCTGTTCCCGCCCCGCGTCGACCTGGCCGGTGGCATCGACCGCGTGGTGAACTGGAGCCTGACCGCTCGCAAGGAAGGCCTGCTGGGCCTGGAAGGGGTGGCGGACGCCGAACCCGACAGCTACTCACGCAAAGGCCTGCAATTGCTGGTGGACGGCGCCGAGCCGGAAGCCATCCGCAGCATCCTGGAGGTGGATTTCTACACCCAGGAAAGCCGTGACATCGAAGCGGCCAAAGTATTCGAAAGCATGGGCGGCTACGCGCCGACCATCGGCATCATCGGTGCGGTGATGGGCCTGATCCATGTGATGGGCAACCTGGCCGATCCGTCGCAACTGGGCAGCGGCATCGCCGTGGCCTTCGTCGCCACGATCTATGGCGTGGCCAGTGCCAACCTGGTGTTGTTGCCGATCGCGGCCAAACTCAAGTCCATCGCGTTGCGCCAGTCGCGCTATCGCGAAATGCTGCTGGAAGGGATCCTGTCGATCGCCGAAGGTGAAAACCCGCGCTCCATTGAGTTGAAGCTCCAGGGTTTCATGGACTGATGGGAGGCATGGGAAATGGCACGTCGCAGGCATCGTGAAGAACACGTCAACCATGAACGCTGGCTCGTTTCCTACGCCGACTTCATCACGCTGCTGTTCGCTTTTTTCGTGGTCATGTATTCGATTTCGTCGGTCAACGAAGGCAAGTACAAAGTCATTTCCGAGGCGTTGATCGGGGTCTTCACCGATTCCGACCGAGCCCTCAAGCCCATCCCTATCGGCGAGGAGCGGCCCAAGACCACCACCCCGGCCAAACCCTTGGTCAAGGACAGCGAGCAGGTCGATGCCGGTATCGCCGGCAGCAGCGATCCGTTGAAAAGCATCGCCGACGACATCAGCGCGGCGTTCGGTGACCTGATCAGCTCCAACCAGATGACCGTGCGTGGCAACGAGCTGTGGGTCGAGATCGAACTCAATTCCAGCCTGTTGTTCGGCAGCGGCGACGCCATGCCCAGCGACATGGCGTTCAACATCATCGATAAGGTCGCGGCGATCCTCAAGCCCTTCGACAACCCGATCCATGTCGAAGGCTTCACGGACGACCAGCCGATCCGTACCGCGCAATACCCGACCAACTGGGAACTGTCCTCGGCCCGTTCGGCGAGCATCGTGCGCATGCTGGCGATGCAGGGCGTGAACCCCGGTCGCCTGGCCTCGGTGGGCTACGGCGAGTTCCAGCCGGTGGCCAACAACGCCACGGCCGAGGGGCGTGCGCGCAACCGGCGGGTGGTGCTGGTGGTGTCGCGTAACCTCGATGTACGTCGTAGCCTGACCGGTACCGGTACGGCCAACGCAACCCCGGATGCGGCGTTGAAGCGGGCTGGCACACAAACTGCACCGGCTCCGGTCAAGTCACCGGGAAGACAGAGTGCCGTCAATTCTCCGTCACCCGCTTTATAACCGAGCTATTTCTCGGTCGAGCCTGTTTCGGCCGGGAGGAACGATCCGAATGAGAGTCTGGGCAGTCGCCAATCAAAAAGGTGGTGTGGGCAAGACCACATCTTCCATCGCTTTAGCCGGGTTGCTGGCCGAGGCGGGCAAGCGCGTGGTCATCGTCGATCTGGACCCCCATGGCTCGATGACCAGCTATTTCGGCTACGATCCCGACAGCCTGGAGCACAGCAACTTCGACCTGTTCCTGCACAAGGGCGTTGTGCCCGAGGGGTTGCCGGGGCAATTGTTGTTGTCCACCAGCGACGAGCGAATTTCCCTGTTGCCGTCGAGCACCGCCCTGGCCACCCTGGAGCGACAGTCGCCCGGGCAGAGCGGCCTGGGCCTGGTGATCGCCAAGAGTCTGGCGCAGCTGTGGCAGGATTTCGATTACGCGATCATCGACAGCCCGCCGTTGCTGGGGTTGCTGATGGTCAATGCCCTGGCCGCCAGTCAGCAGTTGGTGATCCCCGTGCAGACCGAGCATTTGGCCGTCAAGGGGCTGGAGCGCATGGTCAATACACTGGCGATGGTCAACCGCTCGCGCAAACAGACGCTGGCCTTCAATATCGTGCCGACGCTGTTCGACCGTCGCACCCAGGCGTCCCTGGGGACCTTGCGGGTGTTGCGGGACAAGTACCCGGATGACATCTGGCAGGGTTATATCCCCGTCGACACCCGCCTGCGGGATGCCAGCCGCGCCGGTGTGACCCCTTCGCAATTCGATGGCAAGAGTCGTGGTGTGCTGGCTTACCGAGCGCTGCTCAAGCATCTGCTGGCCCAACAGCTTGTTCCGCAGCAGGTGGCTTAAGGTGACGAGGCTTTCCATTGGCAGTGTGTTCGCTTGCGAACGCTCAAGTCCTGCCGCATTCATGCCGATAACCTCTTCAAGTGGCGCACTGTTCCTATGAACCGCCCAATAAAGACAACCTCGCGTCCGCAAATGGCCCTGCAGTCTTATCTGGATGGGCTGCTGCAGGAAGCGACCGAAGAACTGCCACTGCCGCCAAGCGTGATCGAGGCGTTGCCTGAACACGTCGAAGCCGAGGGTGTGCTGGATGAGTTTCAAGCGGCCGTGCTCGAAGAGCAGGCCCGTGACGCACAGAAGTCAGTGATGGCCGCGGCGGTCGAAGCACCGTTCATCAAGCCTCAACTGACAGTAATGGAGGCACCTGCTCCGATCCTGGCGCCGGTCTCGACCGTTGCCCCGTTGCTGCAGGGGTTGGTGACGCCGGTGGTGGAAGTCCACTTGCCACCGAGCAACCCACCGCCACCGGTGCCGGGCGACGACCGTCCGGCCTGGGCTGCCGAGCCGTTCGAGTGTTTGTTGTTCGATGTGGCCGGGTTGACCCTGGCGGTGCCGCTGGTCTGCCTGGGATCGATTTACTCCCTGGCCGGGCAGGAATTGACGCCGTTGTTCGGCCAGCCGGAATGGTTCCTCGGGATCCTGCCGAGCCAGGCGGGCAATCTGAAGGTACTGGATACGGCGCGCTGGGTGATGCCGGACCGTTATCGCGATGATTTTCGCCAGGGCCTGCAATACGTGATTTCGGTGCAAGGTTACGAGTGGGGATTGGCGGTGCACCAGGTCAGCCGTTCGCTGCGCCTGGACCCGAACGAGATCAAGTGGCGCAGCCATCGAGGGCAACGGCCATGGCTGGCCGGTACGGTGATCGAGCACATGTGCGCCTTGCTGGACGTTGCCGAGCTGGCGGAGTTGATCGCCAGCGGCGGGGCAAAACACCTGGGCGGCAGCAAGAAGCCGGTCCAGAAACCGAAATAAGACAACCGGTGGCGCACAGCGTCGCCGGACAGAATACACGCCGCCACAGGCGGTTTTTCGAGGGGTCAAGGTATGAATGATAAGGCGTCGTCTCAAAAGGGTTCTGAAGATCCGATTCTGCAATGGGTGACCTTCAAGCTCGATAACGAAACCTACGGCATCAACGTGATGCGCGTTCAGGAAGTGCTGCGCTATACCGAGATCGCCCCGGTACCGGGTGCACCCAGCTATGTGCTGGGCATCATCAACCTGCGTGGCAACGTGGTCACCGTGATCGATACCCGTCAGCGCTTTGGCCTGATGAACGCCGAGATCAGCGACAACACCCGGATCGTCATCATCGAAGCCGACAAGCAAGTGGTCGGCATCATGGTCGACAGCGTCGCCGAAGTGGTTTACTTGCGCCAGTCGGAAATCGAGACGGCGCCGAACGTGGGTAACGAAGAATCCGCCAAGTTCATTCAAGGCGTGTGCAACAAGAATAACGAGTTGCTGATTCTGGTTGAACTGGACAAGATGATGAGCGAAGAAGAGTGGTCGGAACTGGAGAGTATCTGATTGATTCTTGAGGTAGCAGTCATTGTCCTG
Source organism: Pseudomonas sp. NFACC24-1 (assembly GCF_900115235.1). Taxonomy (NCBI): domain Bacteria; kingdom Pseudomonadati; phylum Pseudomonadota; class Gammaproteobacteria; order Pseudomonadales; family Pseudomonadaceae; genus Pseudomonas; species Pseudomonas sp. NFACC24-1. The sequence goes on from NZ_FOVS01000009.1 coordinate 93,656, forward strand.
TTCCTTTTCTGGGCAGGTACGCTGGCGATGTTCTTGGCATACATACGTGGCCAGCGGCAGATTGCCGCTCAGCAGGCCCAGGGCGATGCGCTGCGCGACCAGCGCATCAAGGACCTGGCCAAGCGCGTCGACGATTACCAGAACGGCACCGTGCGCATGGGCGAAGCGCTCCATGAGCTGCGTGCCGTGGTTGCGCCGTTGCCGGACAAACTCGCCCAGTTGGAACAGCGTGACCCCTCCAGCCTGTCCTTCGCCCAGGCCGCCCGCCTGGTGGGCATGGGTGCCAGCGTCGACGAACTGACCCAAGCCTGCGGCCTGACCCAAGCCGAGGCGGAGTTGATGAGCAAGCTGCACCGAGGCGGCTGATCGTTTTCTTCACAGACCCCATGTGGGAGCGAGCTTGCTCGCGATAGCGGTGTAACAGTCAACAGAGATGTTGAATGTGAGTCCGCCATCGCGAGCAAGCTCGCTCCCACAGGTTTTTCTGGCGAACCGATTTTTCCAGCCCAGCCCCTGTGGCGAGGGGATTTATCCCCGCTCGGGTGCGCAGCAGCCGCCTAAAAAAATTGGGGTCGCTGCGCAACCCAACGGGGATAAATCCCCTCGCCACAGATCAGTAGTCGTCGCCGCGGTCGGTCACATCCTTTTCGACACTCGGTGCATTCGGGTCATGGCCTTGGGGGAACTTGCCCTTGAGGTTCCAGGCGAACGCGATGATCTCGGCAATCGTGCGGTACAGCTCTTCCGGGATGCTGTCCCCCAATTCCATCCTTGCCAGCAGCTTCACCAGCTCGGCATTTTCATAGATCGGTACTTCACTGTCCCGGGCGATGCGCAGGATTTCCTCGGCCAGGGCTTCGTCGCCCTTGGCGGTGAGGGTCGGGGCGTGGTGGCCGTCGTATTTAAGGGCGATGGCCTGGCGGGGTTCGGTGTGGGTTGTCATGCGGTTTCGTCCACCCAGCGTTGTTCCAGGCGAGTCTTGGGGCCTTGGGGCGGAGTGCCAAGGTGGCAGTCCAGGTCGCCGACGTTCAGGCCACAGGTCACCAGGCGCTCACGCAGTGCTGTCAGGTTGCTTTCGATCAGGCTCGCGGTGTACGGCCGTTCGGCCCACAATTGGCTGGACAGGCTGCCGCTGAGCAACTGGGCTTGAATCTGCAGCGGGCCGAGCGGTTCCATGTCGAATGCCAGTTCGACCCGCCAGAGCTGCTGTTTCGGCTCGCGTTCTTCCCGGCGTTCGTCTGGCTGTTCCCGGGGCGGGGTTTCCTCGCGCTGGAACTTGACCTGCAACGGCACGATGTCCTGCAGGTTGCGCATCGGGATCTCCAATTGCCAGGTGCTCATCAAGCGACCGTCGTCGGTCAGGCCGGTTTGTTCCAGACTCGACAACTGATGGCTTTGCAGGCGCGACACGGCAGCGGCGGCCAGACGCAGCAGGTGCTCCAGATCGCCGTCTTCGTCCTGGTCTTTCAACTGGCGCGAGGGCAGCGGAAAACTGGTGGGTTGAGGCTTGGCGCTGACCTGGCCGAGCATCCCCAGGGCGCTGCGCACGAAACTCGGCAGGACCTGAGCCAGCGTATTGGCGGCAATGATGGCGCTGAGGTTGGTGGAGGCGGGCAGGGCCGGTGTCAGTTGGGCAATCAGTTTCAGCAGGTCGCCTTTCATGTCCGGCGCCAGGCTGGGCGGCTGGCCGGCGAGCAGTTTGCTTTCCAGGAACACCCCGCTGGCGACCATGGCCTGGGCCAAGCCCTTGGGCGTACTCAGTTGCTGGACATCCGGCAGCCCAGCCAGCAAGCGAGTCACCGCGGCGCGCAACTCGGTGCCGGTGTCGTCGGTGAGCGGCAGGTTTTGCAGGGCAGTGACCAGGCTGTCCAGCGAGCCCTGGCGGCTCACTTGGGTGAGCAATTGCTGGCTCACCGCCAGTTGCTCCTGGCGGTTGCTCAGAGGAACGAATTTCAGCGTCTGGGCATCTTGCACCTGGGCGCTCAAGAGTGTGCCGATGCGCAGTGGTCGGGGGCTGTCGATGTCCAGGGTACTGCCGGCCTGGGCGGTGTTGAGCAGGCTCACCAATGACCGATAGACCACCGGCTGCCCGGGCAATGACGGCAATGCCTGGCTGGTCAGCACCTTGCCTTGCAGCAGCGTGCCGACCGGCATCTGCGCCGTGTCGATGCGCGTCAAGGTGGCGACGCTGGAGGCAACGGCCTGTTGCACGGCAATCGTCAGGTTGCTGGGGGACGGTTGGGTCACGGCCAGGCTGGTGCCCTGGGGTAATGGCTGGGTGCTGGTGGCTTGCACGGTGGTCTGGCGGCCGCTCTCCAGGGTGACCTTGAGCAACAGCTGGAAAGTCTGGTCGGCCTGCTTGAGCGACAGCACTTCGGCCTGGGCGGTCTGGCCGGGGCCGATCAGCCCTTCGGCCGGTGCCAGCAATTTGAGCAGCTCGCCCGTCACCGCTGGCATACGCGTCGTTGCCGTGGCCTGGGGCAGCGGCAGGATGTTGATGTCGCCTGTCATCTGCGGTCTTACCCTGGGGAAAATAAGCCCTCTTGAGAGTAGGGCATCACATGTATAATGCCGCCCGTCTTTCAGGGAGTGGCGAAAACCTTGCAATTGTTTGACGCAGCTCTGTGGAACAGGCCGTCAAAGCATCTATGCTGCACCTCTTTAACGGCCGCTGCACCGCCGACTTGAACCGTATAAGGCCCGCGATCCCTTGACCAGTCCTCTCCTGCAAACCGTTGGCCTCGCCTGTGAGCGAGACTTGCGGCTGCTTTTCGAAAATCTCGAATTGAGACTCTCGCCGGGCGATATGGTGCAGATCAGTGGCCCCAACGGTAGCGGCAAGACCAGCCTGTTGCGCCTGCTCGCCGGATTGATGCAGCCCACCGCGGGCCAAGTGTTGCTCAATGGCCTGCCCTTGCACAGCCAGCGCAGCGAGCTGGCCCGTAACCTGCTCTGGATCGGCCATGCCGCCGGCATCAAGGACTTGCTGACCCCCGAAGAAAACCTCAGTTGGCTCTGCGCTCTGCACACGCCGGCCGGCCGCGAGGCGATCTGGCAGGCGTTGGCGGCGGTCGGGCTGCGCGGCTTCGAGGATGTGCCGAGCCACACCCTGTCCGCCGGCCAGCAGCGCCGGGTGGCCCTGGCCCGGTTGTACCTGGACGGTCCGCCGCTGTGGATTCTCGACGAGCCGTTCACCGCCCTGGACAAGCAGGGCGTCGCGCAGCTCGAGGAACACCTGGCCCGGCATTGCGAAAACGGTGGCATGGTGCTCTTGACCACCCACCACACGCTGGCGCGGATGCCGTCCGGCTATCGCAACATCGATCTGGGGAACTGGGCCGTATGAGTGTGTTTGGCCTGTTACTGGCCCGCGAGGCGCGCCTGCTTTTTCGTCGTCCGGCCGAATTGGCCAATCCGTTGGTGTTCTTCGCGATCGTCATCGCGCTGTTCCCGCTGGCGGTCGGTCCGGAGACTCAATTGTTGCAAACCTTGTCTCCGGGACTGGTCTGGGTGGCCGCGCTTTTATCGGTCCTGCTCTCGCTGGACGGGCTTTTCCGCAGTGATTTCGAAGACGGTTCCCTGGAACAGTGGGTCCTTTCGTCGCACCCCCTGGCCCTTCTGGTTTTGGCCAAGGTACTGGCACACTGGGTTTTTTCCGGGCTGGCGCTGGTGCTGCTGTCGCCGCTGTTGGCGATGATGCTGGGTTTGCCTGCCGCGTGCATGCCGGTGTTGCTGGTGTCGCTGCTGCTGGGCACGCCGGTGTTGAGCCTGCTCGGTGCGGTAGGCGCGGCGTTGACGGTGGGGTTGAAGCGCGGTGGCCTGTTGCTGGCGCTGCTGATCCTGCCCTTGTATATCCCGGTGTTGATCCTGGGCAGTGGTGCCTTGCAGGCGGCGTTGCAAGGCATGCCGGCAACCGGTTATCTCCTGTGGCTTGGCAGCCTGACCGCCCTGGCGATAACCCTGACACCCTTTGCAATAGCCGCTGGCCTGAAGATCAGCGTCGGCGAATAATAATGAGGCCTGGTCAATAATTGACCACTTCTGCGGAAGTTAAGGCAGACCTGGCAGCTCGTGATGACGAGCCGCAACCGTGATGGAAACAGCAATGAACTGGACCTGGTTTCATAAGCTCGGCTCACCCAAGTGGTTCTACGGCATCAGCGGCAAGATGCTGCCCTGGTTGAGCCTCTTCGCTCTGCTGCTGATCGGCTCCGGCGTCGTCTGGGGCCTGGCCTTCGCCCCACCGGATTACCAGCAGGGCAACAGCTTCCGCATCATCTACATCCACGTTCCCACCGCGATGCTGGCCCAGTCCATCTACGTGATGCTGGCCGTGTGTGGTGTGGTCGGGCTGGTGTGGAAGATGAAGCTGGCCGACGTGGCCCTGCAATGCGCCGCGCCCATCGGCGCCTGGATGACCGCCGTGGCGCTGGTCACCGGGGCCATCTGGGGCAAGCCGACCTGGGGATCGTGGTGGGTCTGGGATGCACGACTGACGTCGATGCTGATCCTGCTGTTCCTGTACTTCGGTCTTATTGCGCTGGGCAACGCCATCAGCAATCGTGACAGTGCCGCCAAGGCCTGCGCGGTGCTGGCGATTGTCGGCGTGATCAACATCCCGATCATCAAGTACTCGGTGGAGTGGTGGAACACCCTGCACCAGGGCGCGACGTTCACCCTCACCGAAAAGCCGGCGATGCCCGTGGAAATGTGGCTGCCGCTGTTGCTCACCGTATTGGGCTTCTACTGTTTCTTCGGCGCGGTGCTGTTGCTGCGCATGCGCCTGGAAGTGCTCAAGCGCGAATCCCGGGCCAGTTGGGTGAAGGCCGAAGTACAGAACAGCCTGGAGGCCGCTCGATGAGTTTCGCTTCATTCGGCGATTTCCTCGCCATGGGTCATCATGGCCTGTATGTCTGGTCAGCCTATGGCATTTGCCTGGTGGTGCTGGCCCTCAACGTGGCGGTGCCGATCCTGGCCCGCAAGCGGTATCTGCAACAAGAGGCGCGTCGTCTGCGCCGGGAGAACGGTCAGTGAATCCGCTGCGCAAAAAACGTCTTGTCATCATTCTGGCGATCCTGGTGGGTGTCGGTGCCGCGGTCGGCCTGGCCCTGAGCGCCTTGCAGCAGAACATCAACCTGTTCTACACCCCGACCCAGATCGCCAGTGGCGAAGCGCCCAAGGACACCCGCATCCGCGCTGGCGGCATGGTGGAAAAAGGCTCGCTGGTGCGCTCCGGGGATTCACTGGACGTGAAATTCAATGTCACCGACTTCAACAAGACCGTGACCATCACCTATCGCGGCATCCTCCCGGACCTGTTCCGCGAAGGGCAGGGCATCGTCGCCCTGGGCAAGCTCAACGCCGATGGCGTGGTGGTGGCCGACGAAGTGCTGGCCAAGCACGATGAAAAATACATGCCGCCGGAAGTGACCAAGGCCCTGAAAGACAGCGGCCAGTCGGCGCCCGCTCCCGTGAAGGAGGGCTGATCGATGACTACTGGCATCTTCATTCCCGAGTTGGGCCACCTAGCGATGATCCTCGCCCTGTGCTTCTCCCTGGTACAGGCCGTGGTGCCCTTGCTCGGTGCCTGGCGCGGCGACCGCTTGTGGATGAGCCTGGCCCAGCCTGCGGCGTGGGGGCAGTTCGCCTTCATGCTGTTCGCCTTCGGTTGCCTGACCTATGCGTTCATGGCCGACGACTTTTCCGTGGAGTACGTTGCCAGCAACTCCAACAGCGCCTTGCCCTGGTACTACAAGTTCAGCGCCGTGTGGGGCGCCCACGAAGGTTCGCTGTTGCTTTGGGCGTTGATCCTCGCCGGCTGGACTTTCGCGGTCTCGGTGTTTTCCCGGCAGTTGCCCCAGGTGATGCTGGCTCGTGTGCTGGCGGTGATGGGCATGATCAGCACCGGTTTCCTGTTGTTCCTGATCGTCACGTCCAACCCGTTCAAGCGCATCCTGCCGCAGATGCCGATGGACGGCCGCGACCTCAATCCATTGTTGCAGGACATCGGCCTGATCGTTCACCCACCGATGCTCTACATGGGCTATGTCGGTTTTTCCGTGGCCTTCTCCTTCGCCATCGCTGCGTTGCTCGGTGGTCGCCTCGATGCCGCGTGGGCACGTTGGTCCCGCCCGTGGACCATCGTCGCCTGGGCCTTCCTCGGTATCGGCATCACCCTCGGTTCGTGGTGGGCCTACTACGAACTCGGTTGGGGCGGCTGGTGGTTCTGGGACCCGGTGGAAAACGCCTCGTTCATGCCCTGGTTGGTGGGCACGGCGCTGATTCACTCCCTGGCTGTCACGGAAAAGCGCGGTGTGTTCAAGAGCTGGACCGTGCTGCTGGCCATCGCGGCCTTCTCCCTGAGCCTGCTGGGAACGTTCCTGGTGCGTTCCGGCGTGCTGACGTCGGTGCATGCCTTCGCCTCGGACCCTGAGCGTGGCGTGTTCATCCTGATGTTCCTGCTGTTCGTCGTCGGCGGTTCGCTGACGTTGTTCGCCCTGCGTGCGCCGGTGGTCAAGAGCCAGGTCGGCTTCAACCTCTGGTCACGGGAAACCCTGTTGCTGGGCAACAACCTGGTGCTGGTGGTGGCCGCGTCGATGATCCTGCTGGGGACGCTGTACCCGCTGGTGCTCGATGCGCTGTCCGGCGCCAAGCTGTCGGTCGGCCCGCCGTATTTCAATGCGTTGTTCATCCCGCTGATGGCGATCCTGATGGTGGTGATGGCCATCGGTGTGCTGGTGCGCTGGAAGGACACACCGGTCAAATGGCTGCTGGGCATGTTGACCCCAGTGCTGCTGGGCACGGCCGCCCTGGCCGTGGTGGCTGGCGTGGCCTATGGCGACTTCAACTGGGCGGTGCTGGCGACGTTCGTGCTGGCGGCGTGGGTGTTGCTGGCCGGTGTCCGGGATATCTTCGACAAGACCCGCCACAGAGGCCTGATCAAAGGCCTGCCAACCCTGACCCGCAGTTACTGGGGCATGCAGATCGCTCACCTGGGTATCGCCGTCTGCGCCCTGGGTGTGGTGCTGTCCAGCCAGAACAGCGCCGAGCGCGACCTGCGCCTGGCGCCGGGCGAGTCCATGGACCTGGGCGGTTATCAGTTCGTGTTCGAGGGGGCCAAGCATTTCGAGGGGCCGAACTTCACGTCCGACAAAGGCACCGTGCGGGTCATTCGCAATGGTCAGGAAATCACCGTGCTGCATCCGGAAAAACGCCTCTACACCGTGCAGAACTCGGTCATGACCGAGGCTGGAATCGATGCCGGTTTCACCCGCGACCTCTACGTGGCCCTGGGCGAATCCCTGGGCGACGGTGCATGGGCGGTGCGGGTCCACGTCAAGCCGTTCGTGCGCTGGATCTGGTTCGGTGGCTTGCTCACGGGCCTGGGTGGCGTGCTGGCCGCGCTGGATCGGCGTTATCGAGTCAAGGTGAAAACCCGGGTGCGTGAAGCCCTGGGCGTGACGGGAGCCACTGCATGAAACGTTGGTTGATGGTGTTGCCGCTGGCGCTGTTCCTGTTGATGGCGGTGTTTTTGTACCGGGGGTTGTACCTGAACCCGAGCGAATTGCCCTCGGCGATGATCGGCAAGCCGTTCCCGGAGTTTTCCCTGCCCTCGGTGCAGGGTGACAAGACCCTGACCCGTGCCGACCTGCTGGGCAAGCCGGCGCTGGTCAACGTGTGGGGCACCTGGTGCATTTCCTGCCGGGTCGAACACCCGGTGCTGAACAAGCTGGCCCAGAACGGCGTGGTGATCTACGGCGTCAACTACAAGGACGTCAATGCCGACGCCTTGAAGTGGCTGGCCGAATTCCACAACCCGTATCAATTGGACATTCGTGATGAGGACGGCTCCCTTGGCCTGAACCTGGGTGTCTATGGCGCACCGGAAACCTTCTTCATCGATGCCAAGGGCGTGATCCGCGACAAGTTCGTCGGGGTGATCGACGAACAGGTCTGGCGCGAGAAACTGGCCGCCAAGTACCAGGCCCTGGTGGACGAGGCCAAGCCATGAAGCGCTGGTTAACCGCCGCCATCCTCGGCTTGAGCCTGGTCGGTGTGGCCCAGGCCGCTATCGACACCTACGAATTCGCCAACGATGGCGAGCGCGAGCGGTTTCGCGAACTGACCAAGGAACTGCGCTGCCCCAAGTGCCAGAACCAGGACATCGCCGACTCCAACGCCCCGATTGCCGCCGACCTGCGCAAGGAAATCTTTCGCATGCTCGGCGAGGGCAAGGACAACCAGCAGATCATCGACTTCATGGTCGATCGCTACGGTGAGTTCGTGCGCTACAACCCCGCCCTGTCCTCCAAGACCGCGCTGCTCTGGTTCGGCCCCGCCGGGCTGTTGCTCGGCGGCTTCGCGATCATCGTGGTGATCGTGCGTCGGCGTCGGGTCCAGCGCACGGCCGCCCCGGACACGCTTTCTGTCGAAGAGCGCCAGCGCCTCGACCAACTGTTGGATAAAACCAAGCATGATTGATTTCTGGCTCGCCGCAGGTCTGCTTCTCCTGATTGCCCTGAGTTTTCTGTTGATCCCTGTGCTGCGCGGTCGCCGCGCCCAACTGGAGGAGGACCGGACCGCGCTCAACGTGGCGCTGTATCAGGAGCGCGTCGCCGAATTGCAGGCCGAACGGGAGGAGGGCGTGCTCAACGCCGCGCAACTGGACACCGGTCGCGCCGAGGCGGCTCGTGAGCTGCTCGCCGACACCGAGGGCGCCGATGCCCCGCGCGAATCCCGATTGGGCAAGCCATTGCCGTTGCTCGCCGCCGTGTTGGTGCCGGTGTTGGGCCTGGCGCTGTACCTGCATTTCGGTGCCAGTGACAAGGTCGAGTTGACCCGCGAGTTCGCCCAGGCGCCGCAGTCGATGGAAGAGATGACCCTGCGCCTGGAACGCGCGGTGGCGGCGCAGCCGGATAATGCCGAGGGCCTTTATTTCCTCGGGCGTACCTACATGGCTCAGGATCGTCCGGCGGACGCGGCGAAGATCTTCGAGCGCACCGTGGCCGTCGCTGGCCGTCAACCGGAACTGTTGGGCCAGTGGGCCCAGGCGCAGTACTTCGCCGATGGCAAGAAATGGTCGGATAAAGTCCAGGCCTTGACCGACGAAGCGCTCAAGCTCGATCCGAAGGAAGTCACCAGCCTCGGCTTGTTGGGCATCGCCGCGTTTGAAGGCGAGCGTTATCAGGATGCGATCGACTACTGGGGGCGTCTGCTCGCGCAACTGCCGGAAGGCGACAAATCCCGAGAGGCGCTGCAGGGCGGCATTGCCCGTGCCACCGAGAAGCTGCAAGCCAGCGGTGGCAAAGTCGCCCAGGCTCCGGTGGCCAAGACCGGGGCATTGCTCAAGGTCCGCGTCGATCTGGCACCGGCACTCAAGGCCAAGGTGCAACCGGGCGACAGCGTGTTCATCTTCGCCCGTGCCGTTTCCGGCCCACCGGCGCCGCTGGCCGCCAAACGCCTGACGGTGGCCGATCTGCCGGTCACGGTGGAACTGAGCGACGCGGACGCCATGATGCCGCAGTTGAAACTGTCGAACTTTCCCGAAGTCCAACTGATGGCGCGCATTTCCCGGGCCGGTCAGCCGACCGCGGGTGAGTGGATCGGCCGCAGCCAGCCCCTGGCGAGCAGCACCACGGCGCAACAACAATTGACCATCGACAGCCCGGACAAATAACAGGAATTCGCACCATGACCGCCATCGCTCGTATCACCCTGCTCACGCTCGTCATGGGCCTGAGCGCTTGTGCGGTCCAGCGTCCGTCGGAGCCCTCGGCGCCGCTGCCACCGATTCCACCGTCGACCCCAACCACCAAACCGGCCCCGTCCACGCCTCCAGGCAAGCCGGCCATCCCGAACAAACCGGCCAAGCCGCTGCCGCGCACTTCCGCCAGCTTCGCCCCGCCACCGGGTGGCAACAGCCATTGGGACGCCAAGCTGGGGGTCTATGTGCTGGACAACCAGACCAATACGTTCTATCGCCAACGTACCTATTACCGCTGGAACAATGGTTGGAGCCGTTCCGTCAGCCCGAATGGCCCATGGGAGGACACCACCATCGAAGGCGTGCCGGCGGGCCTTGGACGGCAATTTCACTAAACATGAGGTCCCTGTGGCGAGGGGATTTATCCCCGCTGGGCTGCGAAGCAGTCCTGAAACCTGATGACTCGGTATGTCAGGCAGATTGAGTCCACAGTGATGGGGTCGCTTCGCGACCCACGGGGATAAATCCCCTCGCCACAGCTTCCCGGGGCAGGCCGGGATTTTTGTGTTTCTGGATATTCTTTGAACGAAATTTTCACTCAATCTTGCGGACAATCCCCCGCGCTCATATCGCCGTCGGTTATTTAATGGCAATGCCATAGCCGTTCGTGCAACATTTGCGCACTCGCGCAAGCCCCGGGGCCAGGCTTTGGCCAACAGAGGGCGCGCCGTTGTTTCTCTTTTGTCACTCCAATACCAATAGGGTCCTTAAACGACATGGCAATCCCGGACGCCCTGAGTCAGCAGCGCACCACGCATCGCCTGCTGCAACCGACCGTCAAATCGCACCTGGCCTACACGTTGCTTTGCGCCCTGGTGATGATGGTTATGTTAAGCCTGCTGCGCGTGGCGCTGCTGGTCTATAACCGCGAGATGATTCTCGACACCCCGGCCTCGACCTTCGTTGAAGCGTTCCTCAACGGCCTGCGCTTCGACTTGCGCCTGGTGATCTACCTCTGCATCCCGTTGCTGCTGGCGTTGTTCAGCGCAAGGGCCATGGCTGCCCGTGGTTTTTTTCGTTTCTGGCTGACCGTCACCTCCAGCATCGCGCTGTTCCTCGGCTTGATGGAGATGGACTTCTACCGTGAATTCCACCAGCGCCTCAACGGCCTGGTCTTCCAATATGTGAAGGAAGACCCGAAAACCGTGATGAGCATGCTCTGGTACGGTTTCCCGGTGGTGCGCTACCTGCTGGCCTGGGTCGGCGGCACCCTCATCCTCGCCCTGGCGTTCAAGGGCGCCGACCGCGCCACCCGTCCCCGTGGGCCGTTCAGTGGCGGTACTATCGGCACCCGGCAGATCGCCCCGTGGTATGGGCGTGTCGCGGTGTTCATGGTTTGCCTGCTGGTGGCCGTGGCCGCTGCGCGCGGCACCCTGCGCCAAGGTCCGCCGCTGCGTTGGGGTGATGTCTACACCACCGATTCGAACTTCGCCAACCAGTTGGGACTCAATGGTACGTTGTCGCTGGTGGCGGCGGCCAAGAGCCGGATGTCCGAAGACCGTGACAACATCTGGAAAGCCACCCTTGAGCAGCCGCTGGCACAGCAGACCGTGCGTGACATGCTGGTGATGCCTGACGACAAACTCGTGGACACCGAGACCGCCGCCGTGCGCCGCGACTACACGCCGCCGGCGGACAAGACCCTGCCGATCAAGAACGTGGTCGTGATCCTCATGGAAAGCATGGCCGGTCACTCGGTGGGCGCCCTGGGCGCGCCGGGCAACATCACGCCCTACATGGACAAACTGTCCAAGGAAGGCCTGCTGTTCGACCGTTTCTTCTCCAACGGCACCCACACCCACCAGGGTATGTTCGCCACCATGGCGTGCTTCCCGAACCTGCCGGGTTTCGAATACCTGATGCAGACGCCGGAGGGCAGCCACAAGCTGTCAGGCTTGCCGCAACTGCTCAGCGCCCGTGACTACGACGACGTGTATGTCTACAACGGCGATTTCGCCTGGGACAACCAGTCGGGGTTCTTCAGCAGCCAGGGCATGACCAACTTCATCGGGCGTAACGATTTTGTGAACCCGGTGTTTTCCGACCCCACCTGGGGCGTGTCCGACCAAGACATGTTCGACCGTGGCCTGATCGAGCTCAAGGCGCGGGAAAATGGCAAGCCGTTCTATGCCTTGCTGCAAACCCTGTCCAACCACACGCCTTATGCGTTGCCGACACCGTTGCCGGTCGAGCCGGTCACCGACCGTGGCAGCCTGAACGAACACTTGACGGCCATGCGCTACGCCGACTGGGCGCTGGGCCAGTTCTTCGAGAAAGCCCGCAAGGAGCCTTACTTCAAGGAAACCCTGTTCGTGGTGGTGGGTGACCATGGCTTTGGCAACGAACGCCAGATCACCGAAATGGACCTGGGCCGTTTCAACGTGCCGATGCTGTTGATCGGTCCGGGCGTCCAGGAAAAATTCGGCCAGCGCAGCCATACCGTGGGGACCCAGGTCGACATCGTGCCGACCATCATGGGCCGGCTCGGTGGGCAGGTACGGAACCAGTGCTGGGGCCGTGACCTGTTGAACCTGCCGGAAGGCGACACCGGTTTTGGCGTGATCAAGCCGTCGGGCAGTGAACAGACGACGGCGATCATTCGCGATGACAAGATCCTGGTCCTGCCGAAGGAAAAGGAAATGCCGCCGAAGATGTACCGCTATGAACTGGGCGCCAACCCTCATGCGCAAGTGATCCCGGATGCACCGGACACGGCCGAGATGAAACTCAAGCTCGAGTCGTTCCTGCAAACCGCGACCAAGAGCCTGCTGGATAACACCGCCGGCGTCGTGGACGGCAAGCCGGACTGATAAACGGCGAGCATAAAAAAGAGGCCTGCGAAGGCCTCTTTTTTTGCGCTTACTTAGTGGTTTATATCTTGCCCAGTAATAGCAGGACCAACAGCACCACCAACACTACACCAATGATACCGGACGGACCGTAACCCCAACTTCTGGAGTGCGGGAAGACCGGAAGACCACCGATCAGCAGGAGGATCAGGATGATGATAAGTATTGTGCCCATTTGTAGATTTCCTTATTGGTCAGTTTTGGAGTGTTGTAACTTCCAACTACCAGCACGCATGCGTTAAATCCGGGCGGCTTAATAAGTCCGACCGTAACGTCTGGTAAAAAATTCAAAGTTTTTGTAGCGGCTACGGTTTGCCCTCGCCATTCAGCAATTTGATGGAGCGTGGGTCCGGCAGGCGCCTTCGCTACACTCGGCCTATCTCTCCCGGAACAAGGCTGTTTGCTATGCAAAATCGCATGATGATCACTGGCGCCGGCTCCGGCCTGGGTCGCGAAATCGCGCTGCGTTGGGCCCGCGAAGGCTGGCACCTGGCCTTATCGGATGTCAGCGAACCAGGCCTTGTGGAAACCCTCAGACTCGTGCGCGCGGCGGGTGGCGACGGCTTCACCCAGCGCTGCGATGTGCGCGACTACAGCCAATTGACTGCGTTCGCCCAGGCTTGCGAAGAGAAGCTCGGCGGCATCGATATCATCGTCAACAATGCCGGCGTCGCTTCGGGCGGGTTCTTCAGCGAACTCTCCCTGGAGGATTGGGACTGGCAGATCGCGATCAACCTGATGGGCGTGGTCAAGGGCTGCAAGGCGTTCCTGCCGCTGCTGGAAAAAAGCCGCGGCAAGATCATCAACATTGCTTCCATGGCCGCCCTGATGCAGGGGCCAGCCATGAGCAACTACAACGTGGCCAAGGCCGGTGTGGTGGCGTTGTCGGAAAGCCTGCTGGTGGAGCTGGCACAGCAGGAAGTCGGCGTACACGTGGTGTGTCCGTCGTTCTTCCAGACCAATCTGCTGGACTCCTTCCGCGGTCCGACCCCGGCCATGAAGGCCCAGGTTGGCAAATTGCTGGAAAGCTCGCCGATCAGCGCCGCCGACATCGCCGACTACATCTACCAGCAAGTCGCCCAGGGCCAGTTCATGATCCTGCCCCATGAACAGGGGCGCATGGCGTGGGCCCTCAAGCAGAAGAATCCACAATTGCTGTACGACGAAATGACCGTCATGGCCGACAAGATGCGCGCCAAGGCCCGGCAGAACCTGAATTGACCTGGCTGCCCGATGTCCTCAGGATGGCGCCATTCGGCCTTCCTGATGGACATCTGCATGCTCAACTACTTGTGGTTTTTTCTCGCCGCGCTGTTTGAAATCGCCGGTTGCTACGCCTTCTGGATGTGGCTGCGCCAGGGCCAGAGCGCCTGGTGGATCGCCCCGGCGCTGCTCAGCCTGACCTTGTTCGCCCTGTTGTTGACTCGCATCGAAGCGACATACGCCGGGCGTGCCTACGCCGCCTATGGCGGCATCTATATCATTGCCTCGATTGGCTGGCTGGCCGTGGTGGAGCGGGTCCGGCCACTGGGTTCCGACTGGATTGGCGTGGCGCTCTGCGTGTTGGGGGCGAGCGTGATTCTATTCGGCCCGCGGTTCTCGGCGTCCTGAAATAACCTACGGTCCGGCAGGGTTTTGCAGGAAGTTTCCTTCAGTCACAAGAACTTTGCTTGTAGGGGCTTACTGAATTCTCGCCGGTGTCTTGAGAACGGAAAGCAGGCCGGGCATGGTCAGGGTCCAGACATTCTTAAGGACAAGAACCATGCTCGTATTAAGCCGCGCTGTGGGTGAATTGATTTCCATCGGTGACGATATTTCCGTCCGTGTGCTGTCGGTCAGCGGCACCACCGTGCGTTTTGGCGTGGAAGCGCCACGGCACGTCGATGTCCATCGCTCCGAAATCTACGAAAAGATCCAGCGGAAAAAGGCCCACGCCGCCCGCAAGGCGTGTTCAGTCGAATAGGTGCTTGGGCACGTCGTGCTTGAGCATCAGTTGGCACTGTTCGCTTTCGGGGTCGAAGACGATCAACGCCTGGCCTTTGGTCAGCGCTTGCCGGACCCGTAGAACCCGGGTTTCCAGGGGCGTGTCGTCACCGTTGTCGGTGCCGTCGCGGGTCACGAAATCCTCGATCAGGCGAGTGAGTGTGTCGACTTCGAGTTGGTCGTGGGGGATGAGCATGGGGTACCTCGGCTAGACAATGAGGCGATGCTACGACCAATGAGCTTTTGCGGCTAGCCTTGGGTTTTGTGGGGTCTGTTCTGCCTCATCGCGAGCAAGCTCGCTCCCACAGGGTTTTGAGCCGCACTGAAGACTCAATGTGGGAGCGAGCTTGCTCGCGATGGCAATAAGCCCAGACAGTGAATGTTGGATCAGCTATCCGACCGCTGCCCCACCAGGCTATCCACCGACGGCACCCGAGTATCGCTTTCCATCTGTGCATCGTGCTCGATCTGGTGACTGAAGCGGTCCAGCGAGCCTTGGGCCGGTTGTGCGTCGCTGGCGAACACCGGTGGGCTGAGAATGTAGGCGCCGAGCAGGCGGCTGAGGGCGGCCAGGCTGTCGATGTGGGTACGTTCGTAGCCATGGGTGGCGTCGCAGCCGAAGGCGAGCAGGGCGGTACGGATATCGTGGCCGGCGGTGATGGCCGAATGAGCGTCGCTGAAGTAGTAGCGGAACAGGTCGCGGCGTGCCGATATGTCGTTCTCCTTGGCCAGTTTCAGCAAGTGCCGCGACAGATGATAGTCGTAGGGGCCTCCGGAGTCCTGCATCGCCACGCTGACCGAATGTTCGCTCGAATGCTGGCCGGGGGCGACGGGGGCGATGTCGATGCCGACGAATTCGCTGACGTCCCAGGGCAGCGCGGCCGCGGCGCCGCTGCCGGTTTCCTCGGTGATGGTGAACAGTGGGTGACAATCGATCAGCAGTTCTTCACCGCTGTCGACAATCGCCTTGAGCGCCGCCAGCAACGCCGCGACCCCGGCCTTGTCATCCAGGTGCCGGGCGCTGATGTGGCCGCTTTCGGTGAATTCCGGCAGGGGGTCGAAGGCCACGTAATCGCCGATGCCCACCCCCAGGGTTTCGCAGTCGGCGCGGGTGGCGCAATAGGCGTCCAGGCGCAATTCGATGTGGTCCCAACTGATGGGCATTTCGTCCACGGCGGTGTTGAACGCGTGCCCGGATGCCATCAATGGCAGCACGCTGCCGCGAATCACGCCGGTGTCGGTGAACAGGCTGACCCGGCTGCCTTCGGCAAACCGGCTGGACCAGCAACCTACCGGGGCCAGGGTCAGGCGACCGTTGTCCTTGATGGCCCGCACCGCGGCACCGATGGTATCCAGGTGCGCCGAGACGGCGCGGTCGGGGCTGCTCTTGCGGCCCTTGAGCGTGGCGCGGATCGTGCCGCGACGGGTCATTTCGAACGCGATACCCAGCTCTTCGAGCCGCTCGGCGACGTAGCGCACGATGGTGTCGGTAAAGCCGGTGGGGCTGGGAATGGCGAGCATTTCCAGCAGGACCTTTTGCAGGTATTCGAGATCCGGTTCGGGAATTTTGCTGATCATGGAAACTCCTCACGGAACATTAAGTTGAAGTAGGGGAACCCTGTGGCGAGGGTGTTTGCTCCCGCTGGATTCTGTAGGAGCTGGCGAAGCCTGCGATCTTTTGATCTTTCGCTTGGGACTCAAGTGTCTGGGGAAAGATCGCAGCCTCGTTGCACTCGACAGCTCCTACGGCCCAGCGGGAGCGAGCTCTCTCGCCACGGAAGAAGGGCTAGGCCACCGTCTGGCTATGAGGAAACAACAAATCCACAAAGCGCTCGGCGGTAGGCTGGGGTTCGTGGTTGGCCAAGCCGGCGCGTTCGTTGGCTTCGATGAACACGTACTCGGGTTGATCGGCCGCCGGCACCAGCAGGTCGAGGCCGACCATGGGAATGTCCAACGCCCGCGCGGCGCGCACTGCCGCATCGACGAGGGTCGGATGCAGGATGGCGGTGACATCCTCCAGCACGCCGCCGGTATGCAGGTTTGCCGTACGCCGGACGAACAGGTGTTCCCCGGCCGGCAGCACGCTGTCGTAGTCGAACCCCGCCGCGTTGAGTGTGCGCAGGGTCTCGGCATCCATCGGGATCTTGCTTTCGCCGCCCGTGGCGGCCTGCCGTCGGCGGCTTTGGGCTTCAATCAACGCGCCGATGGTGTGCCGGCCGTCGCCGATCACCTCCGCCGGACGCCGGATCGCCGCCGCCACCACTTCAAAGCCGATCACCAGGATGCGCAGGTCCAGCCCTTCGTGGAAGCTTTCCAGCAACACCTGGCTATCGAACTGCCGAGCCGTTTCGATGGCGCTCTGCACTTCCTCGATGGTGCGCAGATCCACCGCCACGCCTTGGCCCTGTTCCCCGTCCAGCGGCTTGACCACCACCCGTTCGTGCTCATCGAGGAACGCCAGGTTGTCATCGGCGTTGCCCGCCAACTGTTGGGCCGGCAGGTTCAGGCCGGCGCTTTTCAGCACCTTGTGGGTCAGGCTTTTGTTCTGGCACAAGGTCATGCTGATGGCGCTGGTCAGGTCGCTCAGGGATTCGCGGCAGCGCACCCGGCGGCTGCCGTGGACCAGGGTGAACAAGCCGGCCTCGGCATCGTCCACCTGCACTTCGATGCCTCGACGGTGAGCTTCTTCGACAATGATCCGCGCATAAGGATTGAACTGCGCCTCGGGACCTGGGCCAAGGAACAGCGGCTGGTTGATGCCGTTCTTGCGCTTGATGGCGAAGGTCGAGAGATTGCGAAAGCCGAGTTTGGCGTAGAGGTTTTTCGCCTGGCGATTGTCATGCAGCACCGACAGGTCGAGGTAGCTCAAGCCCCGGCTCATGAAATGTTCGATGAGGTGACGCACCAGAACTTCGCCCACACCGGGCCGTGGGCATTGCGGATCGACGGCCAGGCACCAGAGGCTGCTGCCGTTTTCCGGGTCGTTGAAGGCCTTCTGATGATTCAGGCCCATGACGCTGCCGATCACCGTACCGGTGTCATCGTCTTCGGCCAGCCAGTAGACCGGGCCGCCCGCGTGACGCGGGGTCAGTCGCAGCGGGTCGATGGGCAACATGCCCCGGGCCTGGTAGAGCTGGTTGATGGCCTGCCAGTCGGTCTCGCTCTGGGCCCGGCGAATTCGGAAACCGCGAAACACTCGGGTGGACTGGCGATAGTCGCTGAACCACAGGCGCAAGGTGTCGGATGGATCGAGGAACAGTTGCGCCGGTTCCAACCCCAGCACTTGCTGGGGCGCCGCCACGTACAAGGCAATGTCGCGCTCACCGGGTTGTTCGTTGAGCAGTTCCCGGGCCAGGCTCGTCGGGTCCGGGAAGGTGTGGCCGATCAGCAGTCGGCCCCAGCCGCAATGCAGCGCGATCGGGGCGGCGCCCAATTCGCTGCCGTCTTCGGCCAGGCGTGCCTGCAGGCGTTCGTAAGAAGGCGCCTGGCCGCGCAAGAGGCGTTGGTTGTGAACGGTTGCGTGAGGTTTCATCGATCAGATTCCTTGCTCGCTGAGCCACAGGTTCAGCGCTGCCAGTTGCCACAGCCGCGAACCGCGCAACGGCGTGAGCTGGCCGTTGGGGTCGGTGAGCAGGCGGTCGAGCATGGCCGGGTTGAACAGGCCGCGATCCTGGCTCGGATCCAGCAGCAGCTCGCGGACCCAGGCCAGGGTATGGCCTTCCAGGTGCTTGAGGCCCGGCACTGGGAAATAACCTTTCTTGCGGTCGATCACCTCGCTGGGGATCACCCGTCGGGCGGCTTCCTTGAGCACCTGCTTGCCGCCATCGGGCAACTTGAACTGCGCCGGGACCCGGGCCGAAAGCTCCACCAAGCGGTAGTCCAGGAACGGCGTGCGCGCTTCCAGGCCCCAGGCCATGGTCATGTTGTCGACGCGCTTGACCGGGTCGTCCACCAGCATCACGGTGCTGTCCAGGCGCAGGGCCTTGTCCACCGCGGCATCGGCCCCGGGTTGGGCGAAATGCTCCTTGACGAAGTCACCGGCCGCGTCATTGGCCGTCAGCCAGTTGGGCTGCACGGTGGCGGCATATTCTTCGTAGCTGCGGTCGAAGAACGCAGCGCGATAGGCGGCGTACGGATCGTTGGCGCCATCGACCTGCGGGTACCAGTGGTAACCGGCGAACAGCTCATCGGCGCCCTGGCCGCTTTGCACGACTTTGCAATGCTTGGCCACTTCCCGCGACAGCAGGTAGAAGGCGATGCAGTCGTGGCTGACCATTGGCTCGCTCATGGCGCGGAACGCGGCGGGCAGTTGCTCGATGATTTCTTTTTCGTCGATGCGCAGTTGGTGGTGGCGGGTGCCGTAGTGCTTGGCGATCAGGTCCGAATATTGGAATTCGTCACCGCGTTCGCCGCCGGCATCCTGGAAACCGATGGAGAACGTGGACAGGTCTTCCACGCCCACTTCCCGCAACAGACCCACCAACATGCTTGAGTCGACGCCCCCGGACAGCAGCACGCCGACATCCACGGCGGCGCGCTGGCGAATGGCGACGGCTTCACGGGTGCTGTCGAGCACACGGTCGATCCAGTCTTCCAGGTTCAGGTGCTGTTCGTCGGCCCGAGGGCCGTAGGGCAGGGTCCACCAGGTTTTCTGCTCGGTGGTGCCGTCGGCTTCGATCCGCATCCAGGTAGCGGGCGGCAGTTTTTCAACACCGGCCAGCAAGGTACGGGGCGCCGGAACCACGGCGTGGAAATTCAGATAATGGTTGAGGGCCACCGGGTCGAGCATGGGGTTGATGTCGCCGCCCTTGAGCAGCGCCGGCAATGCCGAGGCGAAGCGTAGCCGCTGGCCGGTGCGCGACAGGTACAGCGGCTTGACGCCGAGGCGGTCGCGGGCGATGAACAGCCGCTTGGCATCGCGCTCCCAGATGGCGAACGCGAACATGCCGTTGAGCTTGGGCAGCAGCGCTTCGCCCCAGGCGTGGTAGCCCTTGAGCAGCACTTCGGTGTCGCCACCGGAATAGAAGGTGTAGCCCAGGGCTTCGAGTTCGGTGCGCAGTTCCGGGTAGTTGTAGATCGCGCCGTTGAAGGCCAGGGACAGGCCCAATTGATTGTCGATCATCGGCTGGGCCGAGCCGTCCGACAGGTCCATGATTTTCAGGCGCCGATGGCCCAGGGCGATCGGCCCCTGGCTATGAAAACCCCACGCGTCAGGGCCGCGAGGGGCCAGGTGATGGGTGATCCGCTCTACGGCCGCAAGGTCCGCAGGTTGTTGATCGAAACGTAACTCTCCAGCTAATCCGCACATAAGTCCTTACCGGTTTTTCCGTTGGGGAGGGGGTCAAGCAGCACCTGCCAAAAGGGCAGGTACCCTGAAACTGACCGGAGGGATTGCTGTGAGTTTTAGATCGATGCGTTATAAGCCGGCGGGCGGGGTTGGGTTGGATGTCGCGTGATTCTTGTGGGAGCCATCCATCGGGGTCAGGCCTTGCCCCGAATCAGGGCCCGCAACGCAAACCGGTTCGGGTGGCATGCTTCGGCCACGCTGCGGGGCAGTGGCAGCGGTTCGTTGTCCAGCCAGGCGGCGATCAGTTCGCCCGACAGGGGCGCGGTGATCAGGCCTCGGGAACCGTGGCCGCTGTTGATGTACAGGCCCTCGAGCCATGGGCAGGGAGCGTCCGGCACCTGGCGGGCGTCCTTGCCCAGGGCCGCATAAGCGTCGGTAAAGGCCTGGCGGTCGGCCAACGGTCCGACAATGGGCAGGTAATCCGGGCTGGTGCAACGAAACGCCACGCGGCCTTCGAGGTGCTCCGGGTCCAAGGTAGCGGCGTTCAAGCGCTGCACCAGGTCTTGGGAGATTTCTTCGAGCATCCGCAGGTTGCCGGCGTGCTCGGCGGCGGTGGGGGTCAGGTCGTCGCTGTTGAAGTCGAAACTGGCGCCCAGGGTGTGCTCGCCCAGCCGCGGCGGCGCCACATAACCTTCGGCGCAGACCACCGTCGCCAGGCTCTGGCTGTGACGGGTTTGCGGCAGACGGGTGATCTGCCCGCGAATGCGCTTGAGCGGCAAGTCGGCAGCCGGTTCGAAGCGTTTGATCTCGGCAGCACTGGCGAGGATCACCACCGGCGCACTGGCCAGGCAGCGTTCGCGGTCCCATGCCTGCCATTGGCCGTCGACGCGGCGCAGGTGCAGCACGTCATGATGGGCTTGCACATCGATCGCCGGTCCCGAGGCTTGCCAGCGACACAACGCTGGCGGATGCACCCAGCCGCCCTCGGGATAAAACAAACCTCCGCTGGCCAGGCCGATGCCGGATCGGGCCTGGGCCTCGGACTGATCAAGGGTGTGCAGTAAATCCGTGGGGAACGCCTCGGCCAGTTGCGCCTGACGCTCGGCTTCCTTGCTGTTGAAGGCCAATTGCAAGACCCCACAGGCATCCCAGTCAACGCCGCGTTGCAGTTGCTCCAGCACGCGTCGGGTGTAGCCGAAGCCGCTGAGGATCATCTGCGACAATGCGGTGCCGTGGGCCGACAACTTGAGGTACAGCACGCCCTGGGGGTTGCCGGAGGCTTCCTCGGCCAACCCGGCATGCCGCTCCAGCAGCGTCACCTGCCAGCCACGGGCGGCGAGGCTCGCCGCGCTGGCACAACCGGCCAGGCCACCGCCGATCACCAGGGCCCGGCGTTCGCCAGTGGGGGGCACGGGGCGGGCGTACCAGGGTTTTGCCGGGGATGGCGCCGCTGTCTGCTCCGGCCAGCCAAGAAACACGCCCCGCAGGATTTCCCACTTATGGCCGATGCCCGGCGTGCGCTTCATCTTGAAGCCCGCCGCGTTCAGCAAACGCCGGACCCAACCGGTGCTGGTGAAGGTGCTGAGGGTGGCGCCGGGTGCGGCCAGCCGGGCCAGTTCGGCGAACAGCTCGGCGGTCCACATTTCGGGGTTTCGGGCCGGTGCGAAACCGTCCAGAAACCAGGCGTCGATCTGCCCGTCCAACTGCGGTAGCAGTTCCAGGGCATCGCCGATCAACAAGGTCAGCGTCACCCGCCCATTGGCCAGGACCAGGCGCTGGAAACCCTGATGGATCGCCACGTATTGCCCAAGCAGTTGCTCGGCCTGGAGGGCGAGCTGCGGCCAGAGGGCCAGGGCCCGACACAGGTCCTGCGGGGTCAATGGATACTTCTCGACGCTGACGAAATGCAGCCGCGCCCCGGACGGCGCGCATTGTTCGAACAACTGCCAGGCGCAGAGGAAGTTCAAGCCGGTGCCAAAGCCGGTTTCGCCGATCACCAGGCGCCCGTCGGCGGGCAGCGCGGCAAAGCGCTCGGCCAGGTTGTTCTGCTCGAGGAACACGTAACGGGTTTCTTCCAGCCCGGACTGATCGGAGAAATACACGTCGTCGAATACCCGCGAGTGCGGGCGACCCTGGTCGTCCCAGTCGATTTGGGCGTGGTGCTGTACAGGCGTCATGGCAGGCTCGGTCGAAACAAGGTAGCCATTCTAGCCGATCGGTATCCGCTTGCTTGACCCATCGCAACACAGCGTTGTTCTTGATGGAATCTGCTGCACAGGGCCGCATCCAATCCGCTAGTCTTGCCCCAATCCCTGGAAGGAGCTGTCCATGTTCGAATCCGCTGAAATCGGTCACGTCATCGATAAAGAAACCTTTGAAGCCGAGGTGCCGGCGCTGCGTGAAGCACTGCTGGAAGCGCAGTTCGAGTTGCAGCAGCAGGGTCGGTTTCCGGTCATCGTGTTGATCAACGGCATCGAAGGCGCGGGCAAGGGCGAGACGGTGAAGTTGCTCAATGAATGGATGGACCCGCGGCTGATCGAAGTGCGCACCTTCGACCAGCAGAGCGACGAGGAACTGGCGCGGCCTCCCGCGTGGCGTTATTGGCGGATGCTGCCGGCCAAGGGGCGCATGGGGATTTTCTTCGGCAACTGGTATAGCCAGATGCTGCAAGGCCGGGTCCATGGCGAATTCAAGGACCCACGGCTCGACCAGGCGATCGCCGGTGCCGAGCGCCTGGAAAAAATGCTCTGCGATGAAGGTGCGCTGATCTTCAAGTTCTGGTTCCACCTGTCCAAGAAACAGATGAAGGCCCGCCTCAAGGGGCTCAAGGATGACCCGCTGCACAGTTGGCGCATCAGCCCGCTGGATTGGCAGCAATCCCAGACCTATGACAAGTTCGTCAAATACGGCGAGCGTGTGCTGCGCCGCACCAGTCGCGATTACGCGCCGTGGCATGTGATCGAAGGCGTGGACAGCTGTTATCGCAGCCTCACCGTGGGGCGGATCCTGCTCGACGGTTTGCGCCAGGCCCTGGACCGGCCGAAGATCAAGCCGCAAAAGGTCAGCGTGGCGCCGCTGCCCGAGTTGGATGGCCAGATCACGTTGCTCGACAGCCTGGACATGACCCGGCGCCTGGACAAGGCCGACTACGAAGAACAGCTGATCACCGAGCAGGCGCGCTTCGCCGGGCTGCTGCGGGACAAACGCATGCGCCAGCATGCCCTGGTGGCGGTGTTCGAAGGCAATGACGCGGCGGGCAAGGGCGGGGCGATCCGGCGGGTCACGGCGGCCCTGGACCCGCGCCAATACAGCATCGTGCCCATTGCCGCGCCCACGGAAGAAGAACGCGCCCACCCCTACATGTGGCGGTTCTGGCGGCATATTCCCGCACGCGGCAAGTTCACCATGTTCGACCGCTCCTGGTACGGCCGGGTGTTGGTGGAGCGGGTCGAAGGGTTTTGCAGCCAGGCCGACTGGCTGCGGGCCTACGGGGAAATCAACGACTTCGAGGAACAGCTCGCCGATGCCGGCGTGGTGGTGGTCAAGTTCTGGCTGGCCATCGACAAGGAAACCCAACTGGAGCGTTTCCAGGAGCGCGAGGACATTCCGTTCAAGCGTTTCAAGATCACCGAGGATGACTGGCGCAACCGCGACAAGTGGGATGCCTACCGTGCCGCGGTGTGCGACATGGTCGACCGCACCAGTACCGAGATTGCCCCCTGGACCTTGGTGGAGGCCAACGACAAGCGCTGGGCGCGGGTCAAGGTGTTGCGCACCCTCAACCAGGCGCTGGAGGCGGCTTTCGAGCGCAGTGCGAGACAGGCTCGCAAGAAGAAGCGCTAGGGCGATGGGCGCGCATACGCGAGGTGAATGGTTGTCGCGGTCGGTTATCCAGTGGATCTATGCTCGATCCACTCTCAACCGACTACAACAATGAGGTACAGCCATGCGTGAAGTGGTGATCGTCGACAGCGTACGGACCGGCCTGGCCAAGTCCTTTCGTGGCAAGTTCAACATGACCCGTCCGGATGACATGGCGGCCCATTGCGTCAATGCCTTGCTGGCGCGCAACGACATCAACCCGGCCAGTGTCGAGGACTGCATCGTCGGGGCCGGGTCCAATGAAGGTGCCCAGGGCTACAACATCGGGCGCAACGTGGCGGTGCTCTCGCAATTGGGCATCGGCACGGCCGGCATGACCCTCAACCGCTTCTGTTCTTCGGGCCTGCAAGCCATTGCCATCGCGGCCAACCAGATCGCTTCCGGTTGCAGCGACATCATCGTGGCCGGCGGCGTGGAGTCCATCAGCCTGACCATGAAAAGCGTCAACACCGACAACCTGATCAACCCGTTGCTCAAGGAGCAGGTGCCCGGGATTTATTTTCCCATGGGCCAGACTGCCGAGATCGTCGCCCGCCGTTACCAGGTCAGCCGCGAGGAGCAGGATCGCTACGCCTTGCAGAGCCAGCAACGCACCGCCAAGGCCCAGGCGGCCGGGTTGTTCGATGACGAAATCATCCCGATGGCGGTCAAGTACCGGGTCGAGGACAAGAACACGGGTGTCGCGCAGATCCTCGATGGCGTGGTCGATCGTGATGACTGCAACCGTCCCGACACCACCTATGAAAGCCTCGCGGGCCTGAAGCCGGTGTTCGCCGAGGACGGCTCGGTGACGGCGGGCAACTCCTCGCAGTTGTCCGATGGGGCGTCGATGACCTTGGTGATGAGCCTGGAAAAGGCCCTGGCCCTGGGGCTCAAGCCCAAGGCGTTTTTCCGTGGCTTTACGGTGGCCGGTTGCGAGCCGGACGAAATGGGCATCGGCCCGGTGTTTTCGGTGCCCAAGCTGCTCAAGGCCAAGGGCTTGCAGATCGCCGATATCGACCTGTGGGAACTCAACGAGGCGTTCGCTTCCCAGTGCCTGTACAGCCGCGACCGGCTGGAAATCGATCCGCAGAAATACAACGTCAACGGCGGCTCGATCTCCATCGGCCATCCGTTCGGCATGACCGGTTCGCGGCAGGTGGGGCATCTGGTGCGTGAGCTGCAACGGCGCAACCTGCGTTACGGCATCGTGACCATGTGCGTGGGCGGCGGGATGGGGGCTACGGGGTTGTTCGAGGCGGTGGGATAACCTACGAACTGACAGTTGGCGAGAGTAATTATTTGTGGCGAGGGGATTTATCCCCGCTGGGCTGCGAAGCAGCCCCAAAGCAGACAATGCTGTCAGCCTGATACACCGTGTTTGTAGATTTTAGGGTTGCTGCGCAACCCAGCGGGGATAAATCCCCTCGCCACAAGTAAAGCGGTGCTAGCTGTGGATGTCGTGCTAGCTGGCGACCTGAGTCAGTTGCAGCATTCGCTGTACATACGCCTCCACCTCCCGCAACGCATCCTCGCGACTGGCGAACGGCCCTTCCTGGGTGCCTTCCCGTGTATTGAAGTAAAACTCGCCGTTTATCCGGCAAATCCGGTCACTGGGAAAGACCATCGCAGGCGCGAGGTCCTGGGCGCGTTTGCCGAGCATGGGGGGCTCCAAAAGAGGTGGCGGGATCAGGTTGAGTGAAGTTTAGGAGTTGGCGTCGACGGCTGCTTGGCGAGCCGATAGGCGGCCATGTGCCATACCCGTAGCCGGTTCAATTAATCCCCAACTGTTCCTGTGTTGCTGGGTGATAGAGGCCTAGAATGGGCGTTCTTTGTCTTGGGCTTCGAGGGTTGCATGCACATATCGTCCGGTCGCTGGGTCTACGGCTTGTTCCTTGCCCTGTTGACCGCCCTGCTCTGGGGAATCCTGCCGATCAAGCTCAAGCAAGTGCTGCAAGTGATGGACCCGGTCACCGTGACCTGGTTTCGCTTGCTGGTGTCCGGCGGTTTGCTGTTCATCTATTTGGCGGCCACCCGGCGCCTGCCCAGTCGCAAGGTGCTCGGCCCTCGCGGCGGCTGGCTGGTGGCGATGGCGGTGCTCGGGCTGGTGGGCAACTACGTGTTGTACCTGATGGGCCTGAATCGCTTGAGTCCCGGCACCGCGCAACTGGTGGTGCAGATGGGGCCGATCATGTTGCTGGTCGCCAGCCTGTTCGTGTTCAAGGAGCGGTTCAGCGTGGGGCAGGGCATCGGCCTGCTGGTGTTGCTGATCGGTTTCACGCTGTTTTTCAACCAGCGCCTGGGCGAGTTGCTGACGTCCCTGAGCGACTACACCGCCGGGGTGCTGATGGTGTTGCTGGCGTCGACGGTCTGGACGTTCTATGCCCTGGGCCAGAAGCAATTGTTGACGGTGTGGAACTCGTTGCAGGTGATGATGGTGATCTACCTGTTCTGCGCGCTGCTGCTCACACCCTGGGTGCATCCGTTGGAGGCGCTGCAATTGAGCCCGTTGCAAGGCTGGTTGTTGCTCGCTTGCTGTCTCAACACCCTGATTGCCTATGGCGCGTTTGCCGAAGCCCTGGCCCATTGGGAAGCGTCGCGGGTCAGCGCGACCCTGGCGATCACGCCGCTGGTGACCTTCGCCGCGGTGGCAATGGCGGCCTGGCGGTGGCCTGATTATGTCCATGCCGAGCAGATCAACCTGCTGGGTTATGGCGGGGCGGTGCTGGTGGTACTGGGTTCGGCGCTGGTCGCCCTGGGGCCCTCGCTGATCGCCGGGCTCAAGGCCCGGCGGCAGCGGATGGTTGTAGAGCGATAGACCGCGTTATCGTTCTTCGCGAGCAAGCCCGCTCCCACATTCGATCTCATCGGACACAGGTTGTGTATCCGACCCCAATCCATTGTGGGAGCGGGCTTGCTCGCGAAGACAGGTTATCGGTTACCGCAAATCTTCAACCCTGGCTACCGGCCTCCAGCATATTCTCCGGCCTCACCCAGGCATCGAACTCTTCATCGGTCAGGTACCCCAGTTGCAACGCCGCCTCGCGCAAGGTCAGCCCTTCACCGTAGGCTTTCTTGGCGATTTCCGCTGACTTGTCGTAGCCGATGTGCGGGTTCAGCGCGGTTACCAGCATCAACCCTCGTTCCAGGTGCGCGGCCATCTGCTCGGCGTCCGGCTCGAGTCCGGCGATGCAGTGCTGCTGGAAGTTGCTGCAACCATCGGCCAACAGGCGAATCGATTGCAGCAGGTTGTGGATGATCACCGGTTTGAACACGTTCAACTGCAAATGCCCCTGGCTGGCGGCAAAACCGATGGTCACGTCGTTGCCCATGACCTGGCAGGCCAGCATCGACAAGGCTTCGCACTGGGTCGGGTTGACCTTGCCGGGCATGATGGAACTGCCCGGTTCGTTGGCCGGCAATTTCACCTCGGCGAACCCGGCCCGTGGTCCGGAGCCCAGCAGGCGCAGGTCGTTGGCGATTTTCATCAGGGTCACGGCGAGGGTTTTCAGCGCGCCGGACAACGAGGTCAGGGGTTCATGGCCGGCCAACGCGGCAAACTTGTTGGGTGCGGTGACGAACGGCAGGCCCGACAGCGCCGCCAGTTCAGCGGCAATCGCTTCGCCGAACCCATGGGGTGAATTGAGCCCGGTGCCCACTGCCGTACCGCCCTGGGCCAGTTCGCAGACCGCCGGTAGCGCGGCGCGAATCGCCCGTTCGGCGTAATCGAGCTGGGCAATGAACGCCGACAGTTCCTGGCCAAAGGTGATCGGCGTGGCATCCATCATGTGGGTACGGCCGGTCTTGACCAACTTCATGTGGCGCGCGGCCAGTTCCGCGAGACCGCCGGACAGCTCGCCGATGGCCGGCAACAATTGCTGATGGACGGCCTGGGCGGCGGCGATGTGCATGGCGGTGGGGAAGCAGTCGTTGGAACTCTGCGAACGGTTGACGTGGTCGTTGGGGTGCACCGGGCTCTTGCCACCGCGGGGGTTGCCGGCCAGTTCGTTAGCGCGTCCGGCGATCACTTCGTTGACGTTCATGTTGCTCTGGGTCCCGCTGCCGGTCTGCCAGACCACCAGCGGGAACTGATCGTCATGCTGGCCGGCCAACACTTCGTCGGCGGCCTGTTCGATCAAGCGGGCGATGTCGGCGGGCAGGTCTCCGTTGCGGTCGTTGACCCTTGCGGCGGCTTTCTTGATCAGCGCCAGGGCGTGCAACACCGACAGCGGCATGCGTTCGTTGCCAATGGCGAAGTTGATCATGGAGCGCTGTGTCTGCGCGCCCCAGTAGGCGTCGTCCGGGACTTCAACCTGGCCAAGGCTGTCGGTTTCGATACGGCTCATCGGGTCAAACTCCTTAAAGGCTGAATGCGCAGTTTAGGCCCAGATGGGCGGCTCCGGTTCCCTCAATCATCCCTCAATCCAGCAACGGTGGCTTCGGCCCGTCAATCGGACCCGACAACCGTCGGGGTTGAGCCCCGGCGTTTTTTAGGCGCAGAATGGTCGCCCTTGGGGTTTTACCTCGCCTGTAATGAAAGGAAACTCGATGACCCGTCTTCGTGCCATCTGTACCGCAGTTGCTCTGGTGTGTGCCAGCGGCCCTGTTTTCGCCGATACCGCCAGCCACAACGCCAGCGCCGAAGCGTTCCTGACCCTCGCGCACGCTGACAAACTGGGCACTCCGGTGTACATGCAAGTGCAGCAGATGTTCGCCCAGCGCTTTGAACAGACCAAGGCCCCTGAGTCGAAAAAAGCCACCCTGGAAACCTACCAGGCCAAGGCCAATGCCGCGCTGGACCAAGCCATCGGCTGGAACAAGCTCAAGCCGGACATGGTCAAGCTCTACACCAGCAACTTCAACGAATCGGAGCTCAAGGACCTGGTCGCTTTCTACCAATCGCCATTGGGCAAGAAAGTCCTGGAAAAAATGCCACAGTTGACCCAGCAATCGGCCCAACTGACCCAGGCCAAGCTTGAAAGCGCAGTGCCGGTGGTCAACAAGCTGCTGGCCGACATGACGGCCGAGCTCGAGCCAAAAGCCGCTGCTCCAGCCAAGAAAAAGCCGTAAACGGAGCCCGGTATGAGCATGCAACAACGCATCGAATCAACGCTTGGGCTGTTGCAGCCCGAGCATCTGCAAGTGCTGGATGAAAGCCACATGCACAGCCGTGGCCTGCAGACCCACTTCAAGGCCGTGGTGGTCAGCCAGCAGTTCGAAGGGCTCAATCGTGTCAAGCGTCACCAGAAGGTCTATGGCACGCTGGGCGAGCTGATGGGCGAATTCCATGCGTTGGCGCTGCACACCTACACACCCGAGGAATGGGCCCAGATCGACGCCGCCCCGGCTTCGCCGACCTGTGCCGGTGGTAGCAAGCACTGATCGATAGGGCTTGCTCCCATTGGGGCTGTAGGAGCTGTAGGAGCTGCCGAGTGCAACGAGGCTGCGATCCTTCTCCTTACACTTGAATCTCAAGCGAAAGATTAAAAGATCGCAGGCTTCGCCAGCTCCTACAGAGCAGCCGGCGGTAAGCTCCCTCGCCACGATAAGCGCTTCGCTCCACTTGCCGGCAGGGCACTTCGCTCCTAAAGCCATATTGTTTTTGTTAGAATCCCCAACGCGCCGCTCACCCGGCGCGTTTTTTTTCGCATCCGGTTCACCCTTTACGAGGGTAGCCACCTGGAGAAACACCCATGACACAACCCATTGTCGTGGCGGCACTGTATAAGTTCGTCACCCTGGCAGATTACGTCGAGCTGCGTGAGCCCTTGCTCAAGGCCATGCTCGACAACGGCATCAAAGGCACGTTGCTGATCGCCGAAGAAGGCATCAACGGCACGGTCTCCGGCACCCGCGAAGGCATCGACGGCCTGCTGGCCTGGCTCAAGAACGATCCGCGCATGATCGACATCGACCATAAAGAGTCGTATTGCGATGAGCAGCCGTTCTACCGCACCAAGGTCAAGCTCAAGAAAGAAATCGTCACCCTTGGTGTCGAAGGCGTGGACCCGAACAAGCAAGTCGGTACCTACGTCGAACCGCAGGACTGGAACGCGCTGATCAGCGATCCGGAAGTGCTGCTGATCGACACCCGCAACGATTATGAAGTGTCCATCGGCACCTTCGAAGGCGCCATCGACCCAAAGACCACCAGCTTTCGCGAGTTCCCCGAGTACATCAAGGCCCACTTCGACCCGGCCAGGCACAAGAAAGTCGCGATGTTCTGCACCGGTGGCATTCGCTGTGAAAAAGCCTCCAGCTATATGCTCGGCCAGGGGTTCGACGAGGTCTATCACCTCAAGGGCGGTATCCTGAAATACCTCGAAGAGGTCCCTCAGGAGGAAACCAAGTGGCGCGGCGACTGCTTCGTGTTCGATAACCGCGTGACCGTTCGCCACGATCTCAGCGAAGGGGACTACGATCAATGTCACGCTTGTCGTACTCCGGTGAGCGTGGAAGATCGCGCTTCGGAGCACTATGTGCCTGGCATCAGTTGCCCGCATTGCTGGGATAAGCTGAGCGAGAAAACCCGTCGCAGCGCCATCGACCGGCAGAAACAGATCGAGTTGGCCAAGGCGCGCAACATGCCGCACCCGATCGGCTACAACTACAAGCAAACATCTTCCGAGGCTTGAGCCATGACGTCACGCCTGCTCTATGTGATGGACCCGATGTGTTCCTGGTGCTGGGGCTTTGCGCCGGTGGCCGAGGCGTTGGTCGGGCAGGCGCACGCCGCGGGCGTGGAGTTGCACCTGGTGGTGGGCGGTTTGCGCACCGGCAGCGGTTCGGCGCTGGAGCCGACCACCCGGCGCTACATTCTCGAGCACTGGCAGGCCGTGACCCAGGCCACCGGCCAGCCCTTCAAGCTTGAAGGCGCGTTGCCGGACGGTTTCGTCTACGACACCGAGCCCGCCTGCCGGGCATTGGTGACGGCCCGCAGCCTGGCCCCGGACCTGGCCTGGACGCTGTTGAAGCTGATCCAACAGGCCTTTTATGTACAAGGCCGTGACGTCACCCACGCCAGCGTCCTGGTGGAACTGGCCGAGCAGGCCGGGCTGCCTCGCATCGAATTCGCCGCGGCCTTCGACCGCGCCGACCAACATGCGGCCACCGCTGCGGATTTCACCTGGGTCCAGGATTTGGGCATTGCCGGGTTCCCCACGCTGCTGGCCGAGCGTGACGGCCAGTTGGCCTTGCTGACCAACGGTTACCAGCCCCTGAGCCAGTTGTCGCCCTTGCTTGGCCGCTGGCTGGAGCGCGCGACCTGTGCCTGAGCGGCCGTCAGCCCCATCGACCTCGCAGCGCATCGACCGGTTGAGCTGGGCGGAAATCCGTCGCCTGGCCCTCAAGCATAAAAAAGCCCTGTGGATCGCCAACGGCGTGGCCGTGCTGGCGACGCTGTGCAGTGTGCCGATTCCGCTGCTGTTGCCGCTGTTGGTGGACGAGGTCCTGCTGGGCCACGGTGATGCGGCCCTGAAAGTCATGAACCATGCCTTGCCGACGGCGTGGCAGAGCGCCGCCGGCTATATCGGGCTGATGTTGCTGGCGACCCTGACCCTGCGCTGTGGCGCCTTGCTGTTCAACGTGGTGCAGGCACGCTTGTTCGCCAGGCTGGCCAAGGACATTGTCTATCGCATTCGCATCCGCTTGATCGAACGTCTCAAGCGAATCTCCTTGGGCGAGTACGAAAGCCTGGGCAGCGGTACCGTGGCGGCCCATCTGGTCACCGACCTGGACACCCTCGACAAATTCATCGGCGAGACCCTCAGCCGTTTCCTGGTGGCGATGCTGACCCTGGTGGGCACTGCCGGGATCCTGGTGTGGATGCACTGGGAACTGGCGCTGCTGATCCTGCTGTTCAACCCGCTGGTGATCTACGCCACGGTGCAACTGGGCAAGCGGGTCAAACACCTCAAGAAACTGGAGAACGACAGCACCTCGCGCTTCACCCAGGCCTTGACCGAAACCCTGGATGCCATCCAGGAAGTGCGCGCCGGCAACCGCCAGGGTTATTTTCTTGGCCGATTGGGGATGCGTGCCAAGGAGGTCCGCGATTACGCCGTGAATTCACAGTGGAAAACCGACGCCTCGAACCGCGCCAGTGGCTTGCTGTTCCAGTTCGGCATCGATATTTTTCGCGCGGCGGCCATGCTCACCGTGGTGTTTTCCGACCTGTCCATCGGCCAGATGCTGGCGGTGTTCAGCTACCTCTGGTTCATGATCGGTCCGGTCGAGCAACTGTTGAACTTGCAGTACGCCTATTACGCGGCCGGCGGCGCCTTGAACCGGATCAACGAACTGCTGGCCCGGGCCGACGAGCCCCAGTACCCGGGTGGCGTCGATCCGTTCAAGGGCCGTGACACCGTGGGCATCGAAATCCAGGGGTTGAGTTTCGGTTACGGCGAGGAACTGGTGCTCGACCAGTTGAACCTGTCCATTTCCCCGGGCGAGAAAGTCGCCATTGTCGGGGCCAGTGGCGGCGGCAAGAGCACCTTGGTGCAGTTGCTGCTGGGGTTGTACACACCACAGTCGGGCAGTATTCGTTTCGGCGGCGCCACGCAGCAGGAGATCGGCCTGGAAACCATTCGGGAGAATGTTGCAGTGGTGTTGCAACATCCGGCGCTGTTCAACGACACGGTACGGGCCAACCTGGCCATGGGGCGTGAGTGCAGCGACGACGACTGCTGGCGGGCATTGGAAATCGCCCAGCTCGACGCCACGGTACGGGCGCTGCCCCAGGGCCTGGAAAGCGTAGTAGGACGTTCCGGGGTTCGGCTGTCGGGCGGACAACGCCAACGGCTGGCCATCGCCCGCATGGTACTGGCCGACCCACGGGTGGTGATTCTCGACGAAGCCACCTCGGCGTTGGACGCGGCCACCGAGTACAACCTTCACCAGGCACTGGCGCGTTTTTTGAGCGCACGCACCACGTTGATCATCGCCCACCGGCTTTCGGCGGTGAAGCAGGCCGATCGGGTATTGGTGTTCGACGGTGGGCGAATCGCCGAAGACGGCGACCATTTGCAATTGATTGCCGACGGGGGGCTCTACGCTCGACTCTACGGTCATTTGCAACAGATACAACAGCCTTGAGTTTCCCGCCGTTTTCTGTGCTTAGTATCGGAAAAAAAACAGGCAAACACGCCGATTCTTCCAAATTCCGCGCAAAGATCTCTTCATCCATTCATTCTATGGGTCGAAAACTAGCCTAGGCTGTTGAGTCAGGAGCGGAATTCTGGCGGGTGTTCGTCCGGCAGTACCTGTGCAAGGGACCTCATGAAGCAAAAGCAGACTCTCGGAACACCACGGCTGCTGGGCATCGTCTGGCCCTTTATTGCCGTTGTGCTATTTCAGGCATTGCTTGGCGGCGTAAGCCTTTACGTGCTTTCCGCAGTCCGCGGCTATGTAGCGGGGGAGAGTCTCTGGTCCAAGGGCCAGAAAGATGCCATCTATTACCTCAACCTCTACGCCGACAGCCGTGACGAGGCGATTTTCCGCAAATACCAGCAAGCCATCGCCGTACCCGAGGGTGGCCATGAGCTGCGGGTAGCGCTGGACAGCCAACCGCCGAACCTGGAAGCGGCGCGGGCCGGCATCCTCAAGGGCGGCAATCATCCGGACGATGTGGCCAGCCTGATCTGGCTTTATCTGAATTTCCGTCACTTCAGTTACCTGGAAGAAGCCATCGATCTCTGGACGGTGGGTGATGGCTACCTGACCGAACTGGATAACGTCGCCCGGCAGATGCACAGCAGTATTGTCGCGGGCCAGGCGTCAGAGGTGGATATTCGTGGCTGGAAGGCCCAGATCTTTGCGATCAACGATTCCGTCACCCCGGCTGCCAAGGCGTTCAGCGACGCGTTGGGCGAGGGCTCGCGTTTCATTCTGCGGCTCTTGCTGGTGACCAATTTCGCCACGGCCCTGGGGTTGATCGTCCTGGCGTTGTTGCGTACCCATAAACTGCTGGCCCAGCGGCAGGTGTTCGCCAATGCGCTGCAGATGGAGAAAGAGCGGGCACAGATCACCCTGCAATCCATCGGTGATGGGGTGATCACCACCGACGTGGGCGGAGCCATCGCCTACATGAACCCCGCCGCCGAAGCGATGACCCATTGGAAGGCCGAACACGCCACGGGCTTGCCCCTGGCCGCGCTGTTCAATTTGCTCGATGACAATGCACAGACCGAAGGACTGACCCTGATCGAGCACATCCTCAGCGGTCGGCTCAGCGGCGCCAGTGAACATTCGAAACTGATCCAGCGCCTGGATGGCAGCACCGTGTCGGTCACCCTGGTGGGCGCGCCGATCCGCCATGCGGGCCAGGTCAGTGGCGCTGTGCTGGTGCTGCATGACATGACCCAGGAGCGGCAATACATCGCCAACCTGTCATGGCAAGCCACCCATGACGCCCTGACTGGCCTGGCCAACCGCCGGGAGTTCGAGTATCGCCTCGAGCAAGCCTTGCACAACCTCACTCGCCAGACCGGGCGCCATGCCTTGATGTTCCTCGATCTGGATCAGTTCAAGCTGGTCAACGACACCTGCGGTCATGCGGCGGGTGACGAATTGTTGCGGCATATCTGCGCCTTGCTGCAGTCAGGGCTGCGGGAGAATGACACCCTGGCCCGGCTGGGTGGCGATGAGTTCGGGATCCTGCTGGAGAACTGTTCGCCGGAGGCCGCGGAAAAGATCGCTGAAGGGCTGCGCCAGACCGTACAGAACCTGCACTTTGTCTGGAAGGGCCGGCCGTTCGTGACCACCGTGAGCATCGGCCTGGTGCATATCGCCCAGACTCCGACGACCCTGGAGGCTTCCCTGCGGGCCGCCGACATGGCCTGTTACATGGCCAAGGAAAAGGGGCGCAACCGGGTCCAGGTCTATCACGCCGACGACTCGGAGTTGTCCCTGCGCTTTGGCGAGATGGCCTGGGTCCAGCGCTTGCACATGGCCCTGGAGGAAAACCGCTTTTGCCTCTACGCCCAGGAAATCGCCGCGCTGGGTCCGGGCGATCATGGTGGCGGCCATATTGAAATCCTGTTGCGCCTGCATGACGAAGCCGGGCGGATGATCCTGCCGGACAGCTTCATTCCCGCGGCGGAACGCTACGGGCTGATGACGTCCCTGGACCGTTGGGTGGTGGAGAATGTCTTCAAGATCATCCGCCAGTGCCTGAATGAATCGCGGCAGGGGCCCATGGCGATGTGTGCGATTAATCTGTCAGGCACAACTATCGGAGATCAGGCGTTCCTCGACTTCTTGCGTAAACAGTTCGCGGCTTACTCGATTCCGCCGGAAATGATTTGTTTTGAAATTACCGAGACCAGCGCTATTTCGAATCTGGGCAGTGCGATCCGCTTTATCAATGAACTCAAGAGCTTGGGCTGCTATTTTTCTCTGGATGACTTTTGCGCCGGAATGTCTTCATTCGCTTACCTGAAACATTTACCTGTAGACTTCTTGAAGATCGACGGGAGTTTCGTAAAGGATATGCTGGACGACCCGATTAACCGTGCAATGGTCGAGGTGATCAATCACATCGGTCACGTCATGGGTAAGCGCACGATTGCCGAGTTTGTTGAAACCGCCCAGATCGAGCAGGCGTTGCTGGAGATAGGGGTGGACTTCGCTCAGGGGTATGTGATCGAACGCCCGCAATTGTTTACCTGCGACACGTTGCAATGTCGGCCGGCCCGGCCCCAGCCGCTGTTATTCAAGGCCCCCGGCACGTTCCGCTGAAACTCTTGTTGATCCGAGAAAATCACAATCAAAAGGAGCCCGACAGTGATCGACACATTCAACCGAACAGGCCCGCTCATGGACGCCACAAGCTATCCGAAATGGGCACAGCAGCTCATTACCGATTGCAGCGAGAGCAAGCGCCGGGTTGTCGAACACGAACTGTATCAGCGCATGCGCGACAACAAGCTCAGCGCCAAGACCATGCGCCACTACCTCATTGGTGGTTGGCCGGTCGTTGAACAGTTCGCTTTATACATGGCACAGAACCTCACCAAGACCCGCTTTGCCCGCCACCCCGGCGAGGACATGGCGCGTCGCTGGCTGATGCGCAACATTCGTGTCGAACTCAACCATGCCGACTACTGGGTCAACTGGAGCGCCGCCCATGGCGTGACCCTGGAAGACCTGCAAGCCCAGCAGGTGCCGCCTGAGCTGCATGCCTTGAGCCACTGGTGCTGGCACACCAGTTCCTCGGACTCGTTGATCGTGGCCATCGCCGCGACCAACTACGCCATCGAGGGCGCCACGGGAGAGTGGTCGGCGCTGGTGTGTTCCAACGGTGTCTACGCGGCCGCCTTCGCCGAGGAAGAGCGCAAGCGGGCCATGAAGTGGCTGAAGATGCATGCCCAGTACGACGATGCCCATCCTTGGGAAGCCCTGGAAATCATCTGTACGCTGGCGGGGATGAACCCGAGCAAGGCCCTGCAAACGGAGCTGCGCCAGGCCGTGTGCAAGAGCTATGACTACATGTACCTGTTCCTGGAGCGTTGCATGCAGCTGGAACAGGCGGAGCCTGCCAGCAGGGCGTCAGCCACTCGTGAGCGTCTGGCGCTGGCCGGTAGCTGATTACTACCGCTACAGATAGCCACAACCTGTGGGAGCGGGCCTGCTCGCGAAGCGGTCTGACAGTCGACGGGGAGGTTGACTGCCAGGCCGCTATCGCGAGCAGGCCCGCTCCCACGGTTGTTTTGGATGAGTGCTGGCTTCAGGTTCACCCCAAATCCCTGTGGGAGCGAGCTTGCTCGCGGATAGCGGTGGGTCAGTTCGCGCAGTGTTGGATGTGCTGCCGTCATCGCGAGCAAGCTCGCTCCCACAGTGGTTTTCAGCCGGCCATCGCCAATCGATTGCGGCCTTCGCGCTTGGCCACGTACAGCGCGCTGTCGGCCCTGCGCAGCAGGCTTTCCGAGGATTCCCCCGGTAGCAGGGTGGCGCACCCCAGGCTGACCGTCAGCTCGATCCTTGTGCCTGTGGCGAAGTAATCCTGGGCCTGGGCGGCATGACGCAGTCGTTCACCGACCATCGCCGCGGCATCCCGGCTGGTATTGGCCAGCAGGATCAGAAATTCTTCACCACCGAACCTGAACACCATGTCCACATTGCGCAGTTGGCCCTTGATCGACTCGGCCACGGCCTTGAGCACTTCGTCGCCAACACCGTGACCATGGCTGTCGTTGATGCGCTTGAAATGATCGATATCGAGCATCAGCACCGACAAGGGTTGCGAATGACGCTTGGCCATGTCGATTTCCCGCATCAGGGTCTGGTCCATGGCAATGCGGTTGCCGGTACCGGTCAGCGGATCGCGCAGGGCGCTTTGGGTCGCGGCGCGGTAGAGCAGCGCGTTGCGCAGCGGATACAGCAGCGTCGACATGATGGATTCGAGGTCGCTCTGTTCCGCCTCGGAGAAACGTTGGTTACGACGGAATACCAGTTCACCCAGGTGTTCGCCTTCATGGCTGAGGTTGTAGCTGAGGGTGTGATGCCCGCGTTGCCCGAACTCCAGACGCAGATCACTGGCTTTGTGCTGATAGGCCAACGCATCCAGGGGCACCAGTCGCTGGATTTCCCGGAAAAACAGGCCCAGGATGCGCTGAGGCTCCAGGCTGGTCTGTAGTTGCTGGCGCAATTGCGACAGACTGACGGAACGTGCAGGGAGCGGCGACGGCCGAGTCAGGCCCAAACGCTGCAATTTGGCGCTGTCGAAGTCGAACGCGTTGATCTGGGTGGGCGTTTTCATATGGCGTTAGCCCCTAAGCTAAATCTGTCCCGCAGGTTGGGTGCGGCGGCTTTGGGCTGCACGTCGTACTGATCCTTCAGTCCCGTAGGACAACTGATTTGAGTCTAGTCCGCTTTCCATGGCAGGCATAAGTCTCGTCTCACCGTCCATTACCTGCCGAACATGGCATGTTTGAAGAGGTTAGAGCGAAAGTCGTGCCATTCGGTTCACTTGCGTAAAAACCGATTAGGAATCAATGAATTGATGGCGAGTCGCGAAGGCAGGGGCGACATGGACTTGGCGGTTCGCCTGGTTTGGCGTTGACCGGGGCCGGCATCGCGACGGTAAATCGTCGCGATGCCGGCTTCATTATTGTGCGTTGAACGCCTGACCGTTGACGCCGGTGCTGTCCGGGCCCATGAGGTACAGGTAGACCGGCATGATCGCTTCGGGCGTCGGGTTGTTGAGCGGGTTTTCTCCCGGGTAGGCCTGGGCGCGCATGCTGGTGCGGGTGGCGCCGGGGTTGATGCTGTTGGCGCGCACGGCGGCGACGGTATCGACTTCGTCGGCCAGGGTCTGCATCAGTCCCTCGGTGGCGAACTTGGACACGCCATAGGCGCCCCAGTAGGCCCGGCCCTTGCGGCCGACGCTGCTGGAGGTGAACACCACGGACGCATCCTTGGACAGCTTGAGCAACGGCAGCAAGGTGCTGGTGAGCATGAACATCGCGTTGACGTTGACGTGCATCACCCGCATGAAGTTCTCACCGGACAACTGTTCCAGTGGCGTACGTGGGCCGATGATCGAGGCGTTGTGCAGCAAGCCGTCCAGATGTCCGAACTCGGTTTCGATCATCGCCGCCAGTTCATCGTACTGATGAGGCAGCGCCGTTTCGAGGTTGAAGGGGATCACCGCTGGCTGCGGATGACCGGCCGCTTCGATTTCATCGTAGACCTGGGTCAGGTTGGCTTCGGTCTTGCCCAGCAGCAGTACGGTGGCACCGTGGGCGGCGTAGGTTTTCGCCGCAGCGGCACCGATCCCGCGACCGGCGCCGGTGACCAGGATCACCCGGCCATTGAGCAGGTCGGGACGGGCGGAATAATCAAACATAAAAAACCTCACGAAACATAACGATGCGTGGTGGTGCGTTGTTGTGGCGAGGGGATTTATCCCCGCTGGGCTGCGAAGCAGCCCCTGTTTTTCATGCCATCGGGATCCAGGTTTTCTGAACTGGTGATGGAGGGGGGCGCTTCGCGCCCCAGCGGGGATAAATCCCCTCGCCACAACGGCTCAGTTCAGCAACTGCACAACGCGTTATCCAGCACTTCACGTAGCGCCGAAGGGTGGTCGATCACCACATCCGCGCCCCAATGGTTCGGGTTGTCGTCCGGGTGGATGTAGCCATAGGTCACCGCGCAGGTCTTGGTGCCGGCGCTGCGGCCGGACTCGATGTCCCGCAGGTCATCGCCCACGAACAGCACGCTGGCCGGGTCCAGGTCGAGCATCTTGCAGGCCAGGGCCAGCGGTTCCGGGTCCGGCTTGCTGTTTTTCACGTGGTCAGGGCAGATCAGCACTTTCGAACGCGCGGCCAGGCCCAGTTGCTGCATGATCGGTTCGGCGAAACGCACGGGCTTGTTAGTGACCACGCCCCAGATGAGGTTGGCCGCTTCGATATCGGCCAGTACTTCGGCCATGCCGTCGAACAGGTGGCTGTGGACCGCACAACCCTTGAGGTAGCGGTCGAGGAACTCCTGGCGCAGCTCCTCGAAGCCTGGTGATTCCGGGTCCATGGAAAAGGTCACCGCGACCATCGCCCGGGCGCCGCCGGAAATTTCGTCGCGAATGTGCTGGGTGTTCATCGGTGGCAAGCCACGGTCGGCGCGCATGGCCTGGCAGATGGCGATGAAGTCCGGCGCGGTGTCGAGCAGCGTGCCGTCCATGTCGAAGAGAACCGCTTTGAGACGCATCGACTTACTCCTCGCGCAGGGTCTGGATCATGTAGTTGACGTCAACGTCGGCGGCCAGCTTGTAGTGCTTGGTCAATGGGTTGTAGGTCAGGCCGATGATGTCCTTGACCGTCAGCCCGGCCGCGCGGCTCCAGGCGCCCAGTTCGGAAGGGCGGATGAATTTCTTGAAGTCGTGAGTGCCCCGTGGCAACAGCTTCATGATGTATTCGGCGCCGATGATGGCGAACAGGTAGGCCTTCGGGTTGCGGTTGATGGTGGAGAAGAACACCTGGCCGCCCGGCTTGACCATGCGGAAGCAGGCGCGGATGACCGAGGACGGGTCCGGCACATGCTCGAGCATTTCCAGGCAGGTGACCACGTCGAATTGGCCGGGCATTTCTTCGGCCAGGGCCTCGGCGGTGATCTGCCGGTATTCCACGCTGACGCCGGACTCCAATTGATGCAGTTGCGCCACCGCCAGCGGCGCTTCGCCCATGTCGATGCCCATCACCGTCGCTCCGCGCTGGGCCATGGCTTCGCTGAGGATGCCGCCGCCGCAACCGACGTCGAGGACCTTCTTGCCCGCCAGGTTGACCCGCTCGTCAATCCAGTTGACCCGCAACGGGTTGATGTCGTGCAGCGGTTTGAATTCGCTTTCACGGTCCCACCAGCGATGGGCCAGGGCTTCGAACTTGGCGATTTCGGCGTGGTCGACGTTGCTCATGTGCAGATCCTCGAAAAGCTTGAAAAATCAGATGCCCCGAGCCGTGGCTCCAGGGGCGTGGTCATTCGTTGTGGCCGCTGATGCGCCGACCCCAGGCCTGGGCCGTGGCGATCAGTGTCGGTTCGTCCATGCGGGTCAGCCGGCCATCCTCCAGTAACGGCTTGCCGCCTACCCACAAGTGTTTGACGCAATCGCGGCCGGTGGCATAAATCAGTTGTGACACCGGGTCGTAGATCGGCTGCTGGGCCAGGCCTGACAGATCGAAGGCCACCAGGTCGGCGGCCTTGCCGACTTCCAGGGAGCCAACGGTCGCTTCGATGCCCAGTGCCCGGGCACCGTTGAGCGTGGCCATGCGCAGCGCCCGATGGGCATCCAGGGCCGTGGCCGAACCGGCGACGGCCTTGGCCAGCAGGGCGGCGGTGCGGGTTTCGCCGAGCAGGTCCAGGTCGTTGTTGCTCGCCGCACCGTCGGTGCCGAGGGCGACATTGACGCCGGCTTGCCACAGGCGCTCCACCGGGCAGAAACCGCTGGCCAGCTTCAGGTTCGATTCCGGGCAATGGATCACGCTGCAATTGCTTTCTACCAGCAGGGCTTGGTCCTCGTCGCTGATCTGAGTCATGTGCACGGCCTGGAAGCGTGGTCCCAGCAGGCCAAGGCGTCCCAGGCGAGCCATTGGCCGCTCAGCGGTGTTATCCACAGCCTGCTGCACTTCGAAGGCGGTTTCATGAACATGCATATGAATGGCCGCGTCCAGTTCCTCGGCGATCACGCGGATTTTCTCCAGGTTCTCGTCGCCCACCGTGTAGGGGGCGTGCGGGCCGAATGCGACTTTGATCCGCGGATGGTGCTTGAGGTCGCCGAACAATTCGATGCCCTGACGAATGGCGTCGTCGGCGCTGGCGGCACCGGGGATCGGAAAGTCGAGGATCGGAATGGCGATTTGCGCGCGAATACCGCTGTCGTGGACGCACTCGCTGGCGATCTTGGGGTAGAAATACATGTCGGAGAAGCAGGTGATGCCACCCTTGATCTGCTCGGCGATCGCCAGGTCGGTGCCATCCCGGACGAAATCTTCATCGACCCATTTGGCTTCAGCCGGCCAGATGTGCTGTTCCAGCCAGGTCATCAAGGGCAGGTCGTCGGCCAGGCCGCGAAACAGGGTCATGGCCGCGTGGCCGTGGGCGTTGATCAGGCCGGGGCTGAGCAGCATGCCGGGCAGTTCACGGACCTCGGTGGCGTCACACTTCAGGGCCTCTGCCCGTGGACCGATGAACACGATGCAACCGTCGCGAATGCCCAGGCCATGGTTCTTGAGCACTACACCGGCGGGTTCGACAGGCACCAACCAGGTCGGCAGCAATAATAAGTCGAGCGCAACGGCAGGCTTGGGCATCGTGGAACGGTTCCATGGGGTATAAAGGATGGCGAAGTATACCCGAGCGTCTTCGCGGAGGGATCGCTATAATCGGCGGCTTTTGTTCATGAGTGCGGGGTGAAGGATGCGCGATCGACTATTGGCTGCGGAGAAGGTGAAGGCCATCGATTGGCGTGATGGCGTCCTGTACCTGCTGGACCAGCGTAGCTTGCCGTTCGAGGAAAGCTGGATCGCCTGCACACGTGTGGCCGATGTGGCCGAGGCCATTGGCTCGATGGCCGTGCGCGGTGCGCCGGTCATTGGCATCAGTGCGGCGTATGGCGTGGTGCTGGCGGCGCAGGCCAGAATGGCCGAAGGAGGCGATTGGCAAGCGGCCCTGGAGGCCGATTTTGCCTTGCTGGCCGCAGCCCGGCCGACGGCGGCAAACCTGTTCTGGGCGCTGGATCGAATGCGCGACCGGCTGGGGCGTTTGAAAGAGCATACCGAGCCGCTGGCGGCACTCGAGGCCGAAGCCATCGCGATCCACGTGAGCGATCGCGAAGCCAACCTGACCATGGCCCAGTTGGGGGTCGACCTGATCCGCAAGCACCAGGGCAACGCCCAGGCCATTCTCACCCATTGCAACACCGGCGCCCTGGCCACCGGCGGTTTTGGCACGGCCTTGGGGGTTATCCGGGGTGCGTATATCGAAGGCATGGTGGAGCGTGTCTATGCCGACGAAACCCGGCCGTGGCTGCAAGGCTCGCGTTTGACGGCATGGGAACTGGCCCGGGAAGGCATTCCGGTGACCCTCAACGCCGATTCCGCCGCTGCCCATATCATGAAGACCAAGGGTGTGACCTGGGTGATCGTCGGTGCCGATTGCATCGCCGCCAATGGCGACGTAGCGAACAAGATAGGCACTTATCAGCTGGCGGTCTGTGCCATGCACCATGGTGTGCGCTTCATGGTAGTGGCACCGAGCTCGATCATCGACATGAGCCTGGCCAGCGGTGAAGACATTCCGGCGGAGGAGGGCGACGGGCACGAACTGCTGGAAATCGGTGGCAGGGGGCTCGGCGCGGAGGTAGGTGCCTTCAATCCGGTCTTCGATATCACTCCGGCGGACCTGATCGACGTCATCGTCACGGAGAAGGGCATCATCGAGCGCCCGGACACCGCGAAACTGGCGCAGTTGATGTGCCGCAAGCGGTTGCACTGATGGCTTGTGCTGTCTGACCTGTCGCCATCGCGAGCAAGCTCGCTCCCACATTGGATCGGGTTCGTGGCCGAAATCTCGAGCATGCACAGATCCCTGTGGGAGCGAGCTTGCTCGCGATGAGGCCCTTGAAGGCAACAAATCCCTTGCATTTTGCCCCTGAATCTCTATCCGCAGCGCTTCTAAGCCCCTCTGGTCCCATATCAGCCTGTCACCGGTCAACTAACTATGCACCATGCGCATCTGGGGGATAGGTGCGTGGCGGCTCTTGTGATAACATCCGGCGGTTTCCAGGGCTGCCTCGCGAGGTGGCCTTTACTGCGCAGATCCATGGCATAACTCGTTGATTTGTCGTAAGTCGCTGCACGGCATTTGTTCTGCAGCGGCGAGCTTCGTTCGTCCCATCTGGATGTGACGAGGTTTCACCAGAAAAAGGAATCAGGCTTCTCATGGGCGAACTGGCCAAAGAAATCCTCCCGGTCAATATCGAAGACGAGCTGAAACAGTCCTACCTCGACTACGCAATGAGCGTAATCGTCGGGCGGGCGCTGCCGGATGCGCGCGATGGCTTGAAGCCCGTGCACCGGCGCGTGCTGTTCGCGATGAGCGAGCTGGGCAACGACTTCAACAAGCCGTACAAGAAATCCGCCCGTGTCGTCGGCGACGTGATCGGTAAGTATCACCCCCACGGCGACACTGCCGTGTACGACACCATCGTTCGTATGGCGCAACCCTTCTCCTTGCGCTACCTGCTGGTAGACGGCCAGGGCAACTTCGGTTCGGTGGACGGCGACAACGCCGCGGCCATGCGATATACCGAAGTGCGCATGACCAAGCTGGCCCACGAGCTGTTGGCCGACCTGCACAAGGAAACCGTGGACTGGGTGCCGAACTACGACGGCACCGAAATGATCCCGGCGGTCATGCCGACCCGTATCCCGAACCTGCTCGTCAACGGTTCCAGCGGTATCGCCGTGGGCATGGCGACCAACATCCCG
Organism: Pseudomonas sp. NFACC24-1; assembly: GCF_900115235.1. NCBI lineage: Bacteria > Pseudomonadati > Pseudomonadota > Gammaproteobacteria > Pseudomonadales > Pseudomonadaceae > Pseudomonas > Pseudomonas sp. NFACC24-1. The sequence goes on from NZ_FOVS01000009.1 coordinate 137,375, forward strand.
CCGCACAACCTCGGTGAAGTCATCGACGGTTGCCTGGCCCTCATCGACAATCCCGAGCTGACCGTCGATGAGCTGATGCAATATATCCCCGGTCCGGATTTCCCGACCGCTGCGATCATCAACGGTCGCGCCGGCATCATCGAAGCCTACCGCACCGGCCGTGGCCGCATTTACATGCGCGCCCGCTCGACGGTGGAAGACATCGACAAGGTCGGCGGCCGCCAGCAGATCGTCATCACCGAATTGCCGTACCAGTTGAACAAGGCTCGCCTGATCGAGAAGATCGCCGAGCTGGTGAAAGAGAAAAAACTCGAAGGCATCACCGAGCTGCGTGACGAGTCCGACAAGGACGGCATGCGTGTCGTGATCGAGCTGCGCCGTGGCGAAGTGCCTGAGGTGATCCTCAACAACCTCTACGCCCAGACCCAGCTGCAAAGCGTGTTCGGCATCAACATCGTTGCGCTGATCGACGGCCGTCCGCGGATCCTGAACCTCAAGGACCTGCTGGAAGCCTTCGTGCGTCACCGTCGTGAAGTGGTCACCCGCCGCACGGTGTTCGAACTGCGCAAGGCTCGCGAGCGTGGCCACATTCTCGAAGGCCAGGCCGTTGCCCTGTCGAACATCGACCCGGTGATCGCCTTGATCAAGGCCTCGCCAACCCCGTCGGAAGCCAAGGAAGCGCTGATCAGCACCCCTTGGGAGTCCACTGCGGTGATGGCAATGGTCGAGCGCGCTGGCGCCGATTCTTGCCGCCCGGAGAATCTCGACCCGCAATACGGCCTGCGCGAAGGCAAGTACTTCCTGTCCCCGGAACAGGCGCAAGCCATCCTGGAGCTGCGCCTGCACCGCCTGACCGGCCTCGAGCACGAGAAGCTGCTGGCCGAGTACCAGGAAATCCTCAACCAGATCGGCGAGCTGATCCGCATCCTCAACAGCGCTACGCGCCTGATGGAAGTGATTCGCGAAGAGCTGGAAGTGATCCGCGCCGAATACGGCGACGTGCGCCGCACCGAGATCCTCGATGCGCGCCTGGACCTGACCCTGGGTGACATGATCCCGGAAGAAGAGCGCGTGGTGACCATTTCCCACGGCGGCTATGCCAAGACCCAGCCGCTGGCCGCCTACCAGGCCCAGCGTCGCGGCGGCAAAGGCAAGTCCGCGACGGGCGTCAAGGACGAGGACTACATCGCTCACCTGCTGGTCGCCAACAGCCACACCACGCTGCTGCTGTTCTCCAGCAAGGGCAAGGTGTACTGGCTCAAGACCTACGAAATCCCGGAAGCGTCCCGTGCCGCTCGTGGCCGTCCGCTGGTCAACCTGTTGCCGCTGGACGATGGTGAATACATCACCACCATGTTGCCGGTGGAAGAGTACACCGAGGGTCACTACATCTTCATGGCCACCGCCAACGGAACCGTGAAGAAGACCCCGCTGGAATCCTTCAGCCGTCAGCGCAGCGTCGGTCTGATCGCCCTGGAACTGGATGAAGGTGACGTGCTGATCTCCGCCGCCATCACCGACGGCGAGCGTGAGGTCATGCTGTTCTCCGACGGCGGTAAGGTCACTCGCTTCAAGGAGTCCGACGTTCGCGCCATGGGCCGTACCGCTCGCGGTGTGCGCGGCATGCGTCTGCCGGAAGGCCAGAAGCTGATTTCCATGCTGATCCCCGAAGAAGGCAGCCAGATCCTCACCGCTTCGGCCCGTGGTTATGGCAAGCGCACGGCCATCAGCGAGTTCCCCGAGTACAAGCGTGGCGGCCAGGGCGTTATCGCCATGGTCAGCAACGAGCGTAACGGTCGTCTGGTGGGTGCGGTCCAGGTGCTCGATGGCGAGGAGATCATGTTGATCTCCGACCAGGGCACCCTGGTGCGCACGCGAGTCGCCGAAGTGTCGAGCCTGGGTCGTAACACCCAGGGCGTGACGCTGATCAAGCTGGCCAGCGACGAAACACTGGTCGGGCTTGAGCGGGTCCAGGAACCGTCGGAGGTTGAAGGCGAGGAGTTGGAAGGCGAGGAAGGCGCGGCGTTCGACGGCACCCTCGGGGCCGATGTCGACGACGCTGTCGGCGACCAACCGCTCGACGCCGCCGCAGACGAAGAAGAACCGCAGGACTAAGCGGACACGCAGGGGGCGGATGAAGATTCGCCCCCTTGTTGTTTGTCTCTTTTGAAAATTTGCGACTTGGCGTTGAACAAGAGCAGGATCGTTCCCACGCTCTGCGTGGGAATGCCGCTTGGGACGCTCCGCGTCCCATGACGCAGGGCGTCATTGGATGCATTCCCACGCAGAGCGTAGGAACGATCATCCGTAGACCAAAAGATTTATGTGACCACCAGATCAGAGCGAGATTGGATGTGAGCAAGAGAGCCTATAACTTCTGTGCCGGCCCGGCGGCGCTTCCTGAAGCGGTCCTGAAGCGTGCCCAGGGTGAACTTCTCGACTGGCATGGCAAGGGCCTGTCGGTCATGGAAATGAGCCATCGCAGCGATGAGTTCGTGTCCATTGCCACCAAGGCCGAGCAGGACCTGCGTGATCTGCTGAACATCCCGTCCAACTACAAGGTGCTGTTCCTGCAAGGCGGCGCGAGCCAGCAGTTCGCCCAGATTCCGTTGAACCTGCTGCCGGAAAACGGCAAGGCCGACTACATCGACACCGGCATCTGGTCGCAGAAAGCCATCGAAGAAGCTTCGCGCTACGGTCACGTCAACGTGGCCGCCACCGCCAAGCCCTACGACTATTTCGCGATTCCCGGCCAGAACGAGTGGAACCTGTCCAAGGACGCGGCCTACGTTCACTATGCGCCGAACGAAACCATCGGTGGCCTGGAATTCAACTGGATCCCGGAAACGGGCGACGTGCCATTGGTGGCCGACATGTCCTCGGACATCCTCTCGCGCCCTGTGGATATCTCCCGTTTCGGCATGATCTACGCGGGTGCCCAGAAGAACATCGGCCCAAGCGGCATCCTGGTCAGCATCATCCGTGAAGACCTGCTGGGGCGTGCCCGCTCCCTGTGCCCGACCATGCTCAACTACAAGGTCGCGGCCGACAACGGCTCGATGTACAACACCCCGCCGACCCTGGCCTGGTACCTGTCGGGCCTGGTGTTCGAATGGCTGAAGGAGCAGGGCGGTGTCGAAGCCATCGGCAAGCTCAACGAAGTGAAGCAGCGCACGCTGTATGACTTCATCGACGCCAGCGGCCTCTACAGCAACCCGATCAACAAGACCGATCGTTCGTGGATGAACGTGCCGTTCCGCCTGGCCGACGACCGTCTCGACAAGCCGTTCCTGGCTGGTGCCGACGAGCGCGGCCTGCTGAACCTCAAGGGCCACCGTTCGGTCGGTGGCATGCGCGCCTCCATCTACAACGCCGTCGACATCAACGCCGTCAATGCGTTGATTGCCTACATGGCAGAGTTCGAGAAGGAACATGGCTGATGTCTGAGCAAGAACTCAAGGCGCTGCGCTTGCGTATCGATGCCCTGGACGAAAAGGTCCTGGAGCTGATCAGCGAGCGCGCGCGCTGCGCCCAGGAAGTCGCCCGGGTGAAGATGGCCTCCCTGGCCGAAGGCGAAGTGCCGGTGTTCTATCGCCCCGAGCGTGAAGCGCAGGTGCTCAAGCGTGTCATGGAGCGCAACAAGGGACCGCTGGGCAACGAAGAGATGGCGCGTCTGTTCCGCGAAATCATGTCGTCGTGCCTGGCCCTCGAGCAGCCGCTGAAAGTCGCCTACCTGGGGCCGGAAGGTACCTTCACCCAGGCGGCGGCCATGAAGCACTTCGGGCACGCCGTGATCAGCAAGCCGATGGCGGCCATTGACGAAGTGTTCCGTGAAGTGGCCGCCGGCGCGGTGAATTTTGGCGTGGTGCCGGTGGAGAACTCCACCGAAGGCGCAGTCAACCACACGCTGGACAGTTTCCTCGAGCACGACATGGTGATCTGCGGCGAAGTCGAGTTGCGCATCCACCACCACCTGCTGGTGGGCGAGAACACCAAGACCGACAGCATCAGCCGGATCTATTCCCACGCCCAGTCGTTGGCCCAGTGCCGCAAGTGGCTGGACGCCCATTACCCGAACGTCGAACGCGTGGCTGTATCGAGCAACGCCGAGGCGGCCAAGCGGGTCAAGGGCGAATGGAACTCGGCGGCGATTGCTGGCGATATGGCGGCCGGCCTCTATGGGCTGACGCGCCTGGCCGAAAAAATCGAGGATCGCCCGGACAACTCCACGCGATTCCTGATGATCGGCAGCCAGGAAGTCCCGCCGACCGGCGACGACAAGACCTCGATCATCGTTTCCATGAGCAACAAGCCCGGTGCGCTCCATGAGCTGCTGGTGCCGTTCCATGACAACGGTATCGACCTGACGCGGATCGAGACCCGTCCGTCGCGCAGCGGTAAATGGACCTACGTGTTCTTCATCGATTTCGTCGGCCACCACCGCGATCCGCTGGTAAAAGGTGTGCTGGAGAAAATCAGTCAGGAAGCAGTGGCACTCAAGGTGCTGGGTTCCTACCCCAAGGCAGTTCTTTAAGGGCGGATAGCAAATGAGTGGCAACTTCCTCGCTCTGGCTCAGCCAGGCGTGCAACAACTCTCGCCTTACGTTCCGGGCAAACCCGTGGACGAGCTGGCCCGTGAGCTGGACCTGGATCCGGCTAGCATCGTCAAGTTGGCGAGCAACGAAAACCCGTTGGGCGCAAGCCCCAAGGCACTGGCGGCGATCCGCGACGAACTGGCCGAGCTGACCCGTTACCCCGATGGCAATGGCTTTGCGCTCAAGAGCCTGCTGGCCGAGCGCTGTGGTGTCGAGCTGAGCCAGGTGACGCTGGGCAATGGTTCCAACGACATCCTTGAGCTGGTCGCTCGTGCGTACCTGGCGCCAGGTCTCAACGCGGTGTTCAGCGAGCACGCGTTCGCGGTCTACCCGATCGCGACCCAGGCCGTCGGCGCGGATGCCCATGTGGTTCCCGCCAAGGACTGGGGGCACGACCTGCCCGCCATGCTGGCCGCCATCGATGCCAACACCCGCGTGGTTTTCATTGCCAATCCGAACAACCCGACCGGCACCTGGTTCGATGCCCAGGCCCTGGATGACTTCCTGCAGGACGTGCCCGCGCACGTGCTGGTGGTGTTGGACGAGGCTTACATCGAATACGCCGAAGGCAGCGATTTGCCCGATGGGCTGGATTTCCTCGCCGCCTACCCGAACCTGCTGGTTTCGCGCACCTTCTCCAAAGCCTATGGCCTGGCCTCGCTGCGGGTCGGCTACGGCCTGTCCACCGCCGTGGTGGCCGATGTGCTGAACCGCGTGCGCCAGCCGTTCAACGTCAACAGCTTCGCCCTGGCCGCCGCCTGTGCGGCCTTGCAGGATGAAGCCTACCTGGCTGAAAGCCGTCGCCTCAACGCGGCCGGCATGCAGCAGTTGGAGGCGGGGCTGCGTGAGCTGGGCCTGGGCTGGATTCCATCCAAAGGCAATTTCATCTGCATCGACCTGGGGCGTGTCGCCGCGCCGGTGTACCAGGGGCTGTTGCGCGAAGGTGTGATCGTGCGTCCGGTGGCCAATTACGGCATGCCGAACCACTTGCGCGTCACCATCGGCCTGCCGGCGGAAAACAGCCGTTTCCTCGAGGTGTTGAGCAAGGTCCTGGTTCGTGGTTGATGTCACTTCGCTGCAATCTGCTGCCCCTATGATCGGTCGCCTGGTGGTGGTCGGCCTGGGGTTGATCGGCGGTTCGTTCGCCAAGGGCTTGCGTGAAAGCGGCCTGTGCCGCGAGGTGGTCGGTGTCGACCTGGATCCGCAGTCGCGCAAGCTGGCCGTGGAGCTGGGTGTGGTCGATCGCTGCGAGGACGACCTGGCGATCGCTTGCCAGGGCGCGGACGTGATCCAGCTGGCAGTGCCGATCCTGGCTATGGAAAAACTGTTGGCGCGCCTGGCGACCATGAACCTGGGGCAGGCGATCCTGACCGACGTCGGCAGCGCCAAGGGCAACGTCGTGCGCGCCGCCACCGAGGCCTTCGACGGGATGCCGGCGCGCTTCGTGCCCGGTCATCCGATTGCCGGCTCGGAGCAGAGCGGGGTGGAAGCCTCCAACGCCGAACTGTTTCGTCGTCACAAAGTGATTCTCACGCCGCTGGACCAGACGGATCCAGCCGCGCTGGCGGTGGTGGACCGTTTGTGGCGCGAACTGGGCGCTGATGTCGAGCACATGCAGGTCGAGCGTCACGATGAAGTATTGGCCGCCACCAGCCATTTGCCACACCTGTTGGCGTTCGGCCTGGTGGATTCATTGGCCAAACGCAATGAAAATCTTGAGATCTTCCGTTACGCTGCCGGCGGTTTCCGCGATTTCACGAGAATCGCCGGAAGCGACCCGGTCATGTGGCACGACATCTTCCTCGCCAACCGCGAAGCTGTCTTGCGCACACTCGATACATTTCGCAGCGACCTCGACGCCTTGCGCGACGCGGTCGATGCAGGGGACGGGCACCAATTGCTGGGCGTTTTCACGCGCGCCAGGGTGGCCCGCGAGCATTTCAGTAAAATCCTGGCCCGTCGGGCCTATGTGGACGCTATGAACTCCAACGATCTGATTTTCCTGGCACAACCTGGTGGCTCCCTGAGTGGGCGTATTCGTGTACCGGGCGATAAATCGATTTCCCACCGTTCGATCATGCTCGGCTCCCTGGCCGAAGGTGTGACCGAGGTGGAAGGCTTCCTCGAGGGCGAAGATGCCCTGGCCACGCTGCAGGCGTTTCGCGACATGGGGGTGGTCATCGAAGGCCCGCACCACGGCCGTGTGACCATCCATGGTGTCGGCCTGCACGGCCTCAAGCCTGCCCCAGGGCCGATCTACCTGGGTAATTCCGGGACTTCGATGCGTCTGTTGTCCGGCCTGCTGGCCGCGCAGGACTTCGACAGCACCCTGACCGGCGACGCCTCGCTGTCCAAGCGCCCGATGAACCGCGTCGCCAACCCGTTGCGGGAAATGGGCGCGGTCATCGAGACCGCGGCAGACGGTCGTCCGCCGATGACCATTCGTGGCGGCAACAAGCTCAAGGGCCTGACCTACACCATGCCGATGGCTAGCGCCCAGGTGAAATCCTGCTTGCTGCTGGCCGGTCTCTACGCCGAGGGCAAGACCACCGTCACCGAACCGGCCCCGACCCGCGACCATACCGAGCGCATGCTGCGCGGCTTCGGCTACCCGGTTACGGTGGATGGCGCCACGGCGTCCGTCGAGTCTGGTAACAAGCTGACCGCGACCCACATCGAAGTGCCGGGCGATATCTCGTCCTCGGCATTCTTCCTGGTGGCCGCCTCGATCGCCGAAGGCTCCGACCTGGTGCTCGAACACGTCGGCATCAACCCGACCCGTACCGGCGTGATCGACATCCTGCGCCTGATGGGCGCTGACATTACGCTGGAAAACCAGCGTGAAGTTGGCGGCGAACCCGTAGCGGACCTGCACGTACGAGCAGCTAAGCTCAAGGGTATCGAGATTCCGGAGGCGCTGGTTCCGCTGGCCATCGACGAGTTCCCGGTGCTGTTCGTAGCGGCCGCCTGTGCAGAAGGGCGCACCGTGCTGACTGGTGCCGAAGAGCTGCGGGTCAAGGAGTCGGATCGCATCCAGGTGATGGCTGATGGCTTGCTCGCCCTGGGCGTCAAGTGCCAGCCGACGCCGGACGGCATTATCATCGACGGCGGCCAGATCGGCGGCGGCGAAGTCCATGGTCACGGTGATCATCGCATCGCCATGGCCTTCAGTGTTGCGTCTTTGCGCGCCAGCGCGCCGATTCGCATCCATGATTGCGCCAACGTCGCCACGTCGTTCCCGAACTTCCTGGCGCTGTGCGCACAGGTCGGTATTCGAGTAGCACAAGAGGCGCAGTCGTGAACATCAAGGCACCGGTCATCACCATCGATGGCCCAAGCGGTTCGGGCAAGGGCACCGTCGCCGGGATCCTGGCCAGGCAGTTGGGCTGGAACCTGCTCGATTCGGGTGCCTTGTACCGTCTGCTGGCGTTCGCCGCCGCCAACCATGGCGTCGACCTGACCAACGAGGAGTTGCTCAAGGCGCTGGCGGCTCACCTGGACGTACAGTTCATTGCGGCGACCGACGGTCAGCTCCAGCGCATTATCCTGGAGGGTGATGAAGTCAGTGATGTCATCCGTACCGAAAGCGTGGGCGCCGGGGCCTCCCAGGTCGCCGCGCTGCCAGCGGTGCGCGAAGCGTTGCTGCAACGTCAGCGCGCTTTCCAGGAGCCGCCGGGGCTAGTGGCTGATGGTCGCGACATGGGCACGGTGGTCTTTCCTGACGCGCCTTTGAAGATTTTCCTCACCGCCAGCGCCGAGGAGAGGGCGCGCCGCCGATATTTGCAGTTGAAGGGCAAGGGCGAGGATGTTAGTCTGTCGAGTCTGCTAGATGAGATCCGTGCACGCGACGAGCGTGACACCCAGCGCGCAGTAGCCCCGCTCAAGCCGGCGGCCGACGCGATACAGCTGGATTCAACGGAGTTGTCCATCGATCAGGTGCTGCAACGCATCATGAGCGAGATCGCCATTCGCGATATCGCCGGGTGACCAGGAAGCTTCGCAGGGGACCAGTCATAGTCCTGCGATGCTTCTTTTATATGAAACTAACCCACACCGTCTGGGGTGTGGAGGCGGGCGTATTCTTCGCCCTAATCAACAGGAATTAAAATGAGCGAAAGCTTTGCGGAACTCTTTGAAGAAAGCCTGAAAACCCTGAACCTTCAGGCAGGCTCCATCATCACCGGTGTTATCGTTGATATCGATTACCAAGCGCGCTGGGTAACCGTTCACGCTGGTCTGAAGTCTGAAGCACTCATCCCGCTTGAGCAGTTCTACAACGACGCTGGCGAACTGAACATCAACGTCGGTGACGAAGTTCACGTTGCGCTGGACTCGGTTGAAGATGGCTTTGGTGAAACCAAGCTGTCCCGTGAAAAAGCCAAGCGCGCTGAATGCTGGATCGTTCTGGAAGCGGCTTTCGCAGCTGAGGAAGTGGTCAAGGGCGTTATCAACGGTAAGGTTAAAGGCGGCTTCACTGTCGACGTTAACGGCATCCGTGCGTTCCTGCCAGGTTCCCTGGTTGACGTCCGTCCAGTGCGCGACACCACGCACCTGGAAGGCAAAGAGCTGGAATTCAAGGTCATCAAGCTGGACCAGAAGCGCAACAACGTTGTCGTTTCCCGTCGCAGTGTCCTGGAAGCCGAGAACTCCGCCGAGCGTGAAGCTCTGCTGGAATCGCTGCAGGAAGGCCAACAGGTCAAGGGTATCGTCAAGAACCTCACCGATTACGGCGCATTCGTCGATCTGGGTGGCGTCGATGGCCTGCTGCACATCACCGACATGGCCTGGAAGCGTATCAAGCATCCTTCGGAAATCGTCAATGTTGGCGACGAGATCGATGTCAAGGTTCTGAAGTACGATCGCGAGCGCAATCGTGTTTCCCTGGGCCTCAAGCAACTGGGTGAAGATCCATGGGTTGCTATCAAAGCCCGTTACCCAGAAGGCACCCGCGTCACCGCTCGTGTTACCAACCTCACCGACTACGGCTGCTTCGCTGAGCTGGAAGAAGGTGTTGAAGGCCTGGTACACGTTTCCGAAATGGACTGGACCAACAAGAACATCCACCCTTCGAAAGTCGTACAAGTCGGCGACGAAGTGGAAGTCATGGTTCTGGACATCGACGAAGAGCGTCGTCGTATCTCCCTCGGCATCAAGCAGTGCAAGTCCAACCCATGGGAAGACTTCTCTGGCCAGTTCAACAAGGGCGATAAAATCTCCGGCACCATCAAGTCGATCACCGATTTCGGTATCTTCATTGGTCTGGACGGCGGCATCGACGGCCTGGTTCACTTGTCCGACATCTCCTGGAACGAAGTGGGCGAAGAAGCCGTACGCCGTTTCAAGAAGGGCGACGAGCTGGACACCGTTATCCTGTCGGTTGACCCAGAGCGCGAGCGTATCTCCCTGGGTATCAAGCAACTGGAAAGCGATCCGTTCTCCGAGTACGTTCAAGAGAACGACAAAGGCGCAATCGTTAAGGGCATCGTGAAAGAAGTTGACGCCAAAGGCGCCATCATCACCCTGGCCGACGATATCGAAGCGACTCTGAAAGCCTCCGAAATCAGCCGTGACCGCGTTGAAGACGCGCGCAACGTTCTGAAAGAAGGCGAAGAAGTAGAAGCCAAGATCATCAGCGTTGACCGCAAGAGCCGCGTAATCCAGCTCTCCATCAAGTCGAAAGACGATGCTGAAGAGAAAGAAGCAATCCAGAGCCTGCGCGACAAGCCAGCCGCTGACATTGCTGCTGGTCCTACCACTCTGGGCGACCTGCTGCGTGCACAAATGGAAAAACAGAACTGAGTTCTGTCAGACCATAAAAAGGGCGACTTCGGTCGCCCTTTTTTGTGGGTGCGATATTTCAAAGCTCTTTGCTTCCTGCAAGCCGTTGTCGATGATGGTGTTCATTTGGGGCATTGCGAAACCAATCCTGCGACCAAGATGTCTCTTTTATGAAGCAGATCACTCGTCTATTCAGGGCAAGGCTCCGACTTGTATAAGTGATCGATCTGGGTCTTTGTCTAAAGGAATTGAATGAATAGGCTCTTTCTGGTGTTGAGTGTCCTGGTGGTGGCGGGTTGCTCTACGAGCGCCAAGACCCATGCAGTGCGTGGAGTCAGTGGTATCGAGGTCGACTGTTCGGGGCTGGGCTCTGGCTGGGAGAAGTGCCATAAGAGGGCTGCCAGGGAGTGCAAGGGGGCTGGCTACAAGGTCATTACCCGGTCCGACGACGCGAAGGATGACGATCAGTACCCTTTTGGTTTTAATCCGGCTGGCTATTTGACTCGTACGATGCTGGTCATCTGTCGATAGCTTGAGGAAAACTTCCTGTCGGCATGGAAAGAAGCAACAAGGGAGTGGTGAAGAATGTCAATACTTGGGCTGTTCAAATCCCTCCGGTCATGCTAAAACCTTTTCAAGCGATTTTCCTAGCTGCTTGAAAAAGAAGGGAAAAATATGACGAAGTCGGAGTTGATCGAACGAATTGTCACCCATCAAGGGCTACTCTCATCCAAAGATGTGGAGCTGGCCATCAAGACCATGCTTGAACAAATGTCCCAGTGCCTGGCAACGGGGGATCGTATTGAAATCCGTGGTTTTGGCAGCTTTTCCCTGCATTACCGCGCCCCGCGTGTAGGTCGAAATCCAAAGACCGGTCAATCTGTCAGCCTGGATGGAAAGTTTGTCCCTCATTTCAAGCCGGGCAAAGAGCTTAGGGATCGTGTCAATGAGGAGGAGGGGGATGAGCTCTGACGCAGCAGCTAAACAGAGGAGTCTTCATGCGGAACTTTAAGCGTTTGGCCCTTGTCGTACTGGCGCTACTTGTGGCCTCGGCTATTGTCCTGTTCGTACTTGAAAACAACCAGCCGGTCGCACTCCTGTTTCTGGGCTGGTCAGCTCCGCAGCTTCCCGTCTCGGTTTTCGTGATCCTGGCGCTTCTCGCTGGTATGATAGTCGGGCCGTCGCTTGCGTGGTTCCTGGGAATGCGTAGACGGCCGAAATAATGGATATGTGAGCCCAGTAGTCTTGGTGTAAGGATCACGGCCAACAATTTTTTCTGACTTTGGGTGCGTTTTGTTCAAATTTAACTTGATCCAGTCTATCGCTGTGCCCGTCTTGCCTTTTAGTGAGTTCGATGTGTCTGTCGACGCAATGCCAAAAAAGGGAGGCGGAATCACCCATGCCAAATAATCGTATTGAAACCCAGGGCGCCGATGAGATCGATCTGATCGCACTTGCGCGCGGGCTCTGGGGGCAAAAGTGGTTGATCCTTGCGGTCACCTTGTTGGTTACCGTGGGGGCAGCTGCTTATGCGTACCTCAGCAAACCGGTCTACCAAGCTCAACTTTTTATCATGCCTCCTACTCAGAATGGTATTGCTGAGTTGAACTATGGTCGAGGGAAAAGCACTGAGCTGGATCCTTATTCCATCAAGCATGTCTATAACGTATTTGCCCGAAACTTACAGGGTGAATCTCTTCGTCAGGCATTCTTCAATGAAGTTTATCTTCCTTCACTTGATGAATCCCAGCGAACGGGCGCGCTTGACCGATTGTACGAACGTTTCTCTCGAGAGCTCATAATCAAGGGGCCTGGTAAGGATACGCCGGATCGCTATTCGGTAACGGTCCAGGGCGGAGATCCCGTTCGAGCTACGGAGTGGGCGAAGGCTTATGTGGCGCGCGCCAGTGAAGCGGCTGAGTCAGAGCTGATCAAGAACGTTACGGCTGAGGCTGCGGTAAGGGCGCGTAATCTGGAGCAGCGTATTGTCGGTTTGCGCGAGACTGCGCAGCGAATACGTGAGGATCGGATTCAGCAGTTGCGCGAAGCGTTGAAGATCGCAGAAGCAATTGGTCTCAGCAGCCCGAGTATAAATTCTACGGCGGCTGTTGATATAACGGTAGAAACTGGCAATAAAATGGACTACCAGCGAGGCAGCAAAGCCTTGGCTGCGGAAGTAAAAGCGCTGGAGTCGAGAGCTTCTGACGACGCCTTCATATCGGATTTGCGTTCGCTCCAAATGCGATACAGTTTCTATCGTAAATTGAATATTGATCCAGAAAGCATCTCGGTTTATCGGCAAGACGGTAGCGTTGAGGTGCCGCAAAGCCCGATTAAACCAAGAAAGGCTTTGATTTTGCTGCTGGGCATTATTGCTGGCGGGATGCTGGGTAGTTTCATTGCGTTAATTCGATTTGCGGTTATTCGGAGCAAGGAACAGCAATTACAGGGTTGAGATGATCAATTTCTCGATCCTAAAGTATTTTAGTAACTCTTTAGAGAGATTTCGAATGCTTGTTTGAGCCCGTCTTTATGAGGATTATCTTCGTAAGGCGGGTTTTTTATTGGTGTGGCGAATAACTCTAGGTGTTCATGGTTTTAATGTGTGCCGAGGCTCCATCGGTTGTAGTCACGAGGCGCTCCGTCGGGACGGGTCTCAGTGGTTAGATGTCATAATGATGGCAGAAGCGAGCCGTTCAACTGAGGCAAGCCCTGAAAAAACTAGTCAGAACTCAGTAAAGTACAATCCAGGAAAGCCATTTTGCTACACAACAGGCATAATGGCGGTTTGTGAGGGACGGGATGGCCGTCTCGTTCGGAGGTCGGTAGCAACAGGCCTGTGGCGTATCGAAATTTGTGCATGGTGGGGACATCTGGAAAGTCGGCGGTAGGCGCCGGAGGTGCTGCTCCATAATGAGTTTTGACAAGAACTGAAGTGAAAGCGTCCAGCATCCGTTCGGCGGGCTGAGGCGGAGGTTTGCCAGTTGTGCAATGGTAGGGGTCAGGCGGATTCAGGCTTGATTCATAGCTCTGATGAATTAGATGGTTTTGACAAGTTAAATGGAGAGTTGGATGTCGAGCATAAAGCAGGCGAGCGTCGCCAAATTTAAAGCAAAAGAGGCCGTCATCGGTATCGTCGGTCTTGGATACGTCGGCCTGCCTTTGATGCTGCGTTATAATGCGATCGGGTTTAAAGTTATTGGACTTGATATCGATAGTTCAAAAGTTGAACTTCTGAATTCAGGTAAAAGCTACATCGAGCACATTCCTGGCGAAAAAATCGAAGCCGCTTGCCAAAACGGATTTGAAGCCACTACCGATTTTACTCGTGTGCCGGAATGTGATGCGCTGATTCTCTGCGTGCCGACACCATTAAATAAATATCGCGAACCCGATATGAGTTTCGTAATAAATACGACTGATGCGATAAAGCCTTATTTAAGGGCTGGTCAAGTCGTTTCTCTTGAAAGTACAACCTATCCGGGCACGACAGAAGAAGAGTTGCTGCCACGTGTCCAAGAGAAAGGATTGCGTGTCGGTGAGAATATCTTTCTGGTCTATTCCCCGGAGCGCGAAGATCCGGGCAATCCCAACTTTGAAACCCGTACCATTCCAAAAGTAATCGGTGGGCATACGCCTGAGTGCCTCGAGGTCGGTGTCGCTCTCTATGAGCACGCGATTGACCAAGTTGTACAAGTCAGCTCTACCAAAGCAGCTGAAATGACCAAGCTGCTGGAAAATATCCACCGTGCGGTCAATATCGGCTTGGTGAATGAGATGAAAGTGGTCGCTGACCGCATGGGCATCGATATTTTCGAAGTGGTCGACGCCGCTGCAACCAAGCCCTTCGGTTTTACTGCCTACTACCCTGGCCCTGGTCTCGGTGGTCACTGCATTCCAATCGACCCGTTCTACCTGACTTGGAAAGCCCGTGAGTATGGTTTGCATACACGGTTTATCGAGCTTTCGGGAGAGGTCAATCAGGCCATGCCGGAGTACGTCCTGAGCAAGTTGATGGACGGCTTGAATGAGCGCGGTAAGCCTTTGAAAGGCAGCAGAATTCTAGTGCTTGGTATCGCCTACAAGAAGAACGTAGATGATATGCGTGAGTCGCCTTCGGTTGAAATCATGGAACTGATCGAGGCTAAAGGCGGCGTCGTAGGGTACTCCGATCCGCACGTCTTGAAGTTTCCGAAGATGCGCGAGCACCACTTTGACCTTTCCAGTGAGCCTCTGACTGCTGAAGTTCTAAAAGCTTATGATGCTGTCATTCTGGCCACCGACCACGATAAGTTCGACTATGAGCTTATCAGCCAACATGCTCAACTGATCATCGATAGTCGTGGTAAATATCGCGCCCCTCAATCGAATATTATCAAAGCTTGATGACAGGAGAGTTCTGGATGAAACGTTTTGCTCTAATTGGTGCTGCCGGTTATATCGCCCCCCGCCATATGCGCGCCATTAAGGATACCGGCAATACATTGGTGTCCGCTTATGACATCAATGACTCGGTAGGCATCATCGACAGCATTTCACCGCAAAGCGAATTCTTTACCGAGTTCGAGTTCTTCCTTGATCACGCTCACAGCCTCAAGCGCGACCCAGAGACCGCCTTGGATTATGTGTCGATCTGCTCGCCCAACTACCTGCACCAACCGCACATTGCCGCCGGTCTGCGCCTGGGCTGTGACGTAATCTGTGAAAAACCGCTGGTGCCGACCCCGCAGCAGTTGGACCAGTTGGCCCTGATCGAGCAGGAAACCGGCAAGCGCCTGTTCAACATCCTGCAGCTGCGCCATCACCAGGCAATCATTGCCTTGAAGGACAAGGTTGCCCGCGAGAACAACCCGCACAAGTACGAAGTCGATCTGACCTACATTACTTCCCGTGGCAAGTGGTACCTGCAAAGCTGGAAAGGTGACCCACGCAAGTCCTTCGGCGTAGCCACCAACATTGGCGTGCACTTCTACGACATGCTGCACTTCATCTTCGGCAAGTTGCAGCGCAACGTTGTGCACTTCACTTCCGAACACAAGGCGGCCGGTTACCTGGAGTACGAGAAAGCACGTGTACGCTGGTTCCTGTCGGTCGACGCCGACGACCTGCCGGAATCGGTAAAGGGCAAGAAGCCAACTTACCGTTCGATTACCGTCAACGGTGAGGAAATGGAGTTCTCCGAAGGCTTCACTGACCTGCACACCACCAGCTACGAGGAAATCCTGGCTGGGCGTGGTTATGGCATCGAGGATGCTCGCCACTGCGTGGAGACGGTCAACACCATTCGCAGTGCGGCCATCGTCGTTGCAGCGGACAACGAAGCGCATCCGTTCGTCCAAGCCCTTTCTCGCTGATCGGCGAGACAGCACGGGTGGCCTTGCGCCACCCGTTTCAAGTTTTCCAAGCAGGATCGCAAGCCAGCGTGTCGAACGATAATTTCAACAAGCCAAACGAAGCGGGTGCGATGCGCCGCGTGCGCAGCATTCGTCTCGATATTCAGGGCTTGCGTGCAATCGCGGTGCTGGCGGTCATGCTTTATCACGCCAATAGTGGCTGGCTGAAAGCCGGCTATGTCGGCGTCGACATCTTTTTTGTCATCTCTGGCTTCATCATAACGGCATTGTTGACCGAGCGAAGCGACAAGGTCGATCTCGTTTCATTCTATGCCAGCCGCATCAAGCGTATTCTGCCGGCGTATTTCGTCATGCTGGTGGTGGTGTCCGCGCTGTCCGCGCTCCTGTTTCTGCCTGATGACTTCGCATTTTTCCTCGACAGCCTGAAGTCCTCGGCGTTGTTTACCAGCAATCAGTACTTCTCTGGCTTCGGCAGTTATTTCGCGCCGCGGGCCGATGAATTGCCGCTTCTGCATACCTGGTCATTGGCCATCGAGATGCAGTTCTATCTGTTCTTCCCGGTGCTGGTCATTTGCTTGCCAAAGCAATGGCGTCTCATAACGTTTGCCTTGCTAGCCGCCAGTCTGTTTGCCTGGAACGGCTACCGTGGACTGGGCGAATCGCAAGAAGGGATGTATTTTGCCCTGTCGGCACGGATTCCCGAATTCATGGTCGGTGCCATCGTTGCCTTGCTGATGCGCCAGCGCGAGCTGCCCATGTTACTTGCAAGCGTATTCGGTGGGCTGGGCGCAATCCTGCTGGCTTGGGCGGTGCTGGCTATCGATAAGCAACACTTTCCAGGCTTCTGGTCTATCCTGCCTTGTGTCGCGGCAGGGCTGCTCATCGTTGCCCGGCGTGGTCCGGTCAGCGCGTTGCTAGCCACTCGGCCGATGGTCTGGATCGGTGGTATTTCCTATTCGTTGTACCTGTGGCATTGGCCGGTGCTGGCGTTCATTCGCTATTACACGGGGCAGTACGAGCTGACGGCTGCATGGTTGCCGATTTTCGTGGCCAGCTCTGTACTGCTGGCATGTCTTTCCTATCGCTTGGTCGAAACACCCGCCAGAAACGCTTCCGGCATGATGCGCCAGCTGCCCAAGTGGGCTGTAACCGGTGCCGTGGTCGCGCTGGTGGTGTGGGGTGGACAACGTGTAAACGCCTCGCTGGTCGCTCCGTTGTCTGTGGAACTCACCCGTTATGCTGCTCCAGAGCTTATCTGCCATGGCACCCAAGTGGGCGCGTGCAAGCGAGGCAAGGCGGATGCCGAAGTGTCCGTTCTAGTAATTGGCGATAGCCATGCTGCCCAATTGAACTACTTCTTCGACCAGGTGGGCGAAGAGCAGGGCGTTGCTTACCGCGTGCTCACTGCCAGCAGTTGCGTGCCTATCCCCGGCTTTGACATTGAACGCCTGCCAGCCTGGGCGCAAAAACCTTGCCGCGCGCAGATCGAGGCGGTGGCTCGTGAGTTGCCGAAGGTGGAGCGGGTGATTGTCGCAGGCATGTGGCAGTACCAGATGCAGAGCCAAGCATTCGCCAAGGCGTTTGCTGAATTTCTCGTCGATACTGCAGGAGCCCATAAACATATCGTGGTGCTTGCTCAGGTACCAATGTTTGAAACAGACGTGCAGCGGGTAAGGCGCTTTACCGAGCTTGGCCTGCCGGCGCCATTGACATTCAATCGTGAGTGGCAGGTTGCCAACCAGCAAGTGCAGGCCATTGTCGACCGCACGCCGGGCGTGCGTTTCCTGGACCTTTCCAATAGCAGCTTCTTTGCCGCTGCGCCTTACCAGCAAGGTTTGCTCATCTACCGTGACAGCCACCACCTCAACGAGGTAGGTGCACGTCGTTATGGGCACTATGCTGCCGAGCCACTGCAGCGTGCTTTCGATCAACCTCAGTCTAATGTGAGTCTGAAGCCATGAATTACTATCAGCACCCAAGCGCGATCGTCGATGAGGGCGCGCAGATCGGTGAAAACTCCCGTGTCTGGCACTTTGTCCATGTTTGCGCGGGCGCCCGCATCGGTGTTGGCGTTTCGCTCGGTCAGAATGTGTTCGTGGGCAACAAAGTCGTGATCGGCGACCGCTGTAAGATCCAGAACAATGTTTCGGTCTACGACAATGTCACGCTGGAAGAGGGCGTATTCTGTGGCCCCAGCATGGTCTTCACCAATGTCTATAATCCGCGTTCGCTGATCGAGCGCAAGGACCAGTACCTCGATACGCTGGTAAAAAAGGGCGCGACGCTTGGCGCCAATTGCACCATCGTCTGCGGCGTTACCATTGGTGAATATGCCTTCGTCGGTGCCGGCGCGGTCATCAACAAGGATGTACCGGCCTATGCATTGATGGTGGGTGTGCCCGCACGGCAGATTGGCTGGATGAGCGAATTTGGCGAGCAATTGCAGTTGAACGAGCAGGGTGAGGCCTTCTGCTCGCATACGGGAGCGCGCTACGTGCTGAACGGAAAACTTTTGAACAAGACGGATGCCTGAGCATGATTGAATTCATTGACCTGAAAAGCCAGCAAGCACGTATCAAGGACAAGATCGATGCCGGCATCCAGCGCGTCTTGAGCCACGGCCAGTACATTCTCGGCCCAGAGGTAGCGGAGCTCGAGGAAAAACTTGCTCAGTTTGTTGGCGCTAAACACTGCATAACTTGCGCCAATGGTACAGACGCCTTGCAAATCGCTCAAATGGCGCTGGGAATTGGCCCGGGTGACGAAGTTATAACACCTGGTTTCACCTATATTGCGACCGCCGAGACAGTTGCCTTACTCGGCGCAAAACCGGTGTATGTGGATATTGATCCACGCACATATAATCTTGATCCGCAAAAGCTGGAAGCAGCAATTACCCCGCGTACGAAAGCTATCATTCCGGTTTCTCTATACGGGCAATGTGCAGACTACGATGCGATTAATGCGATTGCCGTTAAATACTCGATCCCAGTAATCGAAGACGCAGCACAAAGCTTTGGCGCTACCTACAAAGGGAAACGCTCCTGCAACCTCACCACAATAGCGTGTACTAGCTTCTTTCCAAGCAAACCGCTGGGATGCTATGGGGATGGTGGCGCGATTTTTACCAATGATGACGAATTGGCCAAAGTACTGCGTCAAATCGCCAGGCACGGGCAGGACCGCCGCTATCACCATGTGCGCGTGGGAGTTAATAGTCGCCTGGATACGCTGCAAGCGGCAATTCTCCTGCCCAAACTTGAAATCTTTGAAGAGGAGCTTGAGCAACGTCAGCGTGTTGCAAAGTTGTACGGTGAGTCACTCGAGGCCTTGGGGGTAAAGACAATCCCTTATGTGGAAGAATGGAACACCAGTGCCTATGCTCAATATACAATTCTTGTTGACAAGCGTGACCAGTTACAAGATAAGTTAAAGAAGCAGGGCATTCCGACGGCAGTTCATTATCCCATCCCGTTGAACAAGCAGCCCGCTGTAGCCGATGCAAACGCCCATTTACCTACGGGAGATCGCGTCGCAGAACAGGTCATGAGTTTGCCAATGCATCCGTATCTGGATGACGAGGCTGTGGCAATTATTTGTGCTGCGGTGGCTGGTTAAGCTATGTACATTTCTTTAAAAGTTGATAAAGCAACTTTTTTGAATGCTTTGTACTTTTTTGTCTATTTTGTCCTGTTGTTGTGGATGAATAATAATTATCTGTACTTGCTGTATGACTATATGGGGGCCTCCCAGAAAAGCATGGATGGCCTCCAGATCGTTTACTTGTTGTTTTTAGCTGTGGGCAGTTCTCTTTTATGCGGTTCAAGTATAAGTAAGCCTGGGGATATCGTCGTAGCCTTGCTGTTTTTGGTTATCGTGCCTCATGCGCTTGTTTTGAACGGGGCGAACGCATTTTACCCAGAGGCCAGCCCATTTTCTGGGCTGTGTTTGTCAGTGCTGATGGGTGTTGTTCTTGTCTCACTTATTAATAAGATTAAATTTCGTCGTGACAGCGGTCAATCCAGCAGTGGTGAAAGATATCTGTTTATTGTTTCAGTCGTTAATATATTGGTTTTGGTGTTTATTCTGCTCAAAAGTATGTCGTTTTTTTCTCTCGACTTTTCTGGTCAATACCTTCGACGTGCTATCGCGCGCGACGTTTTTTCAGCAGGATCTATAGATGGATATATTGCGTCGATAGGGACGCAGGCATTTTTTCCTGTTTTATTTGCTTGGGGAGTCTATAAAAAATCTAATTTCTTCTTTTGGCTTGGGGTTTTTAACGTTTTGATCCTGTGGGGAGCCTTTGGACAGAAATATCCCTTTGTTGTTTTGTTTTTGGTTTATGTTCTGATGACCTATTTTAGATATTATGGGAGGGTCAATGTCTCTTGGTTGCTGTTTGGTGCAATAGGCTTGTTGCTTGCAGGTTTTCTTGAGTTCGAGCTTATGGGCTATTCTTACCTAAATGACTATCTGATTAGACGAGCCTATACTGTGCCGGCCACAATGTTGGGGGCTGCGGAGCTGTTTTACGACTCGTACGGGATTAATAATTATAGCGATACAGCGATAGGTCTTTTGTCAGGTTTTAGCAAAAGTGAATCGATCACGTTTCGAATTGGTGAGTATATTTATAATAATTCGGAAACTAATGCCAACGTGAATTTTTTTGCGGTGGCCTATCTGAGGCTTGGATACACGGCAGTAATAATCGAAGCTTTTATTGTTGCTGTGATTGTTATGCTGTTGAATCTTCTTTACATGAAGCGCTCCATGTTTATTGCGATGCCCGTTGCATTGCTCTTCGTAACTAAAATTGTTGAGCAATCGTTGTCAACGGTTTTGTTAGGTTCTGGTATTTTCTTCATGCTGTTGCTTCTAATGTTGATGGCTTTCTCTAGGGAGTCCAAGAGCAGGACTAGGAGTATAGCTTGAAGAGTCAATTCTTTTCTCGAGTAAGAAGTGTGCTCGTCGGGACTCTAGGGGCCCAGTTGATATCGTTGGGTGTGATGCTGCTTCTGGTAAGGCTGTACTCTCCAGAAGAATTGGGCTCGTTTAACGTTTGGCTTTCATTCGCTACGATAATGGCTGTTTTGGTCACGGGGCGTTATGAGTTGGCGTTGTTCAGCGGTGATACGAATGATGATTCAAAATCGATCATTAAACTGGTCTTGCTGATAACCGTTGCACTGTCGATTTTAGCTACGTTTTTAATCGCAGTTGTGAGTTCGTTTGTTGAGGGAATTCCGCCGATAGTCAAAAGTTACTCCCTTGTCTTGGCTTTTGTTGTCTTTGGGATGGGGGCTAATAAAGGACTCCTTTCGTTATTGGCTTTTCAACAAGCCTTTAACAAACTTGGCGTTGCCAGAATTGCTCTGGCGGGCGCTGTCGCGGTGGCACAGGTGGTGGCTGGTTATTTCGCGTTGGGAGTCAGCGGCCTAATCTACGGCCAAGCGGTTGGTGTGCTATTGGCTACGCTGTTGGTATTTTTTTGGTTTGATCGCTCTTGGCTAAAAGCATGTTTTAGCGAAAGTATTGGTTCTGTAAGAAGCGTCGCGTACAGATACAGGGACTTTCCAAAGTTCTCGCTGCCCGCTGATCTGATCAACACCATTGCCAGCCAATTACCTGTCATCTTGATAGCCTCCCGATTTGGCGCGGAGGCTGCAGGTTGGTTCGCACTAACAATAAAAATGATGGGGGCACCCATTACTCTGCTTGCTACTTCAGTCCTGGATGTGTTCAAAGAGCAAGCTGCTCGGGATTACAGGGTTACGGGCTCTTGCCGTTCCGTTTTCTTGCGTACTTTCATTGTCCTCTCCCTATTAGCCTTTCCGCCATTTCTTTTGTTTTGGTGGCTGGGTGAGTGGGCGTTCATGTTTGTATTTGGTACAGAATGGATTGAGTCAGGGAAATATGCAATTTTACTTATTCCCATGTTTTATATGCGTTTTATCGTGAGCCCCCTTAGTTACACTATCTATATTGCCCAACGACAAGGATTGGATCTGATTTGGCAACTGGGGTTACTGGTCATCACGGCGGCATGCTTTCTGCTCGCGAGGGAGGTGACGGAGGCCCTGTGGTGGTACTCGGCAAGCTATGCCATAATGTATGTTATTTATTTTGCGATGTCATATCGTTGTGCTAAGGGAGTTTCCTCATGATTGTAGTGGTCGATTATGGCGTGGGGAATATAGCCTCGGTGCTGAATATGTTGAAGCGAGTTGGGGCGAAGGCCAAGTCCTCGAACCTCGTCGACGATATTGTAAACGCAGAAAAGCTGATTTTGCCCGGTGTTGGTGCGTTTGATGCCGGAATGAAAACCCTGCGTGAGAGCGGTCTCATAGATGTACTTAATCAACAGGTGCTTGTCGCTCGTAAACCTGTGATGGGAGTATGCCTGGGGTCGCAGATGCTGGGGCGTCGTTCTGAGGAGGGTGTCGAGCCAGGGCTAGGCTGGATTGATATGGATATCAAGCGTTTTGAGAAGCGCCCAGAACGAAAAGTGCCTCACATGGGTTGGAGCCATGTCTCCTGTAATTATGAGCATCCATTGGTTCGAGGTCTGACAGAGGAAAGTCGCTATTATTTTGTTCATGGCTATTACATGTGTCCTGACAATGAGCACGACACGCTTCTGACGGCTGATTATGGGCAAAAATTTACGGCTGCGGTCGCCAAAGATAATATTTTCGGTTTTCAGTTCCATCCTGAAAAGAGTCATCGCTTCGGCATGCAGCTTTTCAAGAATTTCGTCGAGTTAATCTGATGCAGAGAAAGCGCGTAATTCCATGTTTGCTGTTAAAGGACAGGGGACTGGTTAAAACGGTGAAGTTTAAGTCTCCGAAATATGTGGGCGACCCTGTTAATGCTATTCGTATTTTCAATGAAAAAGAAGTTGATGAGCTGGTTCTACTGGATATAGAAGCGTCTATATTAGGTCGTGAACCTGACTATGAGCTGTTAGCGGAAGTGGCCGGCGAATGTTTCATGCCTATTTGTTATGGTGGTGGTATTCGTACGCTTGAGCACGCACAACGTGTTTTTGCTTTGGGCGTTGAAAAAATAGCCCTGAATACCGCAGCTTTGGCAGATGTCGAGCTTCTTCGAAAAATAGCTGATCAATTCGGTTCTCAAAGCGTCGTCTGTTCTATCGATTGTAAGAAAAGTTTACTGGGTCGCTATTCGGTCTATTCTCAATCAGGTACGAAAGATACAAAAGTTTCACCAGTCGAGTGGGCAAAGAGGGTCGAGGATGCCGGAGCCGGGGAAATATTCCTGAACTCCATAGACCGCGATGGAACTATGCAAGGGTTTGACATACCGCTCATCAAGTCGGTTGTTGCTGGGGTTCATATACCTGTCGTCGCATGTGGTGGGGCGGGTTCAATAGCTGATCTTAACGAACCCTTTGAAAAAGCGGGCGTGTCGGCGGTCGCAGCGGGAAGTTTTTTTGTTTTTCACGGAAAGCACAAAGCGGTTTTGATAAGTTATCCGGACCTTAATCAGTCCATGTCCGGAAGTAAATAAATTGCTTTTCTTGAATCTTGATGAGTATCTAGAGCCTGCTAGTACCGTCATTATTGATTTGAAAGCGAAAAGTAGTTGTAATGAATTCGAGAGGGAAGACTGTGTATAAAGTATGTTCACGCTGTGTGATGGATGAGACTGACGCGAATATCAAGTTTGACGAGCATGGCGTTTGCAATCATTGTCATAGATTTGATGAGGTACAGTCTCTTCAATTGTTTAGCGGGGTCGACGGAAAGACCCGGCTGCAAAACATTGTGGACAAGATAAAGAAGGAAGGGGCTGGTAAAGAATACGATTGCATTATCGGTTTGAGTGGCGGGGTTGACAGCTCTTATTTGGCTGTAAAGATCAAGGATTTCGGACTGCGTCCATTAGTCGTGCACGTCGATGCAGGTTGGAACAGCGAGCTTGCGGTTAGTAACATTGAGAAAATTATCAAACATTGCGGATACGATCTTCATACCCACGTGATGAACTGGGAGGAGATGCGTGACTTGCAGCTTTCTTATATGAAGGCTGCAGTAGCCAATCAAGACGTTCCTCAAGATCATGCGTTTTTTTCGAGCATGTATCACTTTGCGGTGAAGAATGATATCAAATACATTCTGAGCGGTGGGAATCTTGCAACCGAGGCAGTATTTCCAGATTCTTGGCATGGAAGTGCGATGGATGCTATTAACCTAAAAGACATTCATAGAACGTACGGTTCAAAGCCTTTGCGTGATTATAAGACTATTAGCTTTTTTGAGTATTATTTTTGGTATCCTTTTGCTAAAGGAATGCGAACTGTAAGACCGCTGAACTTTATGGAATATGATAAGCGCGAAGCGGAAAAGTACCTTCAGGAAACAGTGGGGTATAGGTCATATGCTCGCAAGCATGGTGAGTCCATCTTCACCAAGCTGTTTCAGAACTACTATCTCCCTACCAAGTTTGGCTATGACAAGCGTAAGCTGCACTATTCCAGCATGATTCTTTCTGGGCAGATGTCGCGTGAGGAGGCGATTGTTAAGCTTGCGGAGCCTTTATATGCCGCAGATGAACTAGAGAATGATATTGATTATTTCTGTAAAAAAATGCGAGTCAACCGGCAACAGTTCGATGAGTTAATGCAAGCCCCAATCCATGATTACTCTGACTTTAAGAGTTGGGATAAGTTGCAGGCGGTTGCCAAAAAGTCTCAAGTCTTCCTACAGAAGCTTCTGGGACGGCGTCTCAGCGTTTATTCTTAAAGATATAGTAATGGAGACGCCTTTTTGAAAGTGGCACATGTAACTTCAGCTCATACTCGTTTCGATATTCGCATTTTTCAGAAAGAATGCAAGACATTGGCTGCGCATGGTTATGACGTTTCGTTAGTAGTCGCTGATGGTAAGGGCGACGAAAAGGCTGATGGAGTCAATATTGTGGATGTGGGATTCTTGCGTGGACGCTTGAATCGAATGTTCAAAACTACCAACATGGTTTACAAAAAAGCTGCCTCTCTTCAGGCCGATATTTATCATTTGCACGATCCTGAATTGATTCCAGTCGGGCTGAAATTAAAGAAGTTTGGGAAAATTGTAATTTTTGACTCCCATGAGGATGTTCCTAAGCAAATATTAAGTAAGCCCTATTTGCGCCCGGTCTCGCGCAGAGTTATTTCTTTCCTGTTTTCCGTTTATGAACGTTTCGCCTGTCGTAAGATGGATGGCATTTTGACCGCGACGCCATATATACGAGATAAGTTTTTGTCTATCAATGCGAATGTTGTAGATATTAATAACTTTCCCTTGGTGGGCGAGCTTGCTGCTGATGTCGCATGGGGCGAAAAAAAACAAGAAGTTTGCTATGTGGGCGGGATCACCTCGATCCGAGGTATTCGCGAAGTTGTTGAGGCGATGGGGCTTGTTCATACGGGTTCGCGGCTGAATCTGGTGGGTAATTTTTCTGAGCCCGGTGTTGAGGTTGATGTTAAGAAAAAAAATGGATGGTCTTCCGTTAATCAATGTGGCCAGTTGGGTCGTTCCGAGGTGCGTGATATTTTGGGGCGGTCGGCTGCAGGTTTGGTAACTTTTTATCCGCTGCCCAATCATGTCGATGCCCAACCCAATAAGATGTTCGAGTATATGTCTTCGGGAATCCCAGTTATTGCTTCTAATTTTCCCCTGTGGCGTGAAATTATTGAAGGAAATGACTGTGGGGTTTGTGTAGACCCGCTGAATCCGCAGTCTATTGCCGACGCGATCGATTTTATAATAGAGAACCCTGAACGTGCCGAGCAGATGGGGCGTAACGGTCAGAAGGCCGTCACTGAGCGCTATAACTGGGACGTTGAAGGGCGTCGATTACTGAAATTCTACGCCGGCTTGGCCAAGGGATAATAATATTATGAAACTACTCACGATTATTGGTGCTCGACCTCAGTTTATCAAGGCCAGCGTTGTATCCAAGGCAATTATTGAGCAGGTCGGATTATCCGAAAAAATCATCCATACCGGGCAGCATTTTGATGCCAATATGTCGGAGATTTTTTTTGATCAACTGGGTATTCCTAGACCGGATTTTCAATTAGATATCCATGGCGGTTCGCATGGTGAAATGACTGGCCGAATGCTGATGGAAATTGAGCGGGTCATGATTCAGGAGAAGCCGGATCGGGTGCTGGTTTACGGTGATACGAACTCAACCCTGGCGGGTGCTTTGGCAGCGGCCAAGCTTCATATTCCGGTGGCCCATATTGAAGCCGGCCTGAGGAGTTTTAACATGCGCATGCCCGAGGAGATCAATCGTATTTTGACTGATCAGATGAGTGATCTTCTCTTTTGCCCTACGCAAACTGCGATTAATAATCTGGCTAAGGAAGGCTTTTCGGAAAAGCCTGTAAAAATATGGAATTCGGGCGATGTCATGCAGGACAGCGCTATGTTCTTTGCTCGTCGTGCATCTAAGCCGGAGGGTTTCAATCTTTCCGACGGTTTTGTCCTGGCAACACTGCATAGAGCGGAAAATACCGATGACCCTGTTAGGTTGAAGTCTATCGTTGATGCACTGAATACTATTCATAATACAGTGGCACCGGTTGTATTACCTTTGCATCCTCGTACCCGGAACATGATCGAAAAGACAGGTCTCGCATTGGAAGTCAATCTGATTGATCCAGTCGGGTACCTGGAGATGATCTGGCTCCTTCAACGCTGTGGTTTGGTATTAACTGATAGCGGTGGTGTCCAGAAGGAGGCTTTTTTCTTTTCAAAACCTTGTGTAACCATGCGCGACCAAACCGAATGGGTAGAGCTCGTTGAGTCTGGGGCGAATGTGTTGTGCGGGGCGGACTCTGGTTTAATTACTGCTGCAGTACGTGATGGTATCAATCGCACCGTGCATGACAACGAGAACTTATACGGTGGTGGGCAGGCGGCGTCATTCATAGCTGATTGTCTTTCTCACTCATGAGCTGTCATGAGTTAGATAAGCGCTTATGGTCGTGTTGGGAAGCACAATGAATATTTGGTATATCAACCCTTATGCTGGCGGCCCTGGAGTCGGGCGCTATTGGCGCTCCTTTTATCTGGCGAACGCATGGCAGGCTCAGGGACATGATGTGGAGATAATCACGCCTGGCTATCACCATTTGATGGACGATGACTCAGGGAAGGCGGGGTGCCAGGTCCTGGAAGGCGTTTCATATAATTTTGTTCCAGCTCCTAAATATAAAGGAAATGGCCTGGGGCGATTTTTGTCCATGTTGTGTTTCGGCTTTTTTCTATTCTTTTTTCTTCTGCGCTTGGGGTTGAAGAAAAGGCCGGATCTGGTTTTGTATTCTTCTGCACATCCCTTTGGCTACCCTGCTGCCTTTCTATGTGCAAAATTATTCAGATCGAAGATTCTATTTGAGGTTAGGGATATCTGGCCTTTGAGTTTGGTGGAAATTGCTGGATTCAATAAATTCCACCCCGTCGTTGTGGTTTTGTCGCTTATTGAGAGGTTCGCATATTTTTCAGCGGATGCTGTGATTTCCCTTTTGCCGGGTGCCAAACAGCACATGGTGTCACGGGGAATGAAACCGGGGAAGTTTCGATACGTTCCTAATGGTTTTTCGCTTAATGATGTAAATGCAAGCGGTGAGTCTCAGGGCTCTAATTTATTAGATGACCTGACGAGATTTAAATCGCAAGGCGATTTTTTGTTTTTTTACGCCGGCGCCTTGGGGGAACCCAATGCGATGCACCTGTTTTTGGATGCGCTGCATTTTTTTGAGGTTCCAGAGGGGGTGTCAGTAAAATTTATCATCGTTGGTAAGGGGGAGCAAAGCGCTGAGCTTAATGCTCGCTGTCGTAAACTCGGTTACGACTTTGTTCTTTTTTACCCGCAGGTCGATAAAGCAGAGATCCAGCAAGCTCTTCGTGTTGTCGATGCCGGGTTTTTTGTTATGCATGACCTGCCTATTTACAGATTCGGTGTGAGTTTAAACAAACTATATGATTACATGGCTGCCGGGGTCCCTGTCATTGCTTCTTATAATGCCTTTAATGATCCAATAAAAGAGGCTGGTTGCGGCATGTCCGTGGTTCCCGATCAACCTGAGCAGCTTGCACATACGTTCCAGGAAATGTTGTTACTTGATGGGACTGTTTTGCGTGAGATGGGCGCGAAAGGTCGCCTTTTCCTTGAGGCTAATTTTGAGTATACGTCTCTGGCTCGGCGGATTCTGGAAAATTGATTAAGGTGCATTGCATGCAGTTGGTTACCGGGGCGTCAGGTTATATAGGTAGTTTGCTTTGTAAGGTTCTGAAGGAGCGAGGCTACGCCGTAAAGGGCATAGGTCGTAGCTCCATGACTCCGTCACAAGATTTTGACTATGTTTGCCTGGATCTTGAAAATGACCCTTTGGACGGGGTATGCCTTGGTGTCGAGACAATCGTACATCTTGCGGGAAGGGCACATATTCTGAATGACAAGGAAGAGGATCCTCTTTCGGCGTTCAGGCGTGCGAATGTGAACGCGACTCTTCGCTTAGCCAGAGAGGCAATGCGGGGGGGGGTCAAGAGGTTTGTTTTTATCAGTTCAATTGGTGTCAGCGCCACTGAGACAAAGAATTCAAAGGTTTCAGAGTTGAGTGGCAATAACCCAAGTACGCCGTATGCGCTTTCAAAATTTGAAGCTGAAGAGGCGTTAAAAGCGCTGGTCAAAGATTCCTCCATGGAGCTGGTTATTATCCGCCCACCCTTGGTCTATGGCGGGAGTGCTCCTGGAAACTTTCACCGCTTGCTAAAGATTGTTCGACTCGGTATGCCACTTCCCTTCTTGGCAGCCAATAATCAACGTAGCATGATAGCGCTGGATAATCTTATTGACTTTATCGTGCATTGTATTAAGCATCCTGCTGCGGCCGGGGAGCTATTTTTGATTTCCGATGGAACGGATGTCTCTACTGTAGATATTGTGCGTACCATTGCCAATGGTATGGGGCGTAAACCTCGCTTGATTTATGTACCCGTTGGAGTCATTCGTGTGGCGGCGAAGCTATTAGGGCGAGAGAATATGTTTTCCCAATTGTTTGGTTCTTTGGTTGTCGATTCCCGCAAGGCGCATCAGCTGCTTGGCTGGACCCCGCCGCTTGGAACAACTGAAGCGTTATCCAAGGCCGGCGCGGATTATATGACCCTTTCATCAAAAAAAGGTCGAGTTTGAATTCATGGCAATTTTTTTTGTAGTGTTTGTAGTGTTTTTTGTTTCGTTGGTCTTAACCGGTGGCTTGCGACGTTACGCTTTGGCGCGAAGCCTGATGGATGTTCCGAACGCACGAAGTTCTCATTCGGTTCCAACCCCTCGCGGTGGTGGGGTGGCGATCGTATTAGGATTTCTATCGGTGTTGCCGATCCTGGCTTTTCTTGGGGGGCTTAGTTGGACATTCACCTGGGCCTTGTTGGGGGCGGGATCAGGTATAGCGCTTTTGGGCTTTCTCGACGACCATGGCCACATCGCGGCACGCTGGAGATTGCTGGGACATTTCCTCGGTGCTATCTGGGCGCTTTTTTGGCTGGGTGGCTTGCCTGCATTGGAGCTGTTTGGTTTCGTATTGGATTTGGGCTGGCTAGGGCATGTGCTCGCGGCGATTTATCTGGTTTGGATGCTTAATCTTTATAACTTCATGGACGGGATCGACGGAATCGCCAGCGTCGAGGCTATTTGTGCTTGTCTTGGAGCCTGCCTGCTCTATTGGTTGGGAGGTTTTGAAAACCTGATCTTGGCTCCGCTGGTACTAGCGATGGCTGTAGCGGGGTTCCTGTATTGGAATTTTCCTCCCGCCCGTATCTTCATGGGCGATGCGGGTAGTGGATTTCTTGGCATTATCCTGGGGGTGCTGTCGCTGCAGGCGGCTTGGAGTTCACCTAAGCTGCTGTGGGTCTGGCTGATTTTGCTGGGGGTCTTTATTGTCGATGCAACCCTTACATTGTTACGGCGCCTGCTACGTGGAGATAAGGTCTACGAGGCTCATCGCAGCCATGCCTATCAATTCGCTTCCCGTCATTATGGCCGCCACCTGCCGGTTACGTTGGTGGTGACAGCAATCAATCTGTTCTGGCTGCTGCCTTTGGCAGCTTGTGTCGTGTTGTGGAACATGGATGGAGCATTGGCTTTAATATTGGCTTATGTGCCACTGCTCGTGCTGGCGGTCAGGTTTCACGCCGGTGAGCTTGAGAAAGCCTGATTTCGCTGTAGGGTTCGCGTTTTTCGTTTATCGATTGTCCAACGGACGAAGATGTAACTGCGTGTATCGAAAATGGATTGGATTTAGGAGCTGGCCGAGGTGCGTGAAGGGTTTATGGACAAATTGAGAACCGTCCTGCTGGGGCTGCCGAGACGCCACAAGCGCGCTATCCAGGTGGCCACTGATGTCGTTCTGGTCTGGGTCGCCTTATGGCTGGCGTTCGTCGTGCGGCTGGGTGTGGAGGCTTTGGCCAGTCCGATCGAAACACATCTTTGGCTTTTTGCCTCCGCGCCACTGATTGCCATCCCGATTTTCATCCGTTTTGGCATGTATCGCGCCGTCATGCGTTATTTCGGTAACGATGCGCTGATTACCATTTGCAAGGCTGTCAGCCTTTCGGCCTTGCTGCTGGCTCTTGTGGTGTATTGGTACAGCAATCATAAGACCGTAGTGCCACGCTCTATCATTTTTAACTACTGGTGGTTGAGCCTGATCATGATTGGCGGGCTGCGTCTGGTGATGCGTCAGTATTTTCTCGGGGATTGGTTTACCGCAGCCCAGCATGTGCCGTTTACCAGTCGTGACGATGGCCTGCCCAAGGTCGCTATTTATGGTGCTGGGGCCGCTGGTAACCAACTCGTTGCTGCATTGCGCATGGGGCGAGTGATGCGGCCGGTCGCGTTCATCGACGATGACAGTAGCATCGCCGATAGAGTCATTGCAGGGTTGCAGGTCTATCAACCTAAACACATTCAAAAAATGATTGATGCCACCGGCGCGCAAGAGATTTTGCTTGCTGTTCCGTCCTCCTCGCGAGGTCGCCGGCGAGAGATATTGACGCTGCTTGAAGGTTTTCCGCTGCATGTGCGTAGCGTCCCCGGCTTCATGGACCTGGCCAGCGGCCGGGTCAAAGTCGACGACATCCAGGAAGTCGATATCGCGGATCTCCTTGGGCGTGATCCGGTACCCGCACAGGCTGATTTGCTTGAGCATTGCGTCGCGGGACAGTCGGTTTTAGTGACAGGGGCGGGTGGTTCGATCGGCTCCGAACTTTGTCGGCAAATCCTTGCTCTCAAGCCAACCACGCTGCTGTTATTCGAACATAGCGAATTCAATCTCTATAGCATTTTGTCCGAACTGGAGCCTCGAATTGCTCGTGAGTCACTGTCGGTTCGATTATTACCTATCCTCGGATCGGTGCGGGATCAGGACAAGTTGCTGGACGTGATGAAGACATGGAATGTCGATACGGTCTATCACGCAGCCGCTTATAAACATGTGCCGATGGTGGAGCATAATATTGCCGAAGGCGTTTTGAACAATGTGATCGGCACGCTGAATACTGCGCAAGCCGCGCTTCAGGCAGGTGTATCGAATTTTGTATTGATTTCGACGGATAAGGCCGTACGTCCAACCAATGTGATGGGCAGTACCAAGCGCCTTGCCGAACTGACCTTGCAAGCCCTTAGCCGTGAATTGGCGCCCGTGCTGTTTGGCGACAACGCCAACGTATCACGTGTCAACAAAACCCGTTTTACGATGGTCCGTTTCGGTAATGTACTGGGGTCATCCGGTTCGGTTATTCCACTGTTTCATAAACAGATCAAATCAGGTGGACCATTAACCGTTACCCATCCGAAGATCACACGTTATTTCATGACGATCCCTGAGGCCGCTCAACTGGTCATTCAAGCGGGCTCTATGGGGCTGGGTGGGGATGTGTTTGTGCTGGATATGGGCGAGCCGGTGAAGATTGTCGAGCTGGCGGAAAAAATGATTCACTTATCTGGCTTGAGTGTGCGTTCGGAGAAAAACCCTCAAGGCGATATTTCAATCGAGTTCACAGGGTTGCGTCCTGGCGAGAAGCTCTACGAGGAGTTGCTGATCGGCGACAACGTTGTCGCAACCTCCCATCCGATGATCATGAGTGCCAACGAAGATCATCTGCCGTGGGATGTGCTTAAGGCGAGGTTGGCTGAACTGCTGACCGCCATCGAGCATGATGACTACTCGAGAGTCCGTCAGTTGCTGCGGGACACGGTCAGTGGGTACGCCCCTGACGGGGAAATTGTCGACTGGATCTATCAACAACGTCGTCTTGAGCCTTGACGAAGTGTGTATGCCCAGGGCCTGGTATCAGACCCTGGGCATCTTAAGCTAATTGTTAATCCAGCTTTCTTGCGACAGTTAAGTTCTCCAGGTTGAAAGCTTCATCGTCCTTTGACTTTTTCTCTTGCCAGGAATATTTTTTCTTTAGCTTCAATAGCGGCTTTTCAAAGAATATATAACTTAATGGGGCGACTACAAAAGTTAGCCATAAGCCGATGTCCACGCTGGGCGGAAAAACATGTTTTGTTCGATATGGGCCGTTACCTGTAAAAATGCCTTGCCATACATACAAGCCGTAGCTGATGACTCCAACGGCTGCTAAAGGTTTGAGTTCAAGTAGCTTCACCAGCAGAGAGTCCTGATTGTGATAGATATATAGAACTAAGGCGCCTACCGAGACAAGCCAGGCAGCTTCCGTTTTTATGAAGGCCGGTGCAGTGAGTCCAGCTAATATCGAGATGAGTAATATTCCCGATGTGGCCGTATTTGTGAAAATGCTCTTGACCTTTTCAATGTTGCAAACAAAGGCAACCAGGCAGCCGACTAAAATCGGCAACATTGCCGGAAAAGTCCACCGGCTCAAATAATAGAGCGTTGTAGGTTCATAAAGACTGGTTCCGAAATAAAGGCAGCCGAGGACCAGCAGCGAAATCGTCGTGATCGCGGTTCGTTTGCCAAAAGCAAAAACTATTGGCCAGAATAAATAAAAATGTTCTTCAACGGACAGAGACCAGAAGTGTGACATTGCAGAAAACGCGCACGCCTTGGGGGCGAAGTTTATGGTGTATGTCAATGCGTAGGGATAAATGCAATTGGTTATTCCGGCTTTTTCCGTTACATCCATGATTATCAGGAAGAAAATAGCCAGATAATAGAGTGGGCATATACGTAGGGCACGTCGTTTTATAAAGGAAAAGATGTCGACTCTTCCAGTAGTCTCTTTCTCTTTAATGAGCAAAAAGGTTATCAGGAAGCCAGATAGAACAAAGAAGGTGCTGACACCTACATGAGAACTCAAAACTGACAGGAAGGCAGGGTTCGTGATCCCTACCTATGACAGGCCAGATGACCGCGTGGGACATAATAACAAGTAGGACCGAAATGCCACGCAGACCGTCAAGTCCCTATATCTTTAAACTCATCACGTTCCCAAAAATTAAAAGCGCGGCAAGTTTGCCGTATGGTCACGATGCGCGCAACCGCCAAGGTCGCTTCCCTGGGGCTTCCAGTTTTTAGCCCGATATTCAGGGTCATAAGGATGCCGCCGACCACGACGTCACCTCGATGGATTCGCGCCCTTTCTTACGCTTTCTGTAACATTCTGATTTTTGACAAGCTATCTTCATCGCCTAAGTTTGAGAGGCAGCTTCGGAAAAGCTGCTTCTCTCTTAACGATGTCATGGAGCGTCATTTATATGCGTACAGGCTATTTCTACTCTCTGGTTTTTGCCTTTCTCACCAGCGCCTCGATTGCTGCTATCGCCGCCCCAGTGGTCAAGCCTGAGGTGGTCGCTACGCCGCAAGCAGTGGAGCAGCCAGCCAAAACGCAGAGTACCAAGGTGGATTTAAACGGGGCGGATGCTGCCACGCTGCAGCGCGAGCTGTCAGGAATAGGGAAGGGCAAGGCCGAGGCGATTGTTGCGTATCGGGAGAATAATGGGCCGTTCTCTTCGGTGGAGGAGCTGTTGGAGGTCAAGGGGATTGGCAAGGCGATTCTCGACAGGAACCGTGACAAACTGGAAGTGAATTGATTTTGTGAGTGAAGAAGGCCGGTCGTATTGACTGGCCTTTTTGCTGTCTGGCGGATGCACATTTTTGGACGCATTCTGGAGGCATTCAGCCGTTGGCATAAATAATGATTATCTACAGCCAACCGATTGTTCAACAATCCGAGGCCTTTCTTCCATGATCCATACACTTTCCTTGGCCGACCAGATCACTCTGGAGCTACGCGCCGACATCATCGGTGGCCGCTTGCTGCCAGGCATCGCGCTGGTGGAGAACAACCTGGTCTCGGCCTACAACGCCTCGCGCAACACCATCCGTGAAGCCTTACACCGCCTGGGCCAGGAAGGGTTGACCCGTTACGTGCGCAACAAAGGGGTGATGGTCCGCAGGTTAGGTGTCGATGACGTGCGAGATCTGTTCAAGGTCCGTCGCACTCTGGAGCTGCAAGCCATCATGGGCAGTCAGCCACTGCGCGAGTATCAATCTGACCGGATGCTCGAAGCCCTCGAAGCGACGGATTTGGCTCGGGAGCGTGAAGACTGGCGTTCGGTCGGCACCCATGGCCTGGCCTTTCATCAGCACATCGTGGGCTTGATGCGCAGTCCGTTGCTGGATGAGTTTTTCACCAATGTGGTTGCACAACTGCGCCTGGTGTTCAGCTCCGCGCCCGATGAGGCGTGTTTTCAGGCTCCGTGGTTGGCCCGTGACCGGTACATCCATGATTCGCTGGCCGAGGGCGACAAGCTTGCGGCTCACGAAGCCATGGGTCTTTACCTCGACGATTCCGAGCAACTGCTTTTGCAGTTGCTGGCTCCCACCCATCACCAATGATCAAGGACCTGCGCCATGTACAAAGACTACCCAGCCGCCTACCAGGTCAGCAAAGGTTCTGCCCTGCAGGTGGATAAACCTTTCTACGAACGAATTCGCGCGCAGCAGGAAAAGCGCACCCTGATCGAACAGTTCGAGGTGCCGATCCGTACCGGTCGCGCCTGGCACGTGCCGGCCGGGCATGTGTTCCGCGTCACGACGCCAGTGGGCCCGCAGGTGGGGGACTTCAATGTCTGGAACGCCCACGATCCGCGGGAGCGCCTGTGGGCGGCGCGTACGCGCCAGCTTCAGGGCGCCCACGTCAGCACCCATGATCGATTGTGGTCGAACCTGCCATTCCTGCGACCCTTGGTGACCATCACCGATGACAGCCTGGCCGGCTATGGCATCGACGAGCATGGCGGACGACTGCACGATCTGCTGGGTACGCGCTGTGATCCGTATGTGAACAGGATGCTGACCGGCGAGGATTTCCATCATCACTGCCATTCGAACCTGACTCGTGCGGTGTTGCCCCACGGCCTGACGGAGTTCGATGTGCACGATGTACTGAATATTTTCCAGTGCACGGGGCTTAACCATGACGACATGTACTTCATGAAGGCCTGTCCGGCGCAGAAGGGTGATTACCTGGAATTCTTTGCCGAGATCGATCTGTTGTGTGCTTTGTCCACCTGCCCGGGGGGTGACCTGTCGCTGGCCATGTGGGGGCCGGATGCACAGGATCCCCTCAGCGTCTGCCGTCCGTTGGGGGTGGAGATCTATCGGTTGGAGGATTCATTGCTGCAGGGCTGGAGCCAGCCTGAGCGGGCGGCGTACAACGGGATGCATGGCTTGCACATCGCCAAGGCGGATTGGGAAAAGTAGCGCGGCAGGCGCGGCAATACACTGCCCTCTGTGGCGAGGGGATTTATCCCCGCTGGGCTGCGAAGCAGCCCCTCTAAAAAGCCCCCCAGTGGATCAGACACACCCGGTGGCAGGTTTGGGGGCTGCTACGCAGCCCAGCGGGGATAAATCCCCTCGCCACAGAGGCTCTATTCATTTCGGACTCAACGATCCTTGGCCTCCTTCGCATCCATTTCCGCATTGCGCTCGGCAACACGCTTGCGCTGCTCGTCCGTCAATTCGACCTTGTTGGCGGTGTCGCGCAGCATCATCAGACCACCAACGATCGAGCCGATTGCAATAATCAGAATCAACCAGGCATACCAGGGCATAGGGCTCTCCTTGAGGGTGCGATGGGCGGACGAACATTCGCCAATCCATCGCACCTACCACTTATGAGCGAAGGTTGTTCGCAGTGGTTCAATACTACGCCCGTTCGGCTGGCTTCACCTCAAAGCCCGGTCAGCATCGCATCGGCGGGCGCATCTGCGCGCAATTGTGCGGTGAGGATGAAGTAGACGAAGCCCACCGCCATGAAGCCGAGGAAGATCAGCCCGATCAGTGCGTTGAACCAGGCCATCGCCACCAGGCAGACCACCGCCAGCACCAGGGCGATTCCCGGCACGATAGGATAACCTGGTGCGCGGAAAGTACGTTCCAGATTGGGTTCGGTTTTACGCAATTTGAACAGGCTGAGCATGCTCATGATGTACATGACGATGGCACCGAACACGGCCATGGTGATCATTGCCGCGGTCAGGGTCATGCCGCCGAGGTTGATCAGGCCGTCGCTGTAGATCGCGGCAATGCCGATCAGTCCACCGGCGATGATCGCCCGGTGCGGGGTCTGGAAGCGTGACAGTTTGGCCAGGGAGGCGGGCAGGTAGCCGGCGCGGGCCAGGGCGAAGAACTGTCGCGAGTAGCCCAGGATGATCCCGTGGAAACTCGCCACCAGGCCGAAGAGGCCGATCCAGACCAGCATGTGCAGCCAGCCGGAGCTTTCGCCGACCACGGTTTTCATGGCTTGGGGCAGGGGATCGTTGATGTTTGACAGGGTGCGCCAATCGCCGACGCCGCCAGCAAAGAACATCACACCCATCGCCAGGAACACCAGGGTCAGGATGCCGCTGATGTAGGCCTTGGGAATCGTGCGTTTCGGGTCCTTGGCTTCTTCGGCGGCCATGGCCGCGCCTTCGATGGCCAGGAAGAACCAGATGGCGAAGGGAATCGCGGCGAACATGCCGGCAATGGCTGGCGCGCCGAACACATCGGAACCGGCCCAGCCGTTCAGGGCAAAGCTGCTGAAACTGAACGCCGGGGCCACGACCCCCATGAACACCAGCAGTTCGGCCACCGCCAGGACGCAAACAATCAACTCGAACGTCGCCGCCAATTTGACCCCAAGGATGTTCAGGCCCATGAACACGATATAGGCACCCACCGCTGCGTGTTTCGGGTCCAGGGCCGGGAACTGCACGTTCAGGTAGGCGCCGATGGCCAGGGCAATGGCCGGCGGCGCGAAGACGAATTCGATCAGCGTCGCCAGCCCTGCAATCAATCCTCCTTTCTCGCCGAAGGCGCGACGGCTGTAGGCAAAAGGCCCGCCGGCATGGGGAATGGCGGTGGTCAGCTCGGTGAAACTGAAAATGAAGCAGGTGTACATGGCCGCCACCATGAAGGATGTCACCAGGAAACCTAGCGTTCCGGCCACGCCCCAGCCATAGCTCCAGCCGAAATACTCGCCGGAAATCACCAGGCCGACGGCAATGCCCCATAAATGCAGGGTGCCCAGGGTGGGTTTGAGTTGTGTGTTCATCAGTGGCTCCCCTCGATCCATAGCAAAAGCGCTGGAGAGGGGCAGTGCAGTGGGCGTGCCAGTGTGGCGGGGGCGGTCGTAATGGGTGAAATCGTGTCGTATCGGGGATGTTCGCTGCCGGATGGCCTGGTTTTGTGCCCCAGTTCAGAGCGTCGGCGCCTGTCCGGGCCTCATCGCGAGCAAGCTCGCTCCCACAGGGTGGACACAGATTCTGTATTCACGACCGATCAAAATGTGGGAGCGAGCTTGCTCGCGATAGGGCCAGCCGAGCCAACCAACCCTTCATTTTTTACACTTTCTTTATCCCCCAAGCCCTCTCTCGATCTCGTTCCTTTACAGCCTCCCTGCCGACAATCACTCCACACACGGCACGACGCCGTACCACGGAGAAATCCCATGAGTGTTCTGGACGGGGTGTCGCTGCTGCTGGCAGTGGCGCTGTTCATTTATCTGCTGGTTGCGCTGTTGCGCGCCGATCGGAACTAGGAGCGGCTATGCACGGTTATGACTACGGGCTGATCCTCGCCTTTTTCGCCCTGGTGCTGATTCCGGCACCGTTTCTGGGGCGTTTTTACTTCCGGGTGATGGAAGGCCAGCGCACCTGGCTTTCTCCGATCCTTGGCCCGGTGGAGCGCGGTTGCTATCGCCTGGCCGGTGTCGATTCCAGCGCTGAGCAGAGCTGGCAGAAATACACCCTGGCCATACTCGCGTTCAACCTGGCGGGTTTTGTGTTGCTGTTTGCGGTTCTGCTGCTGCAGGGCCATCTGCCCCTCAATACCGAGCAACTGCCCGGCATGGAGTGGACCCAGGCCTTCAACACGGCCGTGAGTTTCATGACCAACACCAACTGGCAGTCCTACAGCGGCGAAGCGTCCCTGAGCTACCTGAGCCAGATGGTCGGCCTGACCGTGCAGAACTTCGTCAGCGCCGCCACCGGCCTGGCCGTGCTGGTGGCACTGTGTCGCGGAATCGGGCGCAAGTCCGCCACGACGCTGGGTAACTTCTGGGTCGACATGACTCGCGCCACCCTCTACGGGCTGTTGCCGCTGTGCCTGCTGCTGGCGTTGTTCCTGGTCTGGCAGGGTGTGCCGCAGACCTTCGCGCACTATGTGCACGGGGTCACGATGCAGGGCGCCGACCAAGTCATCCCGCTGGGGCCGGCCGCCAGCCAGATCGCGATCAAGCAATTGGGTACCAACGGCGGCGGTTTCTTCGGCGTCAACTCGGCCCACCCGTTCGAAAACCCGACGGCCTGGAGCAATCTGTTTGAACTCGCGTCAATCATCCTGATTCCCGCCGCGCTGGTGTTCACCTTCGGCCATTACGTCAAGGACCTGCGTCAGAGCCGCGCGATCATCGCCTGCATGCTGGCGCTCTTCCTGATCGGTGGCGCGACGTCGCTGTGGGCCGAATACCAGCCCAACCCGGCCCTGAACAACCCTGCCGTCGAACAGACCGCGCCGCTGGAGGGTAAGGAAACGCGCTTTGGCACCACCGCCACGGTGCTGTGGTCGGTGACGACCACGGCAGCGTCCAACGGCTCGGTCAACGCCATGCATGACAGTCTCAACCCGCTCAGTGGCATGGTATCGCTGGTGAACATGATGGTCGGCGAGGTGATCTTCGGCGGCGTCGGGGCCGGGCTCTACGGCATGCTATTGAACGTGTTGATCGCTGTGTTCCTGGCCGGCTTGATGATCGGTCGCACCCCGGAATACCTGGGTAAGAAGCTGGGGGCCCGAGAGGTGCAACTGTTGGTGGCAACCCTGCTGGTGATGCCCGTCAGCGTGCTGGTGCTGGGTGCCGTCGCCGCGAGCCTGCCCGGGCCTGCCGCAGCGGTGAGCAACCCGGGTGCCCACGGTTTCAGCCAGTTGTTGTACGCCTACACCTCGGCGGGAGCGAACAACGGTTCGGCATTCGCCGGGTTTGGCGCCAACACACCTTTCCACAACCTGATGCTGGGCCTGGGCATGTTGATCGGCCGGTTCGGCTACATCCTGCCGGTGCTGGCATTGGCTGGCAGCCTGGCCTTGAAGAAGAGCGCGCCTATTGGCCAGAACAGCTTTCCCACCCACGGCCCGCTGTTCGTGACCTTGTTGACCGTGACCATCCTGCTGGTGGGTGGCTTGACCTTCCTGCCGACCCTGGCGCTGGGGCCGATTGCCGAACACCTGAGCATGGGTTTCTGAGGATTTGATGATGAATATGCCGATGAGCAAAACCGTCGCCGTCAAGGCGCCGGAACAACCGAAGACCCACCTGTCGGCCCTCTGGCGGCCAGCGTTGGTGCAAGCCTTCGTCAAGCTCGATCCTCGCCAATTGCACCGTGCCCCGGTGATGCTGGTGGTGGAACTGACCGCGATCCTCACCACCGTGTTGTGCTTCATTCCCGACGCTACGGTGCCGACGTTCGTCGCCGCGCAGATTGCGCTGTGGCTGTGGTTCACCGTGCTGTTCGCCAACTTTGCCGAAGCCTTGGCCGAAGGGCGCGGCAAGGCCCGGGCCGACAGCCTCAAGGCCGGCAGCGAAGGCCTCAATGCACGTCGCCAGACCGCCAGCGGCTTTGAAATCATCCCCGCCACCCGTCTGCGCAAAGGCGACGTGGTGCGCGTCGAGGCCGGCGACATGATCCCCGGCGACGGTGAGGTGATTGAAGGCATCGCTGCGGTCAACGAGGCAGCGATCACCGGCGAATCGGCGCCGGTCATCCGCGAGTCCGGCGGCGATCGCTCGGCTGTCACCGGCAATACGCGGCTGGTCTCCGACTGGCTGCTGGTACGCATCACCAGCAATCCCGGCGAGTCCACCCTGGACCGCATGATCGCTTTGGTGGAAGGCGCCAAGCGCCAGAAAACGCCGAACGAGGTGGCGCTGGATATCCTGCTGATCGGTCTGACGCTGATCTTCCTGTTGGTGGTGGTGACGCTGCAACCGTTCGCCCATTTCGCCAACGCCAGCCTGCCGCTGGTGTTTCTGGTGGCGCTGCTGGTCACCTTGATTCCCACCACCATCGGTGGGCTGCTGTCGGCCATCGGCATCGCCGGGATGGACCGGTTGGTGCGCCTGAACGTGATCGCCAAATCCGGCCGTGCGGTCGAGGCGGCGGGGGACGTGCATGTGTTGATGCTGGACAAGACCGGCACCATCACCTTTGGCAATCGGCGTTGTACGGCGGTCTATGCCGCCCCCGGCGTGAGTGCCAAGGAACTGGCCGAAGGTGCGCTGTTCGCCTCGTTGGCCGATGACACGGCCGAGGGCAAGTCCATCGTCGAGTACCTGCGAGGTTTGCACCCACAGCCCGAGCCGGGCGTCGACGCACTGACGGCCGTGCCGTTCAGTGCCGAAACCCGTCTGTCCGGGGTCGACTATCAGGGGCGCATCTACCGTAAGGGCGCCGTGGATTCCTTGCTGGATTTCATCGGCCTTGCACGCAATGAATTGCCGCCGGCCCTGGCGCGGGAGGTCGACAAGATCGCCCAGAGCGGCGGTACGCCGTTGCTGGTGTGCGTGGACGGCAAGCTGCTCGGCGCTATCCATCTCAAGGATGTGGTCAAGCCCGGTATCCGTGAGCGTTTTGCCGAGCTGCGCAAGCTGGGGATTCGCACGGTGATGGTCACCGGCGACAACCCGCTGACTGCCGCCGCGATTGCTGCCGAGGCCGGTGTCGACGACGTGCTGGCGGAGGCCACGCCGGAGAAAAAACTGGCGCGTATCCGTCACGAGCAAAATGACGGTCGGTTGGTTGCCATGTGCGGCGACGGCGCGAACGACGCCCCGGCCCTGGCCCAGGCCGATGTCGGCATGGCGATGAACGACGGCACCCAGGCCGCGCGGGAAGCGGCCAACATGGTCGACCTCGACAGCGACCCGACCAAATTGCTGGACGTGGTGCAGATCGGCAAGGAGCTGTTGGTGACCCGTGGGGCGCTGACCACCTTTTCCATCGCCAACGACATCGCCAAGTATTTCGCCATCCTGCCGGCATTGTTCGCGTCGATTTATCCACAGCTCGGCGTGCTGAACGTGATGCACCTGAGCAGCCCGCAGAGCGCGATTTTGTCGGCCATTGTCTTCAACGCCTTGATCATCGTCGTGCTCATCCCTCTGGCCCTGCGCGGCGTGCGCGTGCAAGCGGCAAGCGCGGCGGCGCTGTTGCGGCGCAATCTGTTGATCTATGGCCTGGGCGGGATCCTGGTGCCGTTCGTGGGGATCAAGGCGATCGATATGTTGCTGACGGCGTTGGGGCTGGTTTGACGTAGTTATCGAGATGCACCGCTGACCTTGTGGCGAGGGGATTTATCCCCGTCGGGCTGCGCAGCAGCCCCCAAGCCTGATACCTCAGTGTGTCAGGCAAAACGAGAACGACTGTTTTTGGGGCTGCTGCGCAGCCCAGCGGGGATAAATCCCCTCATCACAAATGTGTTTTCAAACCGAGGATATTTGGATGTCCACTCTGATTCGCCCGGCCTTGAGCCTGTTATTGCTGATGAGCCTGATCACCGGTGTCGCCTACCCACTGGTGGTCACCGGCGTGGCGCAAGTCGCCTTTCCCGTCCAAGCCAACGGCAGCCTGATCGTCGATGCCGCCGGCAAGGTCCGTGGCTCGACGCTGATCGCCCAGGACTTCACCGGCGATGCCTGGTTTCATCCACGGCCATCGGCCGGTGCCTTCGCCACGGTCGCCAGCGGCGCCAGCAATTTCTCCCCGAGCAATCCGGCCCTGGCCACTCGGGTGATCGATGACGCCCGCAAACTTCAGGTGCCGGGTCAGGGCCCGGTGCCACTGGCATTGCTGACCACCTCCGGCAGCGGGCTGGATCCGCACTTGCCTCCGGCGGCAATTGCCTATCAACTGGCGCGTGTCGCCGCCGCGCGCAACCTGCCGGCCTCGACCTTGCAGCAATTGCTCGACGACAATATCGAGCAACCCCTGGTGGGCCCACCGGTGGTGAATGTGCTGGCGCTGAACCTGGCCCTGGAAAAACTGTAGAACCTGTGGGAGCGAGCTTGCTCGCGATGAGGGTGTATCAGTCTCCCTCAATGTTGGCTGACCTACCGCTATCGCGAGCAAGCTCGCTCCCACAGGGGGGCTGAACCTATCCGAAACAAGAGAATCCCCAGCATGAGCGACTCCGGCCGCGCCGACGCACTGTTAGCCAATCTGCCCCGTAACGGCCGTGGTCGGCTCAAGGTCTTCCTGGGCGCGGCCCCCGGTGTCGGCAAGACCTACGCCATGCTGCAAGCGGCTCACACCCAACTGCGCCAAGGCGTGACGGTCATCGCCGGGGTGGTGGAGACCCACGGTCGCAGTGAAACCGAAGCGCTGCTCGGCGGCCTGGCGCAGCAGCCGTTGGTGCGCTCGGAATATCGTGGCGTGATGCTCGAGGAAATGGATCTCGATGGCTTGCTCGCCGCCCGTCCGCACTTGGTCCTGGTGGATGAACTGGCCCACAGCAACGCCCCCGGCAGCCGCCATGCCAAGCGTTGGCAGGACATTCAGGAATTGCTCGCGGCGGGCATCGACGTCTACACCACGGTCAATGTCCAGCATCTGGAAAGCCTCAACGACCAAGTGCGCGGCATCACTGGCGTGCAGGTGCGCGAGACGTTGCCGGACTGGGTCCTGCAGGAAGCCGATGAACTGCTGCTGATCGACCTGCCACCCCGTGAGCTGCTGGAGCGTCTGCGCGATGGCAAGGTCTACGTGCCGGAGCAGGCCCGGGCGGCGATCGATGCGTTTTTCTCCCAGACCAACCTGACCGCGTTGCGTGAGCTGGCGATGCAGACCGCCGCCGCCCAGGTCGACAATGACCTCGCCCTGGGCTATCGACAACTGGGCCAGGCCGCGCCGGCGGTGCGCGGACGCTTGCTGGTGGGGGTGGACGGT
Organism: Pseudomonas sp. NFACC24-1; assembly: GCF_900115235.1. NCBI lineage: Bacteria > Pseudomonadati > Pseudomonadota > Gammaproteobacteria > Pseudomonadales > Pseudomonadaceae > Pseudomonas > Pseudomonas sp. NFACC24-1. The sequence continues at coordinate 180,591 of NZ_FOVS01000009.1, forward strand.
GATGTGCGGGCTGAACGCCTGGTGCGCCATGCCAGCCGCGTCGCCCAGCGTCGGCATTTGCCGTGGAGCCTGGTGCACGTGGACAACGGCAGCGCCCGTGACGAGGCCTCGCGCCAGCGCCTGCAGAATGCCCAGCAACTGGCTGAACGCCTCGGCGGCGAAGTGGTGCTGCTGCGGGCCGGCGAAGTGGCCAGGACGCTGATCCAGCACGCCAGCGAACGTCGCGCCACGCTGGTGCTGGTGGGCCAGTCTCGGCCGCGCCTGCGCCGACGGCTGTTTGGCGGCGGCCTCGCTTCGCGCCTGCTGCGCGATGCCCGGGGCCTGGAAATCAACGTGTTGGACAGCGATGAGCAACCGCGTCCCGCCCGCGTGCACTCAGGCGCCGTCCAGACCAGGTTCGATTACGTGCTGGCGTTGCTGGCGACCGTGGTGGCCAGCGCATTGGCCTGGGGAATCTCGGGATTGCTGGCGTTGCCCAATATCTCCCTGGTGTTCCTGATGGCGGTGTTGCTGGTGGCCGTACGCAGCAGCCTCGGCCCGGCGCTGGCCTGCGCGGCACTGTCGTTCCTGGCCTATGATTTCCTGTTCATTCCGCCGAATTTTTCCCTGACCATCCAGCGCGAAGAAGACGTGCTGACGCTGGTGTTTTTCCTGCTCATGGCGGCCCTGACCGGCAACCTGGCCGCTCGTCAGCGCCGCCAGTTGCAGGCCCTGCGCGACACCCAGCAGGAAACCGGCGAACTGCTGGACCTGTCTCGCAAACTCACTGCCGCCACCGACCGCCAGGCCGTGATCAGCGCCGCCGCGCAGCACCTCAATGGTTGGCACGACTTGCAGCTATGCCTGCTCAACCGCGACAGCCAGGGCGGTTGGAAGGTCGAAAGCGGTGAGCCGTTGACCCTCACCGAGGCTGAGCGTGCGGCGGCCGACTGGTCCTGGCAGCACGATCAGTCGGCCGGCGCCGGCACCGGGACACTGCCCTCCGGGCGTTGGTGGTGGTGGCCGTTGTCGGCGGAAGGCGGGCCGCTGGCCTTGCTGGGCGTCTGCCCGAAAGAAGGCCAACCCCTGAGTGGTCAGCGTCGCCGTTTGCTGGCGGCCCTCAGTCAGCCATTGGCCCAGGCACTGGCTCGGGCGCAACTGGCCCAGGACCTTGAAGCGGCGCGACTGCACGGCGAAACCGAGCAACTGCGCAGCGCTTTGCTGGCGTCCGTGTCCCACGATCTGCGCACACCGCTGACCGCCATGCGCGGCAGCATCGACAGCCTGTTGGCGCTGGGGGAGGCGATCCCGCTGGCCGATCGTCGCGAGCTGCTCGAAGGCACCCGCGATGAAGCCGAGCGGTTGGATCGCTACATCCAGAACTTGCTGGACATGACTCGTCTGGGCCACGGCGCCCTGAAACTGGCGCGAGACTGGGTGGCGCCAGCCGACATCGTTGGCAGTGCGCTGAATCGCCTGCGAGCGGTGCTGGCGCCCCTGGCGCTCACGGTCGAGGTGCCCGCTGAATTGCCCTTGCTGTATGTGCATGCGGCGTTGATCGAGCAGGCCCTGGTGAACGTGCTGGAGAACGCGGCGCGGTTCTCGCCAGCCCAAGGACGCCTGCTGCTGAGCGCCGGGGCGACCGGCAATGAGATATTTTTTGCCGTGGCCGATGAAGGCCCCGGGATCCCTGAAGACGAGCGAGAGAAAATCTTCGATATGTTCTATACCGCCGCGCGCGGTGATCGGGGCGGGCAGGGCACAGGGTTGGGATTGGCGATCTGCCAGGGCATGGTCGGTGCCCACGGCGGGCGAATCAGCGTGGCCGATGGCCTCGACGGACGCGGCACCTGCATCACGTTGCACTTGCCGTTGCAGGCGCAACCGGGCATGGACGATGAAGCTTGAGCCTGGCTGAGATACTCTCTTGTCACTTGCGTGCCTTTCCACCAGATTGCAACGAACGAACCCCATGAGCCAGACCGCGACCCTTTTGGTCATCGATGACGAACCGCAGATCCGCAAATTCTTGCGCATCAGCTTGAGCTCCCAAGGCTACAAGGTGCTGGAAGCCGGCACCGGCGCCGAAGGGCTTGCCCACGCGGCGCTGAACAAGCCCGATCTGCTGGTGCTCGACCTGGGCCTGCCGGACATGGACGGCCAACAGGTGTTGCGCGAGTTTCGCCAATGGTCGACGGTGCCGGTGCTCGTGCTCTCGGTGCGGGCCAGCGAAGCGCAGAAAGTCGAGGCGTTGGACAACGGTGCCAACGATTACGTGACCAAGCCGTTCGGCATCCAGGAATTCCTCGCCCGCATCCGCGCCTTGTTGCGCCAGGCCCCGGCCGGCGAGCTACAGGAAGCCGCGCTGAAGTTCGGCCCGCTGACGGTGGACCTGGCCTATCGACGGGTGTTGCTGGACGGCACCGAAGTGGCCCTGACCCGTAAGGAATACGCCGTCCTGGCTCAATTGGCACGGCACCCGGGGCGGGTCATCACCCAGCAGCAACTGCTCAAGGACATCTGGGGGCCGACCCACACCGAAGACAGTCACTACCTGCGGATCGTGGTCGGTCACCTGCGTCAGAAGCTGGCCGACGACCCGACCCGACCGCGGTTCATCGTGACCGAGGCGGGGGTTGGGTATCGGCTGTTGGGGGAGGGTGCTGTTTAGCCACAAAATTTCAAGCCGGCACTGTTGTGGCGAGGGGATTTATCCCCGCTGGGCTGCGAAGCAGCCCCAAAAAGCTTCAGACATGATTTTTACCTGACACACCGCGTGTTCAGGTTTTAGGACTGCTTCGCAGCCCTGAGGGGATAAATCCCCTCGCCACAGGAGGCCTGTGATCACATTCAATTCTGTTCACGCTCATAGCGATCCAGGGTATCGCTGGCAATCTCCCGTCCCAGGGCGATCAACTCCGGCGCTTTGTAGAATTCGAAAAAACGGCACACCCGCTTCGGCACGTTGATCAGCACATCCGGCGGGTAACCGGCGATCTTGTATTGGGCCAGCGAGGTCTGCATCACTTCGAAGCTCTGGTTGATCAAGTCCAGCAACGAAGCCGGGCCGACGTTATCGATGATGAATGAGCCGGTGGCGGATTTCGGTGCGCCTTCGTTCTCTGGCGCGGCAGCCGGTTGTTGGCCCTCGGGCTCGGCCGAGTCGATCCATGGGTTGATCTCGGCGGCCTCGGCCTTCAAGGCTTCCTGTTCCAGCAGCAACAACTGCTCGGCCTGCTTGCGGCGAAACGGCAGGCGCGAGCCCAGGGAACTGACCAGGGTGTCGAAGCGGCGCCTGAACGCGGCGGGGCGCGGGATCACCGGTAACCGGTACTGTTTCTGGTTGGTGGCGTTGAGGTTGACCGCGATGATCAAGTCGCAGTGGCTAGACACCACCGGCACGATCGGCAACGGATTGAGCAGGCCGCCATCCACCAGCATGCGATTGCCTTGCATCACGGGTGTGAACAGGCTGGGAATCGCCGCCGAGGCGCGCATGGCCTGGTGCAGGCAGCCTTCCTGGAACCAGATTTCCTGCTGGTTGGTCAGGTCGGTTGCGACGGCGGTGTAGGGGATGCGCAACTCTTCAATGTTGAGTTCGCCGACGATCTTGCGGATTTGCCCAAAGACCTTCTCGCCGCGGATCGCTCCCAGGCGAAAACTGACGTCCACCAGGCGCAGGACATCCAGGTAATCCAGGCTTTCGATCCAGTTGCGATACTCATCGAGCTTGCCCGCCGCATAGATCCCACCCACGACAGCCCCCATGGAACAGCCAGCGATGCAGGCAATGTCGTAGCCACGTCGTTCGATTTCTTCGATCACCCCGATATGGGCATAGCCCCGGGCGCCACCCGAGCCCAATACCAATGCGACACGTTTTGTCATGACCCGGCCTCTTGTCGAACAGACTTCAACAATGCACTCATCGACGGCTCGGCTCAATCGTTGTGGCGCAGACGTCGTTTTTTGACACGCTGCGACGGCATTTGCGTATGCTCGGCCACACTTGAATTTACGCGGTCAAGCAAGGCACTTTTCGCCGTTGCCACCGTCTTAACAGCACGACTGTTGACCTGACCTGAGGTGTTACTGATGAAAGCCCGGATCCGCCTGCCCTTGGTGGCATCTTTAATGATTTTGGCCCTGGCCGGTTGCGCAGGCAAAACCGCTTACCGCGACAGTTGTGGCAGCCAGCTCGACAGCGCCTGGCGTGAATTGGACCTGGCCAAGGCCGAAGGCTTTGCCGGCACCGTCAGCTACTCCAAGGCCTTGTCCCTGCTGACGGGCGCCAAGACCCAGCAGCAATTCGAAGCCTTCGAAGGCTGCTCCAAGAAAGCCGAGAAGGCGCGTTTCTACATCCGCGAATCCCGCGCGGGACGATAAAGGTAGCAGCCAGTTTCAAGGGACAAGCTGCAAGAGAATGCTACACCGCTCCTCACTTGCAGCTTGAAGCTTGAAACTCGACGCTGCGTATGGAGTACGCCCCATGATCGATCGGCTGGTGGCCCGCATATTGGGCCTGGAAGTCCGTCTGTTGGCCTGTCAGGCCCGCTTGAATGCCCACACCGACAGCGAAGCGCTGCATGACCTGCGGACCACGGTACGCCGTTTGCGCAGCCTGCTTCGTCCGCTGCGTGGGTTGCCCGGCGTCGAACAACTGGAAACGGCGGCTTCGGCGGTGGGCACCCTGACCACGCCCCTGCGCGACCGGGAAGTGTTGGCGGCCTACCTTGAACAACATGGCCTGGCCGAGGCGGCGAGGCGACGCCAGATACAAATGGCCGATGCCTATCCCGCCGTGGCCGCGAGTGTTGAACTGGCCCAGTTGCTGATGATGCTCGATGCCTTCCCACGTTTCATTCGCGCCGCCCAGCGTGAGGGGCTGCTGAAGGGCTTGCGTAAACGCATCGAAAAGCGCTTGGACAAACAGTGGAAGAAACTCGGCGAAGCCCTGCGTGATCCCGCCCATGACCGTCACCGGTTGCGCCTGCTGATCAAGCGCGTGCGCTACGCAATCGAAGCTTACCCTGAGCTCGACCGCCTGCCCGAAGCCGCCATGCCACGGCTCAAGTCCGCCCAGGGCGCGCTGGGTGACTGGCACGATTGCTGGCAATGGCTGGCCAGGGCTCAGGAAGAAACCGATCTGCAAGCTTGCGTGCCCAGCTGGCACGCCACGATGGAAAAGGCCGAGGCCAAGTCCGACAAGGTGCTCGACAAGCTGATTGCCAGTTGCTTCGAAAAATCCTGAATTCCCCATTCCCCCTGTGGGACCTCCCTCTTGTGGGCTGGGGGGGATTCAGGATCCTCGGCTTTTCTGTCAGCCTCTTTGGCCGGAATGAGCCCTGTGCCGCCCTGCCTGGGCTGGTTAAGATGCCGTCATCCTTTTCCCCCGTTTTCGAGGTCGTCATGCGCTTTTCCGAGTTGATCGATGCCGTGCGCCGGCAGCCAGGTGCGGTGACCATCGCGCCGGAGTGGGGCCAGGGCCGGGCCACTTTTGGCGGGTTGGTGGCGGCGCTGCAATATGAGGCGATGCGTGCCCAAGTGCCGGCGGATCGTCCGGTGCGTTCCCTGGCGATTACCTTCGTCGGCCCGGTCGAGCCCGACGTGCCGGTCAGTTTCGAAGTCGACGTGTTGCGAGAAGGCAAGGCGGTAAGCCAAGTGTTGGGGCGCGCGGTGCAGAACGGTCAGGTGGTGACCGTGGTGCAAGGCAGCTTTGGTGCCTCGCGCTCGTCCGTGGTGGCGGTGCTGGCCGATCCCGCACCGGAATTCAAGAGCGTGGAGCAATCCCAGGAGCTGCCTTACGTCAAGGGCATGACCCCGGAGTTCATGCGGCACCTGGCGATGCGCTGGAGCGTCGGCGGCGTGCCATTCAGCGGCAATAAATCCCGGAGCATGGGCGGTTGGGTGCGCTTGCGCGGCGATGTGCAGGAGGAGCCGCTGAACGAAAGCCATATCCTGGCCTTGGTGGACGCCTGGCCCCCGGCGTTGTTGCCTCACCTCTCGCAAATGGCCCCGGGCAGCACGCTCACGTGGACCATCGAGTTCGTCCAGCCGCTGCTGGACCTCACGACCCTGGACTGGTGCAAGTACCTGGCCGAGATCGAACATGCCCAAGACGGCTATGGCCATATTGCCACGAAGTTCTGGAGCGCCGATGGCCGCTTGATCGCTCTGAGTCGGCAGACGGTAACGATCTTCGGGTAAGGCCGCTTCGGCTAAGGTTTACGGTGGTGACGGTGGCGATCACGCCAGGCGCGCCACCAGCCACCGCTGAAAAAGAACCGCGGAAAAGTCAGGAACTGCTCCACCAACAGGCGTGACACGGCATCCTTGCGATCGCTGAACGGCTCGGAGGCCTGGGCCTCCAGGCTGTGTCCGTGACGCTGCAAGCCGAGTGCCGCGAGCAGGCCGATGACGCCGATGGCGATGTCCCCCAGACTCAAGCTGAACACGCCCGTCACAATCAGCAGAAACGCGATGATGAACAGCGGCACGGCAATCAGGTGCAACACCAGGTTGGTGGGGTGGCGATGATTGTCGGGGTAGGCGCGCCATTGCCAGGCTGGAAGATTGGGGTGACGTTTGCCCATGATGCTATTCCTCGATTCGTGTGCACTTATGCTTGAAGAATAGGTGCCGACCAGGGCGCCTGCGAATCGAGGTTGGTTATCGGGGCGATAGAGTTTCAAAGGTTATATTTGAGTTGACTGTACTGGCCTCTTCGCGAGCGAGCTCCCACATGGGGTCTGTCGGGTTAACAAACTTTTTTGTCCGACTCGATCCCATGTGGGAGCGAGCTTGCTCGCGAAGGCCTCCTCAAAGTTTGAGCTGCCCGATCGCCTTGCTCAACTCGCCCGCCAACGTTGCCAATTCATCGCTGGTGGTGGCTGAGTCGACGGTCTGGCGCACGGTGTTTTCGGTCACGTCGCGAATGCTCACCACCGCCCGGTTCATTTCCTCGGCGACGTGGCTTTGCTGCTCGGCCGCGACCGCGATCTGGGTGTTGCTCTCGCGCATTTGGGCCACCGCTGCGGTGATCTGAGCCAGCGCGTCGCCGGCCTCGCGGGCCTGTTGCACGCAATCGTCGGCCTTGAGCGAACTCTCCTGCATGAAGTCCACCGCGTCCCGGGTCCCGGCTTGCAAGGCCGCGACCATGACGGTGATTTCATCCGTGGAGGCCTGTACCCGTTTGGCCAGGTTGCGCACCTCGTCGGCCACCACGGCAAAACCTCGGCCCATTTCCCCGGCCCGCGCCGCTTCGATGGCCGCGTTCAGGGCCAGCAGATTGGTTTGCTCGGCGATGCTGTGGATCACATTGACCACGCCGTTGATCTTCTGACTGTCTTCGGCCAGGCGCTGGATCATTTCGGCAGTCTGCTGCACCCCCGACGACAATCCGGTGATCGACAGTTGCACCCGACCGACCACTTCGTGACCGTTGCCGGCCAGGGTGTCGGCGGTTTTCGACAGGTCGCGGGTGGCGCCGGCGTGTTGGGCGATGTGATAAACCGTGGCGGACATTTCGTTGATCGCCGTGGCTGCCTGATCGGTTTCGCTTTGTTGGCCGAGCATGCCGTGGCGAACATCGTTCATGCTCGACGCCAGGCGCGCCGCACCACTGTCCAGCTGCCGGGCAGTGCTGGCGACGGTGTCGACCACCCGTTGATAACCGGCCTGCATGGCGTTGAACGCCGCCGCCATCTGGCCCACTTCGTCCTCGCAGGCCAGAGGCACGCGGGCGGACAGGTCACCGGTTTTTTCCACATGCAGCATCACGTCTTTGAGCGTGTTGAGCTGGCTGAGCAAAAAGCGGATCAGTAGCTGCGAGGCGCCCAACATTGCCAGCATCAACACGAACACGGCCATGGCGTATTGCCTAAAGCGTTCAGCGAACACTTGGCTCAGGCTTACACCTCGGGCCAACACCGCGAGTGACTGTCCGTCATCTCGACGGATCACTTGGGCACCCAGCAACGGATCGTCGCCAAGCAACGGCCCGGCATCGAGTTCGACCCAGCCATCGACCTGAGCCAGCGAAGGTAACGGCCGTTCGTTGAACACCGGGACCTGGTCGCGCTGGAATGCCAAGAGACCGTCAGCCCTGGGCAAGGGTTGCCCGGCAGGCCAGGCCTTGAGCACTTGTGCTTGGACCTGGGCGTTTGCCTGGGCTGCGTGGTTGCGCGCCTGCTGTTCGAGGTGCACCGCGTAGAGCACCAGCAGCAAGGTGGTGATAAAGGCGACCGCATTGACCGCCCAGAATTTGTATTTCAACGAGATATTGCTAAGCCAGGCACCCATGGAAGGTCTTCTCTGATAGCGGAAACAGCATTGGCAAGGTGCCATTATTCTGCCGCTATTCAGGTGTCGGGATTTTGATGTGGGTCAACAGAGGTCTAACAGACAACGAAGTCCTCTTGTGGGAGCGAGCTTGCTCGCGATAGCGGTGTGTCAGTCAGCCAATGTGCAGGCTGATACGCCACTATCGCGAGCAAGCTCGCTCCCACAGGGATTTGCAGGGGTCAGGAGATCGTGGGCAACCCAAAGAACGTCCGGGCGCAGGCGCTGCTGTGGGCTGCCAGGTCTTCCCGGGTTTCGCCCCGGTGCAAGGCCACTTCGCGCAGGACTTCCGTCAGGTAGGCCGGCTCGTTGCGTCCGTTCTTGGGTTTGGGCCGCAGCGTGCGGGGTAGCAGGTAGGGCGCGTCGCTTTCGAGCATCAGCCGGCCACGGGGTATTTCGCGCACCAATGGGTGCAGGTGCGTGCCCCGGCGTTCGTCGCAGATCCAGCCAGTGATACCAATATGCAGGTCGAGATCGAGGTAGCTGAACAACGCCTTTTTTTCCCCGGTGAAGCAGTGCACCACGGCCGCTGGCAATTGATCGCGAAACTCCCGGAGGATGTCCAGCAAGCGCTGGTCGGCGTCGCGCTCATGCAGGAAGACCGGTAATTGCAACTGGGCCGCCAGGGCGAGGTGTTCCTCCAGGACCTTTTCCTGCTGGGGGCGGGGCGAGAAGTCTCGGTTGAAATCCAGCCCGCATTCACCCACCGCGCGCACGCGGCTGTGCATCAGCAGGTCCTTGAGGTGCCGGGCGCTGTCGGCGGTCCACTCGCTGGCGCTGTGGGGGTGAATGCCGGCGGTGGAAAACAGTCGTTCCCCGGTCTCGTCGAGGTGTTGGCACAACTCCAGGGCCTGTTCGCTGCCCTCGATGCTGGTGCCGGTCAAGACCAGTTGGCAGACCCCGGATGCATAGGCGCGCTCAAGCACCGCCTGGTATTTGTCGGTGAAACTGGGGTTGGTCAGGTTGACGCCGATATCGATGAGTTGCATGGTGCTACCTCGGCCCAAAGGCCGGAAAGCATATCAGAGCTGTAGATTTATAAGAAAAGCCAAGAACTACAACGAGTTGAGGCTGTCTGTTAAGGCCGCGAGATACATAGGGTTGGTATAAACGCCATCACTGTGCCAGTCTTCCGCACTTTTTCAGCGCCCCAGGCGCTCTGTTTCTGTCGACTCAGCCTCGTTTTTCACGGAGGCGGTCCGCAGTGTTCCTTCCGGAGAGTGGATGACACGTCCCCAGGTATTGTTACTGTTGTGTTGTTCGCTGCTGTTGCCGATACCGGCCGAAGCCCGGCTGCCCGGGCCGGTGCAAGCGGCGGCGCCGGGCACGGTGCGCGACCTGGCGCAGATCCGCAGCAGCCGTGTGTTGAAGGTTTTGGTCAACCAGAGCCGCAACAGCTCCGGTGAAGTCCAGGGGCAACCCATTGGCGTCGAATACCATCGGCTGCGCGCCTTCGAGCAATACCTCAACGGCCACGCCCGGGACGGCCAGGAAATTACCCTCAAGATCATTCCCAAGGCCAAGGACCAATTGCTCGGTGCCTTGCAGCGCGGGGAGGGCGACCTCGTCGCGCCGGGCGAGCTGCTCGAACCTCAGGCCGGCCATGCCGTCAGCGCCAGCAATCCGATCCGTACCGACGTGCCTTTGCTGTTGGTGGGCATCAAGGGGGAGAAGCGTTACACGCGTGTGGAGCAACTTTCCGGCAAAACACTGGCCCTGCCCAACGGCAGTGCGGCCGGGGATGCCGTGAGCCAGATCAACCAGAAACTGGCGCTGCTCAAGCTGCCGCCAGTGAAGATCGAATGGGTCGATCCTACCCTGGCTGTGGAAGATGTCCTGGAGATGGTCCAGGGCGGGATTTTCCATTTGACCATCGTCGAGCAACCTATTGCCGAGCGCTGGAGCAAGATCCTGCCCAAGCTGCGCTTCGACCGCCAGGTGCTGATTGGCGAGCCGGGTGACGAGTATTGGTTCGTTCGCCGTGACGCCGCCATGCTGCGGGCGAGCATCGACCGGTTCCTGGTGACCTACAAGGTGCCCTCCAACCAGGACGCGGCGTTTCTGCGCATCTACCGGCGTTTGTATCAGGTCCACTATCCGCTGGCCCGGGCCAACCGCCAACGCCTGGAAAACTTGCGTCCGGTGCTGCAAAAGCATGCCGATGCCCAGGGCATGGACTGGCTCAACCTGGCGGCCCTGGCGTTCAAGGAATCGGCCCTGCAACCCAATGCGCGCAGCGGTGCAGGCCCCACCGGCCTGATGCAGATCACTCCGGCGGCAGCCCAGCGGGTCGGGGTCGATAACATCCAGAACGTGGACGCCAATGTGCAGGCCGGCGCCAAGTACCTGGCCCTCATTCGTCGCAAGTTCTTTGCCAGCCCCAAGCTCAACGAGCGCGAGCGCATGGCCTTCGTCCTGGCGGCCTACAACATGGGCCCCGAGCGCGTCCAAGGCATGCGAGCCGAGGCCCGGCGACGGGGGCTGAACCCCAACCAATGGTTTTTCCAGGTCGAACGCATTGCCATGGAGCAGGTAGGAATGGGCGCCGTCAGCTATGTTAATAGTGTGAATAAGTACTATCTGGCGTTTGATCGTGAACGGGAGTCCTTGGAACCGAAGGAGCAAAAGGTTGCATTGCGTAAGTGATCGAATAAATTGATTGGTATTACGGATTTTTTCCGCTTTTAACATGAATTTTATTGATTAATATAGCGGCCAACTCTCTACTACTCCCAAGGAATGACCTTATGAGCACTCTCATCAACAAAGTTCTGTTCACCCGCGCCGGCTATGGGTTGACTGTCCTGCGCATCGCCGTCGGTGTCATCTTTGCCGCCCACGGCTCACAGAAACTCTTTGGCCTGTTTGGTGGCTACGGCCTGGCAGGCACGGCGCAGTGGATGGAAAGCATCGGTCTGACCCCGGGCTATGTGATGGCGACGCTGGCGGGCGGTACGGAGTTTTTCGCCGGGCTGGCGCTGATCGTCGGTCTGCTGGCGCGTCCTGCGGCACTTGGCCTGGCCTTCCTGTCGCTGGTGGCGATTTTCTCCGTGCACATCGGTAACGGCTTGTTCATGGCCAACAACGGTTATGAGTTCGCCCTGGCCTTGCTGGCGGGCAGTATTGCCGTGCTGATCGAAGGGGCGGGCAAGCTGTCGGTCGATCGCGCCATCGCGGGTTGAGTGCACGGTTGGAACCCGAGGCCCGTCTTGTACGGGCCTTTTTTTATGGGGAGTGATTCTTGACACTGGCCGGTCAGCTTCTCTAGGATGCCGCTCATGCGCCGATTTAAACAGCTACTTGCGGGGCGCCAGGTGACTCTCCCGTTGCCGATAGAAGCCGGAAAGAACGGTTTCGAAATACCGCTAAAGCGCTGGTTCGGTGTTGCCTCTCACCTGCCATGCAGACTTTCGAGGCAGAGACACGACACGATGAACGCACCCAGTCCCCTTGTACGTCTTGCGCCGATCACGGCGAACCTTGTGCAACGCAACCCGAAAATTCTCCTGGGCGGCACTCACCAGCCAACACTCTTGCGTTACCTCGACGGCTGGCCGCGTCGCAACCACGGGCCTGCCGCTTTCCTGATCCAGTTTGTCGAAGACGGTGAGTCGCTGGCGCGTTTTGCCAATGACAGCTTCGACCTGGCTGTCATCCAGTCCCCCAGCGCAGCGGACGCTCCTGAAATGATCCGGCAACTGACCCGTGTCGCACGGCAGGGCTTGATCACGCGCCGTTGAGGTGAAGGTTACGGATACGCGATGTCCACGATGTAGACCCGTTTCTCGCCTGTGGGCGTCTGGACGCTGACCTCGGCGTCCAGGGCCTTGCCGATCAGCGCCCGTGCCAACGGCGAGTCGATGCTGATCAGGTTCTGCTTCAGGTCCAGCTCGTCCGGGCCGACGATGCGGTAGCGTGATTCCTTGCCGTCCTCATCTTCAACCGTGACCCAGGCGCCAAAATATACCTTGTTCGGATCGCTGGGTTTTTCACTGACCACTTTGAGCGCTTCGAGGCGCTTGGTGAGGAAGCGCACGCGACTGTCGATTTCCCGGAGCATTTTCTTGCCGTAGGTGTATTCGGCATTTTCCGAACGATCCCCCTGGGCTGCCGCCTCGCTGACCGCCTGGGTCACCTGGGGACGGCGCACATGCCATAGCTCATGGAATTCAGCGCGCATCCGCGCTTCACCCTCGGGGGTGATCAGCGCGGTGCCGGCGGAGCGAGGTGGGCGATAACGGCTCATGGCAACTTCTTGTGATAGCGAAGCCGGGAGTCTATCAACCCTCGCGCAATACTGTCAGCGGGCTGGCGTTGAGCGCCCGACGGGTGCCGAACACCCCGGCTGCGCCGATCAACAAAGCCCCCAGCAGCGGTAATACCAACAGCCATGGATGCGGATGCCAGGGCAGGTCGAAGGCGTACCGGTAAAGCACCAGGCTCACCAGTTCCGAACCCAGGGCCGCCAGCAGCCCACTGACGGCGCCCAGCAGGCCGAACTCGATGCGCCGGGCCTTGACCAGCAGGGGCCGTTCGGCGCCCAGTGCGCGCAACAGCGCGCCTTGGCGGATCCGCTCGTCGAGGGTCGCCTGCAGGCCGGAGAACAACACCGCCATTCCCGCCGCCAGCACGAACAGCAACACGTACTCCACGGCCAGGGTCACTTGGGCCAGGATGCTGCGCAGTTGTTCGAGCAGGGCCTCGACTTGCAGGATCGTCACCGCCGGAAAGGCCCGGGAAAGGTCGACGATCTGTTGGTCGTGGCCCGGCGCCAGGTAGAAACTGGTGAGGTAGGTCGCCGGCAGGTCTTTCAATGTACCGGGCTGGAAGATCATGAAGAAGTTGGGTTGGAAATTGTCCCAGTTGATTTCCCGCAGGCTGGTGACCTTCGCTTCACGGTTGACCCCGCCCACGCTGAAGACCAGGCGGTCGCCCAACTTGATCTTGAGGTTCTCGGCCACTTTGCCTTCCACCGAAACCCCCGGGACATCGTCCGCAGGCTGCTGCGGCCACCAGGTCCCTGCGGTGACGACGTTGCCCGCCGGCAGGTCCGCAGCCCAGGTCAGGCTCAGGTCGCGCTGCAGCGCCCGGTCACCCGCCGAGTCCTTGGTGACGAACTCCGTGGCCGGTTCGCCATTGATGCTGATGAGGCGCCCAGGTACCACGGGATAGAGCGGAGCCGATTGTGCGGACAATTCCAGCAGTTTGTCGGTGAAGGCCTGCTTGTCGTTGGGCAGGATGTTCAGGGCGAAGTAATTCGGCGCGTCTTTGGGCAACTGGTTTTGCCAGGTGTCCAGCAGTTCACCGCGCAGTAGCGCGATCAACGCCATGGACAACAGGATCAGGCCGAACGCCAAGGCCTGGCCGGCGGCGGCCAAGGGATGGCGCAGCAATTGGCCGAGGCCCAGGCGCCAGGGCAGGGCGGCGCGGGCGAGCAGGCGACGCAGGCTCTGGAGCAGCAGCAACAACAAGCCGCCCAGCACCAGCGCGGCAACGACGCCACCGCCCAGCAGGGCGAAGGTCAGGACCAGGTCCAGGCTCAGGCGCCACATGATCAGGCCCAGGGCACCTAGAGCGGCACCGTAGATCACCCAGGAGCTGGACGGGATCGGCAGCATGTCCCGGCGCAGCACGCGCAACGGTGGCACCCGTCCCAGCGCAGCCAGTGGCGGCAGGGCGAACCCGGCCAGCGCCACCAGCCCGGTGCCGATCCCGGCGATCGCCGGCAGCAGGCCGCCCGGCGGAACGGTGGTGGGTAGCAGGTCGTGCAGCAGGGCGAACAGGCCCAGTTGGGCGATCCAGCCGAGCAGGGCGCCGCTGATGCTGGCGAGCAGGCCCAGCACCGTCAATTGCAGGCTGAACAGCACCATGGTTTCTCGACGTGAAAGGCCCAGGCAGCGCAGCAGCGCGCTGGCATCGAAGCGTCGGGTGGCAAAGCGGTTGGCCGAGAGCGCGACGGCGACCCCGGACAGCAAAACCGCCACCAGGCTGGCCATGTTCAGGTAGCGCTCGGCCTTGCCCAGGGCGCCGCCGATCTGACGGTTGCCGTCGCGGGCATCCTGCAGGCGCTGGTTGGCTTCAAGGCCAGGCTTGACCAGGTCGCGGTAGGTTTGCAAGGCCGGTGCCGGACCGCGCCACAGGTCGCGATAGCTGACCCGGCTGCCCGGTTGCACCACGCCGGTGGCCTCCAGGTCCTTGAGGTTGATCAGCACTCTCGGGGTGAGGCTGTAGAAATTGCCGGCGCGATCCGGTTCATAGGTCAGCACTCGGGCCAACCGCAGGGTTTGGTTGCCAACGTCGATGCTGTCGCCGATCTTCAGGTCCAGTGCCGTCAGTAGCCGCGCCTCGACCCAGGCCTCGCCAGGGTTCGGACGGCCGCCGGTTTCTTCCGGCGCGAACGGGGCGGGGCTGCTTTTCAGCTCGCCGCGCAATGGATAGCGGTCATCGGCCGCCTTGACGCTGGACAGCTGGATGCCATTGTCGGTGGCCACGACACTGGAGAACTCCACCACCCGGGCGTGTTCCAGCCCCAGTTCGGTGCCGCTGCGGATCTGTTCCGGGCGGGCCGGCGAGCTACCTTCGAGCAGCAGGTCGGCGCCGAGGAATTCGGTGGCGCGCATCATCATCGCGCCGTTGAGGCGGGCACCGAAGTAGCCGATGGCGGTACTCGCCGCCACCGCCACCAGCAGGGCGAAGAACAACACCCGCAACTCACCGGCGCGGGCATCGCGAAGCAATTGACGGACAGCGAGACTGAACAGGCGCAACAGCGGCAAGCGTGCCATCAAGGCTCCAGAGGGGCGACCATCTCGCCGGCTTCAAGTCGGATCAGGCGCCGGCAGCGATGGGCCAGGCGTTCATCATGGGTGACCAGCACCAGGGTCGTGCCGCGTTCCTTGTTCAGTTCGAACAGCAGGTCGCTGATGCGCTCGCCGGTGTGGCTGTCGAGGTTGCCAGTGGGTTCGTCGGCAAACAGCACGTCGGGTTCCGCGGCAAAGGCGCGGGCAATCGCCACCCGTTGCTGTTCGCCGCCGGAGAGCTGGCGCGGTGAATGGGTCAGGCGCTGGCCCAGGCCGACGCGCTGCAGCAGTTGCGTGGCGCGTTCGCGGGCATCCTTGCGGCCGTCAAGCTCCAGCGGAAGCATGACGTTTTCCAGTGCGTTGAGGCTGTCGAGCAACTGGAACGACTGGAAAACGAAACCGACATGCTCGGCGCGGATCCGCGCACGCTGGTCTTCATCCAGTGCGCTGAGGGCCTGGCCGGCGAGTGTGACCTCGCCGCTGCTGGGCAGGTCGAGGCCGGCCAGCAGGCCCAGGAGCGTGGATTTTCCGGAACCGGACGCGCCGACGATGGCCAGGCTGTCGCCTTTGTTCAGTTCCAGGCTGAGTTCGTGCAGGATGGTCAGTTCACCTTCCGCGCTGGCGACCACTTTGCTAAGGTCCGTCGCGGTGAGAATGCTTGAGCCCATGGAGAATCCGATGCGTGTGTGGTTTTTGAGTGCCGGCCTGGCCTTGATGTGCATGGCCCAGAACGCAGCGGCGGGTACAGTCCTGATCGTTGGCGATAGTATCAGCGCGGCTTTCGGCCTGGATACCCGACAAGGGTGGGTGTCGTTGCTCGAACAGCGGCTCAAGGCCGAGGGTTTTGACGATAAAGTGGTCAATGCCTCCATCAGCGGGGACACCAGCGCCGGAGGCCAGGCGCGGCTGCCGGCGCTGCTTGCAGCCCATAAACCGGACCTGGTGATCCTGGAGCTGGGTGGCAACGATGGCTTGCGCGGGCAACCGCCAACGCAATTGCAACAAAACCTTGCAGCGATGATCGACAGTTCCCGGGCAAGCGGTGCCAAGGTGTTGTTGCTGGGCATGCAACTGCCGCCCAATTACGGGCGCCGATACACCGATGCCTTCGCCCGGGTCTACAGCACCCTGGCCGAGGAGAAAAAAGTGCCGCTGGTGCCGTTTTTCCTCAAGGATATCGGAGGTGTTCCCGGAATGATGCAAGGCGACGGATTGCACCCGTCCGTCGCCGCCCAGGGCAAGTTGCTGGAAAATGTCTGGCCGACGCTGAAACCGCTGCTTTGACGCTTTTCTACCGGCGGGCTTTCGGCTAATGTGGCGCCCCCGATTTGGAGCCCCCGATGCCGCGTCCCGCCTGGTCCCTGTTTGCCTACCAACTGATCGAGCCTGACGAGCAGCTGGATCTGTTCGCCTGCCAGGAAGTACGGGTGCATCTGGTGACCCGGCAGTTGGAACTCGGTGGCTCGGCCGACCGGACCCTCTGCGGTAGCCTGCTGCCGGCCCAGCCGCGCTGGTCGAGCGTCGATCGCAAGATTTTCCAGGATCATCGCCTGTGCTCGCTGTGCCGGGCGATCCTGGAATCCCAGAAGCGCGGAACCTCGCCGATCTGGCCGGAGCTGCGGTTCGAGTTGTAATCCCTCAGCGCGGGGTGAATGCCGAAAAATGCTGTGCATCGGACGCCGCCTTACCGCTCTCCCCGAAATAAAGAGTGGCAGTGTACAATCGCCGTTTTCATACCCCTTGTTCGATCTGCGAAGGATTTCCCGGATGTTGCCGCGCTTGCCTGCCGTCGCCCGCTGCCTGTCTCTTGCCGCCCTGTGTATGGCGGGCCCCGTTGCCGCACTCGAGCTGCCTCTGCCACCG
Organism: Pseudomonas sp. NFACC24-1; assembly: GCF_900115235.1. Lineage (NCBI taxonomy): Bacteria > Pseudomonadati > Pseudomonadota > Gammaproteobacteria > Pseudomonadales > Pseudomonadaceae > Pseudomonas > Pseudomonas sp. NFACC24-1. The sequence continues at coordinate 197,573 of NZ_FOVS01000009.1, forward strand.
CCGGGTGAAGACATCGTTGGCCAGGTGCAAGTCATCAAGGCCAAATACGAAGACACTTTCGCCGACCTGGGCACCACCTATGACCTGGGCTACAGCGAGATGGTCGCCGCCAACCCGGGGGTCGATCCCTGGTTGCCTGGTGCTGGCACCGAGATCGTGCTGCCCACCCGCTTTATCCTGCCGCCGGGCCCGCGCGAGGGTATCGTGATCAACCTGGCCGAGTACCGTCTCTACTATTTCCCCAAGGGGCGGAACGTGGTCTACACCTTCCCGCTGGGGATTGGTCGTGAGGGCTGGGGCTCGCCGATCGCCCACACCAGCATCATCGCCAAGACTCCGAACCCGACCTGGACTCCGCCCGCATCGATCAAGGCCGAACACGCTGCCGACGGCGATCCGTTGCCGAATGTCGTGCCCGCCGGTCCGGATAACCCGCTGGGCCCTTTCAAGTTCACCCTGGGTACCCCGGGCTACCTGATCCATGGTTCGAACAAGAAGTTCGGCATCGGCATGCGGACCAGCCACGGTTGTTTCCGGATGTTCAACAACAACGTACTGGAAATGGCCGGCATGGTTCCGGTGGGCACGTCGGTGCGGATCATCAACGATCCCTACAAGCTGGGCTTGAGCGGTGGCAAGGTGTACCTGGAAGCGCATACGCCGCTGGACGACAAGGGCAACCCGTCGGTGGTGGACAAGCACACCGCGGTGATCAATGCGATGCTCAAGCGCGAAGACATCACCAGTAACCTGCGCATGAACTGGGACGTGGTGCGGGACGTGGTGGCGGCGGAAGATGGCCTGCCGGTGGAAATCGCCGTTCCCAATACCTCGGCACCGATGGTCTCGAGCGCGCCGATCGACTTGCAGCAGTAAAACTCGAAAGCAACCCGCCGACGTTTCGCGATGTCGGCGGGTTTTTTATCGCCTGCTTAAACGCCAAGCAATAAAAAAGCCGACCCAAAAATGGGTCGGCTCGATAACAATCCCGAAGGACTATTACTTGCGGCTAGCTTTTTCCAGCATGCGCAGAGCACGCTCGTTAGCTTCGTCAGCAGTCTGTTGTGCTTTTTGAGCAGCAGCCAGAGCTTCATCAGCTTTACGGTAAGCTTCGTCTGCACGAGCCTGGGAGCGAGCTGCTGCGTCTTCGGTAGCAGTCAGACGTGCTTCGGTTTCTTTCGATGCGCTGCTGCAACCGGTAGCCAGAACTGCGGCCAGGGCCAGAGCAGAGAATTTCAGAACGTTGTTCATCGGTTTCCCCTTCAAGGACTTTCTATTAGTGACTGTCTCCCCAGACTGGAGAGTTAGCCGGCGTACATACTACCCATTACTTGTAGTAAGTAAACTGACGTAGCGCAAGAAGCAAAAAAATTGTAGGCGGTGATTCTTTTTCGAGCAACTTTTCTTAGGGGTGTTGAAAAAATATACAGCCCCAAGCCCTTGGCAGGAGCGCGTCGACGAAGAAAAGTTCCGCAGTGGGGGAGAACTCTTGCCGCCCTCGCTAACGTCGTTGTTTATTGATTCACCTACACTTTTGTACATTTTTTGCGCAATGTCCCAGGCATCTTTATTGGTATTGGCGGTGACTTTAACTACGCGCGCTCGTCTCAAGACTCAACAACTGGCGATGTTCAGCTATTGCACCGTGACCGACTACCGCTCGACGATGGCGCTCAATCGATAAACCCGACCAGGTTTACCCCTTCGATGACAGGCGTGCCTTGAGCATTTGCGTCATTGGTGCCTACTATTCACGACGTGCTCGGGTTTGAGCGGATCGGTTTTGGCGCTCGGTGACCAGGAAGGCACGGGGTGGCGTAGATGTTCCTTCGCCGGAAAAACATCGGTAAGGTAGGGGTCGGCATTCAGACCCGCGAGGAGTAGTGATGAGCGAGGCGGTTACCATCCACCATGACCAGGCTGGTCATCAGTTCGAGACCAATGTGGACGGTCATCGTGCCTATCTGACCTATATGGACCTGGGCAAGCAGACCCTGGATATCTATCGCACCTTCGTGCCCAACGCCTTGCGCGGCCGGGGCATCGCGGCGGCGCTGACCGAAAGAGCGCTGCAGTACGCTGAAGAGATGGGCTACACGGTGATCCCATCCTGCTCCTACGTAGAGCGTTACATGGAGCGTCACCAGCGGCACGCGGCGAAGCTCTGAGAAAACGGATTCCCCAATAAAAAACGCCAGACTGAAAAGTCCGGCGTTTTTTTATGCCTTGAAGATCGCAGGCTTCACCAGCTCCTACATCCCCACCCAAATACGTGTAGAAGCCGTGTAGGAGCTGTCGAGTGAAACGAGGCTGCGATCTTTGTTAGCTACGCTGCCGCTTCGGCAGCACGTCCTTGAGTTTGGCATGCATGCTGCGCAGGGTGTTCTCGGTCGCGCTCCAGTCGATGCAGGCATCGGTGATGGAGACGCCGTACTGCAAGTCGGCGAGGTCTTTCGGGATTGCCTGGCAGCCCCAGTTCAAGTGGCTTTCGACCATCAGGCCGATAATCGACTGGTTGCCTTCCAGGATCTGGTTGGCCACGTTCTCCATCACCAACGGTTGCAGCGCCGGATCCTTGTTGGAGTTGGCGTGGCTGCAATCGACCATGATGTTCGGCTTGATCCTGGCTTTGTTCAACGCCTGCTCACACAGTGCGACGCTGACCGAGTCGTAGTTCGGCTTGCCGTTGCCACCGCGCAGCACCACGTGACCGTAGGCGTTGCCCTTGGTGGTGACGATCGACACGCCACCTTCCTGGTTGATGCCCAGGAAGCGGTGCGGGCTGGAAACCGACTGCAAGGCGTTGATCGCCACGGTGAGACCGCCGTCGGTGCCGTTCTTGAAGCCCACCGCCGACGACAGGCCGGAGGCCATTTCGCGGTGGGTCTGGGATTCGGTGGTGCGCGCGCCGATGGCCGACCAGCTGATCAGGTCCTGCAAGTACTGCGGCGAGATCGGGTCCAGGGCTTCGGTGGCGGTGGGCAGGCCCATTTCCGCCAGGTCCAGCAGCAACTGGCGACCGATGTGCAGGCCGTCCTGGATCTTGAAGGAGTCATCCAGGTACGGGTCGTTGATCAGGCCTTTCCAGCCGACGGTGGTGCGCGGTTTCTCGAAATACACGCGCATGACCAGGTACAAGGTGTCGGAGACTTCCGCCGCCAGCACTTTCAGGCGCTCGGCGTATTCGTGGGCGGCCTTGATGTCATGGATCGAGCAGGGGCCGATGACCACGAACAGGCGATGGTCGGTGCCGTCCAGGATGTTGCGAATGACTTCCCGGCCCTTGGTCACGGTGCGCAGGGCAGCGTCGCTCAGGGGGATATCGCGCTTGAGCTGGTCAGGCGTGATGAGGGTCTCGTTGGAGGCGACGTTAAGGTCATTGATCGGTAAATCAGCCATCGTGTTACTCGTCAGTTCACGGGTGCCGGCCGCCAGCGATCCCCGCGCGGCGGTGCACAGCGAATTTTAAGCGCGTCGGGGAGCCGAACCTTATCGCGTTACGAGGTGGCTCGACAATGGGCTGGGCCCGGTTTAATTGCAGCAAGGGAGCTTGCTCCCGCTGGACTCGTAGGAACTGTCGAGCGAAGCGAGGCTGCGATCTTTCCAAAGCCGATTGAGTCGTGAGCGAAAGATCAAAAGATCGCAGGCTTCGCCAGCTCCTACAGAACCAGGCTGTGTAATGATGTGCAGGGGCTTTTTTACGGTTCTTCACGGAATCCCGGGAAACACAGAAACAAGAACGCCGATTTGATTGATGATGTTCGTGCGAGCAAACACATCTAACAAACCGGCGTTCTTATGCGCGATATTAATACTTTCCTTCCTTTTTGGGAGGGCTTTTCTGTCGTTACGATCAAGCCTGATGGCGACGCGCTTCAGATCGACCTGATTCCCCATCCCACCCGATTCCCATCCTGCGGCGGGTGCCAGAAAACCTGTTCAAGCACTCATGAGTATTGCGAGCGTACCGTTCGTGACTTGCCGATTCTCGGTCGTGCGGTACGCCTCCGCGTTTTGCTCAGGCGTGTT